>CAYLOP010000018.1:0-35369 GCA_964385305.1 uncultured Anaerolineaceae bacterium | reverse complement strand
GAAGAGGAGGAATACGAGTACGACGATTAGAGAATTTCGGGCAGCTAGAATCGATCACGAACCTTCTCATCATTCACCAACGATATCCTCTTATATTGCACATATCATTCGAGGGATAAAAAGGGGCCGTCCAAGTGAACTTTTAACGGCCCTTTTCCGTTAAATACGGGCGCATCACGATGCGCCCCCTACGGTAGGATTTCGGGGCTTAATGTCACATCACCCAGAAGACTACAAGTAGAGGCCGACCACTCATCTGGTTAAATCATAACGGGCGCACACGTGTGCGCCCGTTCATATTCTCGAGGTCTACATCGCCAACGCGGCATGCGCCGCCGCAAGTCGGGCGACCGGCACGCGGAAAGGCGAGCAACTCACATAGTTCAATCCGTACTCGAAACACAGCTTGATCGAAGCGGGATCACCGCCGTGCTCACCGCATATGCCCACTTCTAAATCGGGTCGCGTGGCGCGACCTTCGGTAGTCGCCATCTCCATCAGACGCCCTACCCCGTCGGGATCGATGGATTGGAAGGGATTCACAGGAAGGATTTTATCTTCCACATACGTCAGTAGGAAATTGCGCTCGGCGTCGTCCCGGCTGTAGCCGAAGGTCATCTGCGTGAGGTCGTTGGTACCGAAGGAGAAGAACTCGGCAACGCTGGCGATCTCACCCGCCGTGAGTGCAGCGCGCGGGATCTCGATCATCGTGCCGAATTTATACTCGAACTGGACACCCTTCTCGTCCATGACGTTCTTGGCGATCTCAATTAGGCGAGGCTGGATCACGTTCAATTCGTTGATATGCCCGGTGAGCGGGATCATCACCTCCGGCTTGGGCTCCTTGCCAGCCAGCTTAACATTAGCAGCCGCCTCAAAGATCGCTCGCACCTGCATCTCGACGATCTCAGGCATGACGATGCTCAAACGAACACCGCGCAGCCCCATCATCGGGTTGGCCTCATGCAGATTGCGAACACTTGCCAGGAGCATCTCCTTTTCTCCCAGACCTTCGGTCTCGCCCTTGGCTTTCATTGTGGCGACTTCCTCGATCAACTCCTCCAAACCAGGCAAGAACTCGTGCAGCGGTGGGTCGATCAGACGCACGATCACCGGCAAGCCGGTCATCGCTTCAAAGAGACCTTCGAAGTCACTACGCTGGTAGGGCAGCAATTCGTCCAAGGCCGCCACGCGCTCCTCGGAAGTACCCGCCAGGATCATGCGCTGCACGATCGGAAGGCGCTCGGGCTCAAAGAACATGTGCTCCGTGCGGCAAAGACCGATGCCCAGTGCGCCATACTCTCGAGCACGGCGTGCGTCCGCAGGATAGTCAGCGTTCGCCCACACCTGCAGGCCGCGAGTTGGGAAACCCTCTGGGCCGCTGCGTACGTCATCCCGTCTGCTGATCTCGTCAGCCCAGGTGAGTAAGGTGAGCAGCTCTGTTTGCTCCTCAAAAGTCGGTGTGCTGGTCGCCATCTGTCCCAGGAAAGCCTCGCCGGTCGTGCCATTAACGGATATCCACTCACCTTCGTTCACGACCACACTGTTGACGGTCATCTTCCTTGTCTTTAGGTCGATCTTGACCTCGGAGGCGCCTACAATGCAGGGGATGCCGAATTGGCGCGCGACCACTGCAGCATGACTGGTGGCGCCGCCTTCACTGGTCAGAATGCCCTTTGAAGCCAGCATGCCATGCACGTCATCCGGCTTGGTGAACGGCCGTACCATAATGACGTCCTGGCCGTCACCCTTGGCTTTTTCCTCGGCGGTATCCGCATCAAAATAGACACGTCCCACCGCAGCTCCCGGGGAGGCGTTCACGCCCTTCGCGAACACTTTCCCTTCCGATCGCGCCTCCGCGAGGGCTGATGGATCGAACTGCGGGTGCAAGTGGGCATTGACGTCCTCCGGCTGCACGCGCGCCACCGCTTCGTCCTTGGAGATCAAGCCTTCAGCAACCATATCGACGGCGATCTTCACCGCCGCAGCCGCGGTGCGTTTGCCGTTACGCGTCTGGAGCATCCACAACTTCGAATTCTCGATCGTGAACTCGACATCTTGCATTTCACGGTAGTGTTGCTCGAGTTTTTCACACACGTCGACAAAATCGCGAAATACCTCCGGCATCTCCTTTTCGAGCTCGGTGATCTTTTTCGTGTTTCGGATCCCGGCTACGACGTCCTCGCCCTGCGCGTTGAGCAGATAATCACCGAAGAGTTCCTTTCTGCCCGTGGCCGGATCACGCGTAAATGCTACGCCTGTGCCGGATTCATCACCCATATTGCCAAAGACCATGGTGACGATGTTAACGCCAGTGCCCAAGTCGTGTGCGATCCCAGCAGCATTGCGATAATCTACCGCTCGTTTTCCGTTCCAAGAATCAAAGACGGCTTGAACTGCAAATCGGAGCTGTTCGATAGGATCCTGTGGAAAATCGAAGCCCTTGTGTTCTTTGATCACAGCCTGGAATTGCTCAGTCAGCGCTTTCCAATCCTCGGCGCTCAACGCCGTGTCGCTCTGTAAACCGCGCTCTTCCTTGTGAGCCTCAAGCGGATCTTCAAAAGCGTCATCGGGGATATCCAACACCACAGTGCCAAACATCTGCACTAGGCGTCTATACGCGTCATAGACAAAGCGAGCATCGCCTGTCAATGCGATCATGCCCTCTGCGGTTTTATCGTTGAGACCGAGATTTAGCACCGTGTCCATCATACCCGGCATGGAGAATTTCGCACCAGAACGACAGGAAACAAGCAACGGGTTATTTGCATCGCCGAACTTCTTGCCCGTGCTCTCTTCTACCCTCGTGAGGGCATCGAGTGCCTGCTCCCACATACCCTCAGGGAAGGTCGCGCCCGCCTTGAGGTACGCATTGCACGCCTCTGTGGTGATCGTGAAGCCGGGAGGAACCGGAAGGCCGATGCGGGTCATCTCAGCCAGGTTCGCACCCTTGCCACCCAGGAGTGCGCGTACGCCCTCCCAAGACCCAGCCACCTTCTCTGCCTGCGCGACTTCATCGAAAAGATATACCCATTTTTTCGCCATCATAACGCTCCTTCTCAGGATCGATTGCTATACACATTTATTGCGTCGAATCCGCTTCATAAGCAGACACGACGCATCGTGTAATGATAATACAAAAAAGTCCAGTCGTCAGGATTGCTCTGAGATTTGCGGAGGTAACCATACTCCGACTGCCCACCTAAGGCGACCTGGACTTGCGATATTGACTCATTTAGTGTCTATGGGTAAACCGACCAAGATCTCCTCACCCTCAACACGGACAGGGTATGCGGGAATATCGACCACAGCAGGCAACGCAAGCGCCTTGCCAGATTGGAGGGCGAAGCGAGCGCCATGTCGTGGGCAAGCAATCTCCAAACCATCAAGCTCCCCTTCTGCGATCGGACCATCATCATGCGAGCAAACATCTCCGATGGCGAAGTATTTTCCTTCGACCTTGAAGAGCACGACTCCTACCCTGTCGATTTCCACAACCAAACGATCCCCATCTCCTAACTCGTCCATAGTTGCAACTGCAATGTATTCCAACTTCTCGTCACTCAAATTACGGTAGTTGTACATGCCACCCACCTCTGCTTAGAGGACACGCAAACCAACGTCGAGGGATTCCTTTCATAATCAGGTCAACTCCTCCTCGAGTTCGCTGATGCCGTATACACCCGCTTTGAGAACCTTGAGTGACAACAAGGCACACTTTAAGCGCACAGCGCCTAATTCAATCCCAAGCATTTCCAGGATGTCTTCTTTACCGATCGATTTAATCTCGTCCAGAGTCTTTCCAATAATCGACTCAACGAGCAAATCCGCCGAAGCCTGAGAGATGGCGCACCCCCTTCCGGAGAAAGCCGCTTCTGTCACGCGGTCGTTCTCATCCACGCGCAAGTCGATTCGGATCTCATCTCCACAGAGGGGATTGTCATCCTGGTAGGTGTAATCGTGCGGGTCGAGCGTCCCCTTCATACGCGGGTTCTTATATCGGTCGATGATTTGTTCTCGGTAAAGATCATCCATTGAGAATTCCTTCTATGCTTTTACAATGTTCACGGTTGAAGCGCGTCAAACCCCCTCCACGATCACAGTATGCCAGACCGCCCACTTCAGCTAAGCGAATATCTCCCTCACCTTATACAAGCCCTCGATGAGCTTGTCGATCTCCTCCGTGGTGTTATAGAGGTAGAAGGAGGCACGTGTTGTAGCCGGTATGCAAAACCGCTCATGAATAGGCATGGCGCAGTGATGCCCAGCCCGGACGGCGATCCCATCTTGATCCAAAATCTGGGCCACGTCATGCGGGTGGACGTCAGCGAAGGTGAACGAGGCCACACCGCCGCGTTGTTCTGCCTCAGGGCCATACACTCGCACGCCGGGTACCTCCGCCAAGCGCTCCAATGCATAACTGACGAGATACTGCTCGTGTTTGTGAACCAGATCCATGCCGATCGATTCCAGGAAATTAATCGCAGCACCGAGACCAATAGCTTCGGCAATGGCTGGTGTGCCAGCCTCGAACTTATAAGGTACGTCGTTGGTGGAGAAACCATCCAGTCGTACACGTTTGATCATGTCTCCACCGCCCAAGAAGGGGGGCATAGCTTTAAGTAATGCTTCGCGGGCATACAGGACGCCGATCCCCGTTGGGCCACACATTTTGTGGCCTGAAAAGGCAAGGAAATCCGCATCCAAAGCCACGACATCAACAGGTAAATGGGGGACGGACTGCGCCGCATCCACGAGGACAAGCGCGCCTGCATCGTGGGCTGCAGCTGCCATGTCGGCCGTTGGATTGATGGTTCCCAGCATATTCGACATATGCATGAAGCTCACCAAGCGGGGCTTATCGCCGAGCAAACGGTGATATTCGGCCAGATCGATCAATCCATCATCGGTGATGGGTACATACGCCAGTTGGATCCCCCGCTCCTGGGCTAATATCTGCCAGGGGACTATGTTGGAGTGATGCTCCATCTCCGTCAATAGGATTAGGTCGCCCTCCTGTAATGTGCTGCGTGCCCAGCTATACGCAACCAGGTTAATTGCTTCGGTAGTGTTACGGCAGAAGACCACCTCACGCGGCGATGATGCCCCGATGAAATCAGCCACTATCTTGCGTGCAGACTCATAAGCCTCCGTCGCTTCCTCGGCAAGACGATGGATGCCGCGATGAATGTTGGCGTTTTGGCTTCCGTAGAAGCTCGAAAGCGCCTCGATAACCTGGCGTGGTTTCTGCGATGTCGCTGCGGAATCCAAATAAACGAGCGGCACTCCAGGGCGAACCTCGCGCGAAAGCACGGGGAACATCGCTCGAATACCTTCTATATCGATAGGGCTGACCTTTGAATCAAGCTGCATGCCCTGTCTCCGAATCTATCTTCGTCGAATGCGAGAACGTCGTGAGTGAGTTCTTTGGGCGGCGCGAATTTGATTACTATCCTGCCTGCACCACAACACACGATCAGGCACCATCCATCCGCCTGTGAGATACACATCTTCGACAAATTGGATAGCGACCATCTTCTCATCCGCTTGCACGACCACGCCATTCAACCAATCACGAACACGCTGATCGTTCTGGTTGTGATCACAGAAAACCTCCACCGGGTCACCGACGTTATAGGTCGTTCTCCAGATGGATTCAATACTTGAAGATTTTATCTCTTTTTTCGTCACTGCATTACTCCCCCCCCCTCAAAATTCTCACGCAGATGCTTCCCCCTGCGATGCCTTCAGCGCATCTCTATTTTCTCATCGATCACGCGCTTGAAGCGTTCTCGAACGCCTTCGTAAGGAACACGTTCCATGATCGGCGCGAAGAAACCTTCCACGACCAACCGTTCTGCAATGGGTCGCGGTAGTCCACGGGTCATAAGGTAGAAAATCGGCTCTTCCTCAAGCGAACTGATGGTGGCACCATGTGTGCAGCGCACATCATCTGCGAGGATCTCGAGCCCCGGGATGGAATCGGCGCGGGCATCCTTACTGAGCATCAAGTTACGATTCGCCTGATAACCATCCGTTCTTTGCGCACCTGGTGCGACGTAAATCATCCCTTGCCAAACAGATCGGCTCCGCTCGACCAGCGCACCTTTGAACAGCAGATCGCTGGTCGTATAACGCGCCCGATGGTTTTGCTGAGTGTCGTGATCCAGATGCTGGTCCCCATCAGCGAAATAAAACCCCGACATTCGACCTTCCGCTCCGATACCCTGGAGGTCGATCTCGCTAAAATTCTTGGTTAGGCGGCTGCCCACCCCACCGTAGATCCAATGTATCTGACCGTCTCGATGGACCTGCGTCCGCTCATGCGTGAAATTCCAAACATGCTTGCCGAGGTTCTGCATCTCGATAAAGGTTAACTTCGCACCTTCCCCAACATATAGTTCTACGATCCCTGCATGCAGCGCATGGCCTTCCGTGGGCGTCGGTGACGCGCTCTCATGGACAACCACCGCAGAAGCCCCTCTTTCAACCACAACAAGTACACGGCTGAAGAAGGCTGCCCCCTCACCCGGTGCCCACAAAATCGAGTGGAGCGGTTGGGCAACATCCACTCCTGCGGGAACGTAGACCAATACACCATCTTCTACCATTGAAGCTGTCAGGGCGGCAAACTTCCCTTCATCATGCGAGACAATCTTCCCGATGTACTTCTCAAGCAGATCGGCGTGTTCTCGCACGGCGGTCGCCAGGTCGGTGAACAGTACACCTTGCTCTGCAAGCGCAGGTTCGTGATGGAGCTCTGGAGCATGGCCGGGCTTTAATATGAGCAAAGATCCTTGCGTGTCGCCCGCCAGGGGTTGAACCAGATCCGCTTCCACAGGGATGTCGTCGGCCGCTCTCTTGCTGAACTGCTCGGCGGGCATCCGCCGGATATCGGTTCGCCGCCAAGCGTCCTCTTTTATAGATGGAAAAGGTAAAGCGCTATAGCGCTCCCAAGCTTCCAAGCGCTGTTGCGCGAGCCAGTTGGGCTCTTTCAGGTCTTCCGAGATCCGCTGGACGTCCTGTTGCGTAAACGGCAATTCTAGCGCCTTGGCCTTACGGATCTCTGGTTTGCGTCTTGTTACGGTACGCGTTCCCATACAGTCACACAACCTCATACTTTAAAAGTTCACCCTGCCTAAGCGGGAGCGGCAGCGTGCTGATCATCCGATCGAACCTTCCATCTGGACCTGAATCAGTCGATTCATCTCCACCGCATACTCCATCGGAAGTTCCTTCACCAAGGGCTCGAGGAAGCCTGAAACAACCAGCATGGTAGCTTGATCCTCGTTGAGACCACGGCTCATAAGATAGAACAACTGCTCTTCGCCGACCTTGCTGACCGATGCCTCATGACCGATGGTCACATCTTCCTCATTGATTTCGATGGTTGGATAGGTATCGGAGCGCGATTCAGGGTCGAGCAGCAAGGCATCACAGACAACATTTGACCGAGAACCAACGGCGCCGTTGTGCACCTTCAAGAGACCACGGTAGGATGCCTGACCGCCATCCTTGCTGATCGATTTGGAGGTGATCTTACTCGAAGTGTTTGGCGCAGCATGGATGACTTTCCCGCCCGTATCCTGCTGTTGCCCACGTGAAGCGAAGGCCATGGAAAGAATCTCGCCGCGTGCGCCCTCTCCCACAAGATAGCAGGAAGGATACTTCATGGTGATCTTGCTGCCCATGTTGGCATCCACCCATTCCATGACTGCATCTTCGTGCACGATCGCGCGCTGGGTTACCAGGTTGTATACACTCACCGACCAATTCTGGATGGTGCTGTAACGGCAGCGCGCACCTTTTTTAACTACAATTTCGATCACACCACTGTGGAATGAGTCTGTCGTATATACCGGTGCCGTGCAGCCTTCCACATAATGCACTTGAGCGCCTTCATCGACGATGATGAGCGTCCGCTCAAATTGCCCGATATTGGCGACATTCAACCGAAAATAAGCTTGCAAGGGCAAGTCTACCTTAACCCCAGGTGGGACATACACGAACGATCCGCCCGACCACACAGCGCTGTTGAGTGCCGCGAATTTGTTATCGGTGATCGGGATCACCTTGCCGAAATATTCTCGGAAAAGATCGGGGTATTTCCGCAACCCATCCTCAATGCTGACGAAAATCACACCTTGTTGCTCGAGATGTTCCAGAACGCTGTGATAAACCATCTCGGATTCGTACTGTGCGCCGACACCGGCGAGGAACTTTCGTTCCGCCTCCGGAATTCCTAAGCGATCGAAGGTTTCCTTAATAGAATCGGGAACATCGTCCCACGAGCGCCCTTCCTCTTCCATGGGTCGGACGTAGTAATAAAGATCATCCAAATCAAGCCCGGAAAGATCACCACCCCAGGTTGGCATGGGGCGTTCCATGAAGTGGTCAAGCGCTTTGAGGCGAAACTCCAGCATCCAATCGGGCTCACCTTTCATCTGTGAAATTTGCCGCACCACATCCTGGTCGAGACCCTTACTCGTCTTAAAGACAGAAACATCGGGATCGCTGAATCCGTACTTATACTTATCCAAACCTTCCAGTCGTTCGAGCTCTGAAGCAGCCCCCATCAACTTGCCTCCACTGCCTGGATGCCATGCTTCTCTCTCAGCCAATCGTACCCGTGCTCTTCAAGGTGCTCTGCCATCTCAGGTCCGCCCGATTCGACCACACGTCCACCAAGCATGATGTGTACAAATTGGGGTTGGATGTACCGCAGGATGCGTTGGTAGTGCGTAATAACCAGGACGCCGAGTCTGTCACCTGCAAGCGCATTCACGCCAGACGCGACGATCCTCAGGGCGTCGATATCAAGCCCGGAGTCCGTCTCGTCGAGGATAGCAATCTCGGGTTCAAGTGTCGCGAGCTGTAGGATTTCAGCGCGTTTCTTCTCACCGCCGGAAAACCCTTCGTTGAGATAGCGCCCGGCAAATTCATGCGGCATCTCGAGCATATCCATCTTCTCCTTTAGCAGCTTGCGAAAAGCAGGGATCGAGATGCCCTTATCATTCGGATCTCTCGCATTCCGGTGAGCGTTGATCGCCATACGAAGGAAATTAGCTAAGGAGACACCAGGGATCGCGACAGGATACTGGAACGCGAGGAATAATCCCATGCGCGCTCGCTCATCGGTTCCCATTTCCGTAATATCCTCTCCATGGAACAGGATTTGTCCCTTGGTGATCTTTAGTTTGGGGCTCCCCATTAATGCGTTTGCAAGAGTGGATTTTCCGGTCCCGTTAGGGCCCATAAGCGCATGGATCTCACCTTGCCGCACCACCAGATTGGTCCCCTTCAGGATCTCCTTATCATCAACCGCCACATGCAAATCACGGATTTCAAGCACTGCTTTCATCCAAACCCTCCTGCCCGCCCGTTTTCGGGAGACAGACCATATTCCACAACTCGGCGGGATTATAGCACGCCTGCCCAAGACAGTCAATATTATTAATAAATATGACAAATATTCAGCATCATCTCGCATTCATGAAGAAATGCGCAATCGTCCAGAATTAATATGATAATAATATAAAATATTGACATATCCCCCACTCCCGGGTATACTCTCGGCCGATGGCATCAAGAACACGAGATACGATCCTGCGGGCACTTCGTTCGCAGGTTAATTGCACGGTGAAGGAGCTGGCGGATATCGTCGGCATCTCTCCTGTATCCGTTCGGCACCACCTCATCAACCTCCAGGCAGAGGGGCTAGTGCGTGTTGAAGAGGTGAGGCACGGAGTCGGAAGGCCTCATCACACCTTCTCACTCACGGAAGAAGCGTTGGAATTATTCCCCTCCCGATATTTTCGCCTCAGCAATCGTCTTCTCGAAGAGATCAAAGACTCGCTCTCCGATAAAAAATTGGAGCAACTTCTCTCAAGCTTAGCCGTCTCCATGGCAGAAGAAAGTGCAGCGCACTTACAGAATTTACCGCTTCTAAGACGCGTTCAAGGACTGGTGGAAATTCTCTCGGAGGAAGGTTTCGATCCAGAGCTTCGCACCGAGGATGATGGAATTTTCATCCGTGTATTAAGCTGCCCTTATTTAAACCTTGCCCGAGAGCATCCAGAAATTTGTATGATCGATCAAACCTTCATCGCCAAAGCGCTATCCGTTCCCGTTAAACGCGTCACCTGCATCCTTGAGGGCGATGATCACTGCAACTACAAGATCGAGCCCATTGCGGAAAACGAGAAATGACGGGTGCAGATTCCATCTCGTATACAATCTGGGAACTCGATTCAACCCACCCGGAAGTCGCCGAACACGTTCGTGAGGGTCTAAGGCAAATCTTCGACCCCGAACTAGGGATGAACGTCATCGAACTGGGACTAATTCGCGAGGTCTCGATCATCGACGACTCCATGCATATAAAAATGATCCTTACCACGCCGTTCTGTCCCTACGCACCGGTGTTGTTGGAAACGACACGATCAAAATCTGAAGAACTTGCCAACACCCCAACAACCATCGAGCTTGGCATGGAGCCCTGGGACCCCAGCATGATGGAAGGTGGCGCCGCTGCTGCCTGGGGTTTCTATTAGCCCTTGATCCGAGAGCGACGAAAAATATGCGTCGAAGCCCAAAGCACGACGCATGTATGCTTTAAACACAATATTCGAGTGGGAGTATTCGTTATGTTGTTCCGCAAATGATGGATGCTGAAAAACTCTCCCTCAGATGCTTGACCCCATTCATCATGCCAGAAGGTCCGAAGATTTCGCTACGACGAGATCTGGGATATGATCCACGCTCATCTGCCTCCTGCGGTTGATCATTCCCAATAAATTCAGCCACCCAAGGATGCCACGGATGATTAGCCCGATCACGGTCACCCCAAGCATCAAGGCTGTGACGAAAACGACAACCAACATCCAGCCTGATAACGCCCCCTGCCCTTGAAATATCACCAGTCGAGCGTGAAGGCGCTTTAGAAAACGAGAACTTGGCTCAACGGGCACGAGGCTCTCTTCCAGCCATTTCTCAAGCTGCTTCTTATCAAGGTGAGTTTGCCGTTGCTGGCTCGCCATACTCACCCTCCGCTAATCTTGTGCTGTGTGAACATTCTGGCAACCACTAATCCAGACCTCACGGTGTCCCACTTCATCATCGTACTAATCTTTCCTTGAATCGCCTTTCTGGTCACTGCTAGGTTTATCTATAATATCCACCTTGCCGACTTCCTCGCGCAGGGCGTTTAAGGTTCGGTGATAAAGACTCTTGATGGCACCCTCAGTCCGTCCCATGATCTCACCAATCTCAGCGTTGGATAACCGTTCGACGAACTTTAAAATCAAGACTTCCTGCCGATCTGGTGGTAAGTTGCGCACGGCTTCCAGCAGCATGTGCCTTTCCTCTGCTGCAATTGCCTCGCTCTCAGGGAGATCATCCACATCCGCAAGTACAACTTGATCCTCCAAAGGTACAACCGGCCGTCGGCTTCGATCTCGATGCCAATTGGCGACGAGATTGTGCGCGATGCGGTACAACCACGCAGAGAACGGCACTCCCTTATCTTGAAAATTGGGCACATGCCGTAATGCCCTATGAAAAACGCGCGCCGTCAGGTCCTCGGCGTCATGATGGTTGCCCGTTCGGTAATAGATGTAGTTGTAAATACGGCGGACGTGCCGGTTGTACAACTCACCGAAGGCCTTGGGATCTTTGGCAGCTCTTCGAGCCAGTTCCAGATCGCCAAGCTCAGGCAGCGCCATCGACTCCGCTTTCCTGGTCTGCGTCGTTCATAACAGAAAACCCCAACGCGTCTCTCACGTTACCCTTCTCCTCGACCTACTCTACCCAGGATTTCTGCACGGGGTTAGCTCCTAAAAATTGGTCCCCGCTATGCTGCACCCTATTTGTCAGGCACAACACCTGCCTTCCGCCCGGCCATAATGGAAGGTAGGACGAACTACAGGAGGCGTTCTGCGAGGAGTATAGCATGGATGACTCAGCTTGATGCTATAATCCCATCATTCTACCCATGCAGAGTCTAATCGCCCTTGACCTGGAGACGACCGGATTGGATTTCAGGCGCGATGCCGTTATTGAGATCGGTGTCGTGCGATTTCGCGGATCTCGGATTGAGGATACATGGGAGACGCTCGTTAATCCGGGACGTCCGCTCCCAGCGATGATTACCTCCCTCACGGGCATCAACGATGACATGCTCTCGAACGCCCCTCGCATCTCCAGCGTCTTGGAGGAACTCGAAGAATTCGTCGGTGATTCGCCCATTCTTGGACACAATGTCAATTTTGACCTCCGATTCTTACAGTCCAAAGATCTCTTCCGATACAATCAATCATTAGACACGTATGACCTCGCTGCGGTTCTCCTACCCAATGCCGGGCGGTACAATCTCGCAAGCCTGGCAAGCCAGCTTGGTGTGCCTCTGCGCACCGCACACCGCGCACTCGAGGACGCACAAACCACTCGACTGGTTTTTTTACGCCTCTTCGAAGAAGCCATGCAACTGCCAATCGAAATCGTGCAGGAAATCGCTCGTCTTGGAAGTGAGGTTGAATGGGGCGCGGGTTGGGTTTTTGACGAGGTTCTGCAAAGTATTCATGAGAGGGGCATTGAAATCCAGGAGGGGAGAGATCTTTTCCGCGAATTCTTTCCACGCGTCTATGCAAGGCATGAAACCATCATCCCCGTACAGGAGCCCCACGCTTTAGACATCGAGGAGCTTGCCGCGGTCCTCGAGCCAGGCGGTCCGTTTGCAAAGCAATTTCCCGCGTATGAACATCGCCCACAACAGGTCACAATGTTGCGCGAAGTCGCCTCGGCCTTCTCCGAAAGCCGGCACCTGCTTGTTGAGGCCGGGACGGGCATCGGAAAATCCATGGCTTACCTGCTTCCGGCTTTCTCCTGGGCGACCCAGAACCATGAACGCGTGGTCATCTCTACCAATACCATTAACCTCCAGGAGCAATTGATCTATAAAGACATCCCCGATCTCAGACGTACCCTTGGTATCGATTTTCGCGCTGCGGTACTGAAGGGACGCTCAAATTACATTTGTCCCCGACGTCTTGACAGTTTGCGACTGATCAGACCCCGCACAGCCGATGAGATGCGCGTGTTCGCGAAGATCCTGCTCTGGCTTTATAACGGCGGATCGGGAGATCGCGGGGAAATTAATTTACACCCGCGAGAGACCGCAATTTGGACCGACCTTTCTGCAGAAGGACAAGAATGCTCAGCTCAGACCTGTCCTTTCTTAGCTGCTGGGAAATGCCCCTACTATCAAGCGCACGAGGAAGCAGAAAGTGCTCATGTTGTGATCGTAAACCATGCGCTCCTCCTGGCTGACATTGCCACCGGGAATCGGGTCATCCCTGAGTATCGTTATCTGATCGTTGACGAAGCTCACCATCTCGAATCAGCCACGACCCGCGGCATGAGTTTCCAGGTGAGCCGGCGCAATGCTACTTTTCTGGTGCGTGATCTTGGCTCGCGTTCAAGCGGATTACTCGGTCGAGTACTTGAAGTCGCACGCGCCGAAATCTCTCCTGAAGAGATCGCTCCCCTAGAAAAAGCAGTAGAGGTCATCGTTGATCGGGCGAAGGAGTGCAGCCTTCTCATGCAACGCACCTTTGATACGCTCAGCGAATTCATGTCTCAGAAACGCGAAGGTAAACCCATTGGGCTTTATGGCCATCGAGAGCGTATCGTCCCATCCTCTCGCACGTTGTCGGAATGGACTGGCGTCGAGATCGCGTGGGATGATTTACGCGGCCCACTAAAAGCCATCGTTGAAGCGCTGATCAATCTTAGTGAGGGTTTCGGAGAACTTGTGAATGGGGGCTCGGCGCAGGCTGAAGGCCTTGCACAAGCGGTGAGGATCACCGCTCAAAATCTCGAGCAGACTTACATGAATCTCGATAATATGATTTTCGAACCCGACCCTCAGACCATCTATTGGCTCGAAGCGGAAGCTCACCAGGATGGTCTTTCCTTCCATGCTGCCCTATTGGATGTGGGTCCTTTAGTAGAACGCTTCCTATGGCATGAGAAAGAAAGTGTTGTCATGACCTCCGCCACGCTCACGACAGGGGGCGAGTTTAACTACATTCGTCGGAGACTTAACGCTGAGGATGCGGATGAATTGGCGCTCGGTTCCCCCTTCGACTACGAAACATCAACCCTGCTCTATCTTGTCAACGATATCCCCGAGCCAGCAGAACGCCAAGCTTATCAGCGCGCCGTAGAGCGAGGCCTTACAGCATTGTGCCGCGCCACACACGGAAGAGCGCTGGTCCTTTTTACCTCAAACGAACAATTACGTCGCACCGCTCGCGCGATCACAAATCCGCTCAACGAGCACGACATACATGTTTATGAACAGCGCACTGGCGCTTCCCGCCATATGCTCTTGGAAAGTTTTCGGGACAGCGAACGAGCGGTGCTTCTAGGAACGCGCTCCTTTTGGGAGGGCGTGGATGTGCCCGGCGAAGCGCTATCTGTGCTCGCCATTGTGCGTCTGCCTTTCGATGTCCCCAACGATCCCATTATCGCCGCGCGTTCAGAAACCTTTGAGGCACCATTCTACGAGTACACTGTACCAGAAGCCGTGCTGCGTTTCCGCCAGGGTTTTGGCCGGTTGATCCGAACTCAGTCCGACCGTGGCATCGTGGTCGTCTTTGACCGCCGCATCCTCACGAAAGAATACGGAAAAGCCTTCATTGATTCGCTTCCGCGCTGCACTTTACGTGTCGGGAGTCTCTCTGACCTTCCCAAGGCAGCAGAACGCTGGCTGGGTATGTGAAGCTCAGAAAGCGTTTTCATTACCCTAGCAACTTCATACAACCGGGCGCTCAATTATACACAAGCAATCCCATTAACCAGGTTGGACGAGAGCGGAAATTGATGTATCATGACATAGGATCCTTATCGGGGAACGTTTCTCAGATCGTTTTCTGATGAGGGTCCCGGTGGGATCGGTCGTCCTCACCCAACGTGAACGCACGTTTCGATCGCACCGTGTTGATCGCACAGCCCCAAGTCCGATCACCTACAAATGAGCGAAATTATTCATACCGGTCGTGTTCCATGGATCGGGATTTGCTGAAGTCATAGTGACTTGTGTAACAGACACGGCCCCTATAGACATCTTCTGAAGTCGGTAGATGTGTGAATTTCCCGGGAAAGGAGGCGGGTGTGAGCTATCGATCTGTTTTTACCGATGAAGAATGGCGCACGCTCCAATTTACAATTCTCTGGATCTTCACCGCCGTCGCAGGCGTCGACAGAGAGATCGACAAGCAGGAAATGGGCGCGCTTGCGCGGGAGATCTCAGAGGCCTCCCGCTATAAGAACCCGCTGGCACGTGAGGTCCTGACTTCTATTCGGGCTGAATATAACCAGGTATTCCAAGCCTTTCACGAAGACGATCGCGTTGTGCTCCAAGGGCTCAAGCAAGCCGGGGATCTTCTGCGTGAAAAAGTTGATGCTGTCGAAGCCGATCACTTTCGTCGAGCTTTACTTCTCATTGGCTCCAATATCGTGCAAGCCTCTTGCAACCACCAAGAAGTCAAGACAGGCAAAGAGGAGAAAACAGCGCTGGCGCTGGCAACCATCGCACTCGGTTTAGAGACATAGGCTTCTCCAACGTATTGAATGCATGTGCATGTCCTGCATTGTGTCATCGAGCTTGAAGCACCCGCCGATGAAAAAGACTGCAATTGACGGGTATAAGCCGTCAAGGCTATAATCCGAACATCTCTCTGCAAGGATGGACTCTGTGATCGATGTAAATGAACTACGTAACGGTGTAACATTCGAGCTCGACGGCGATCTTTACAAGGTGATCGAATATACCCACCACAAACCAGGGCGAGGCAAAGCCACGATCCGCACAAAGGTACGAAATCTTCGCACCGGTGGGGTCTTAGAAAAATCCTTCACCTCCGGTGATAAAGTCCAGGAGATTCGCCTCGACCACCAGGTAGTCCAGTATCTCTACAAAGATGGCGATTTCTACAACTTCATGAACACGGAGACGTACGAGCAGCCGGCGCTCACAGAGGCCGCATTAGGAGATGCCATCAACTACATCACCGAGGGATTGGAGGTTAAACTTACTTTCTTCGAAGGCGAGCCACTCGACGTTGAACTGCCCACGGCTGTTGAGTTGGAAGTAATCGAATCTGAGATGGCCGTGAAAGGTGATACCGCCACGGGTGCTAACAAGACCGTAACCACGTCGACGGGTCTTAAGGTGCAGGTGCCCTTATTTGTAGAATCTGGCGATGTAATCCGTGTTGACACGCGTACCGGTCAATATGTGACTCGGGTCTAATCTGGCTCCCCTATATGCCTATGCGCACTCCTGCTGGATCTGAATGCCCATACTACTACGAAGATTTCCACCGTGGCCGCAATCGCCAGGAATGCCGCCTTATTGAACGCACGCCTCATGGCGGCGTTTACTCACCGGATCTTTGTATGCACTGCCGCGTACCTCGGATTGTCCTTGCGAATGCATGTCCAACGATGGTCCTTGAAGCTCGCGTCGTCTCACGTTTTTTTGGGCTGCGCCACCGGGTTGATGTCTCCGCTTACTGCACGCGAACACTGAAAGCCGTTGAAGTCCCTGAGATCGGCTGCGGTCATTGCCATGAACTACTGCCCATGGAAACCCCCGAAGGAGACTCTGCGTGATCACCACGGTCCTCATCGACCTCGATGATACACTTCTCGACAACAAGCCCTCCCGCTTTATCCCCGTGTACTTGAAGAAACTTGGCACACATCTTGCGGAGCACGCCGATCCTGATCGTGTGATCAACGAAGTCCTTGTGGGAAGCGAGGCCATGGTTGCAAATCTGGATCCCACCACCCGATTGGCGCAAGTTTTTGCGGATCACTTCTACCCCACCTTGCGCGTCCGCGAGGAGGATTTACGGCCTGCGATCCACGAATTCTATACCCACATTTATCCCACGCTGCACACCCTAACCTCTCCAATCCCCGCTGCGCAGCAACTCATGGAGGCGGCTTTTAAAGCTGGTCTGGAGGTTGTCATTGCAACAAGCCCGCTCTTCCCTCGCATCGCCATGGAATACCGATTGGAATGGGCGGGCATCCCCGTCGACCGATATCCGTATACCCTCGTCACCAGTTACGAGAACTTCCATTTCGCCAAACCGAACATGGCATACTATGCTGAGATCTTGGGTCTCTTGGGCAAACCTGCACATGAGGTCGTGATGATCGGAAATGACCCCAAAGATGACTTGGAGCCGGCGCAGGCGATGGGGATCCAAGTCTTCCATGTCAGCGCATCCCCCCTCGATTCCTATCCGGGGGGCACGTTGGAAGAGGCCATCAAATGGTTGGCTCAGACTGAAGAAACGGAAAATCCCAAACCCGTGACACAACCTATGGTACTCCTGGCGCTCCTGCGCGGCTACCTGGCCGCGTTTCTCACCCAGGTCGAGGATCTGCCAGCAGAGATGTGGGACCGCCGACCCGCAGAGGGTGAATGGGCACTGAATGAGATCATCTGTCACGTTCGTGATGTTGAAAATGAGGTCTTCTACCCACGTGTCGAAGCGATCACAACTCACCATGAACCCCATCTCTCCGCTTTCGACACCGATCAATGGGCGCTCGAACGGGATTACCTGCATCAATCCGGTCCAGAAGCGCTCCAAGTTTTTGTTCAAGCACGCCTGAGGACAATCTCCTATCTTGAAACATGCGATCTAGAGATTTGGGCACGCCCGGCTCGCCACGCAATCTTCGGACCGACAACGCTGGCCGAGCTCGTCGCCATAAGCACCGACCACGACCTGCTGCATCTCGCCCAGGTGCGTTCAACCCTTAAAACTATCCTCCCCGCCTAGCATCCCTACACACAAGAACCGGTGTAACCTCTTTAGAACGTATCTTGTCCTTCATCCCTATCTTGTGATTAGAATTCGAGGATGGTTAGCATGGAAATGGAATGTAAACGCGTCGCCATCTTGGTGGATCAAGGTTTTAAGGACCTCGAGTTCTGGGTACCCCAGATGCGGTTAATTGAGGAAGGCGCTACTGTGACAATCGTGGGGCCCGAAGTTGAGTAGACCTTCATCAACATATCGGGATGGCTGACTGCTAAATCAGAAATATCTACAGTGTGTATGATCGCGGCGATGTCCGATGGCATAGTGATTCCGGGCGGATGGGCGCCCGATCATCTTCGGCGCGATCCAGCCACCATTGATCTTTTTCGCTCAATGTATGAAGCTGGAAAGATCATCGCGCTGACCTGGCACGCAGGATGGGTGGCTATTTCATCAGACAATGTCGAAGGGCAGAAGGCTATCGGCTCGCTCGGGATCAAGGATGACCTCATCAATGCCGGCGTGCAGTGGGTGGATAAAGCCGCTTATCAAGATGGGAATCTTGTATGGGGACGAGTTGTAAAAGGCATCCCACATTTCTGCCGTGAGTTGATTAATACGCTGGAACGTGCGTAAGCTAGATCGTGCTCGGTGTCTCCTCTTACATTTCTCCAATACGTCTCCTTTACACTACCTCATGCGAAAGCTATAATCAATCCATTGGGGAAGTGCTGGAATTGGCAGACAGGCGTGACTTAGGATCACGTGCCGAGAGGCGTGAGGGTTCAAATCCCTCCTTCCCTACCTTTGGCGCCTAAGGTGCACCCGATTTATCCACCAACTTGCCGGGCGCTATTCATTATTTGCGTCTGACATAGGCCGACTGTGGGAGGGTACGTTCGTTGAAAATTGAGACAAAGGATCTAGAGGATCGCAGCGTCCAAATAACGGTAGAGGTGCCACCTGAAAACCTGGAATCCGCCATGCGTTCCGCAGCACGGAGGCTGAGCAAGAATACGCGCATTGCTGGTTTTCGACCAGGCAAGGCACCTTACAATATGATCGTCAATAAACTTGGGGAGGAGACCGTCTTTGATGAGGCTTTGGAAAACCTCGGACAAGATCTCTATCGGCAGGCGCTTGAAGAATCGGAACTCGAGCCCTTTGCTCCCGGCTCACTCGATGAGATCGTCAGCCGAGATCCGTTGGTCCTCCGGTATACCGTGCCACTTCCCCCAGAAGTAGATTTAGGCAACTACCGTGAGATCCGTATCCCATTTGAGGAGCCGGAGATCACAGATGAGGCTCTGGAAGAGATGATGGAGGAGCTACGCCAGAGTCGCGCTCTAATCGAACCGGCGGATCGCCCTGCGGCAATGTCCGATGTGGTTGTTCTCGACATAAAGGGCAAATTGCGCGATACCGAAGAAGCGGATGAAATTGCACTGATGGATCATACGGGTATCGAACTGCTGCTTGACGATAAGACCAATTGGCCGTTCTCCGGAATCGCGAATAAGCTTGTGGGTTTAAAAACCGGTGAAGAATTGGACCTCGAGCACACTTTCCCAGCTGACTACACCGCAGAAGACCTGCAGGAGAAAACCGCAGATTTCCATATCATCTGCCAGGATGTTAAATCGCGCATCGTCCCCGAGTGGACGGATGATCTGGCGACAAGCATGGGCGATTTCGAAGATTTACTTGACCTGCGTGTGAAAGTTCGCCAAAGCCTGCATGACAAAGTACGGCGCGAGAACGATTCAACCTTCGCCATAAAGGCAGTTGAGGCAGCGGTTGAGGGCGCCAAGATTTCTTTCCCAACGATTCTCCTGGATGAAGAAATCGATGGAATGCTCCACGACATGGGTAGACAGCTTGCATCCCAAAATCTCTCTCTGGAAGATTATCTAAAAGTCGAAGATAAAACGTTAGAAGAATTGCGCACAGAATTAGAGCCACAAGCGAAAAAGCGACTCAGCCGTGCCCTTGTCCTTGGCCGACTCGTCGAGCTTGAACAAATAAAAATCGAGAGCGATGAAATTGATGCGGCAATCGATCGTATGGTAGAACCCTTTGAAGATCGAGCGGATGAGTTACGCAAGGCCTTCGATCATCCACAAGGGCGCCATAAGATCGCAATGGACTTGCTCACAGAGAAAGCAATCGATCACATAGTTGCTGTCGCTAAGGGCGAAGCCGATATAACCGAGGAATCCTCTGAGGCGCCAATCGAAGGTGAGGCACCGCAAGAGGTTGAGACATCAAAGGAGTAAGGTTAAAATCATGAACAATATGGACCCTCATGCGCTCATACCGATGGTCATCGAGACGACCGGCCGTGGTGAGAGAGCCTACGATATCTATTCTTTGCTCCTCAGGGAGCGGATCATTTTCCTTGGAACGCCCATCAACGATCAGGTTTCGAATCTTATGGTTGCCCAGTTGCTATACCTGGACCGGGAGGACCAAGATCGCCAAATCAATATGTATATAAACTGTCCTGGCGGGGGAATTTACGCCGGTCTGGCAATCTATGACACGATGCAATCCATTTCTGCGCCGATCTCAACCGTTGCCGTTGGCGTTACGGCTTCTTTTGGTACTGTGCTTCTTTCGGCTGGTACAAAAGGCATGCGTTATGCACTGCCGCACGCTACGATTCACCTCCATCAACCCCTAGGTGGCGCACAAGGTCAAGCCACAGATATCGAGATTCAAGCGAAAGAGATCTTGCGTCTACGCGAAAAATTGAATAATATACTTGTAAGCCACACGGGCCAATCGCTTGAGACCATCGAGCGCGACACGGAACGCGACTTCTATATGGACGGTAACGCGGCGCAGGAATATGGTCTAATCGATCACGTCCTTCTTCCGTCTTCGGATGAAGAGGGCAAGAGCGAGGGTAAAAAAGGGTAGAGGATGGCGCCTAAAAGTTCGCCGCCGCCGGAGATACGCCGCTGTTCCTTCTGCAGCCGGGATGAAAGCGATGTCCTGCGATTGATCGCGGGGCCTGAGGGTGTTTCCATCTGCAACGAGTGTGTGGATCTCTGCCGCGACATTCTTGAAGGCGATGGTCAATGGTCAGCCGTTGGCCAGCCCACCCCCAGCCAGCCCCCGCTCTCACCGCAAGAGATCTACACGCGACTCGATGAGTATGTCGTCAGCCAAGAGAACGCCAAGCGCGTGCTTTCTGTGGCTGTCTATAACCACTACAAACGCATCGCTCATCGCGGCCGAACAGACGTTGAATTGGAAAAGGCCAACATCCTGCTCCTCGGTCCCACGGGCTGCGGTAAGACACTCCTAGCCCAGACTCTTGCCAGGAGCCTTGACGTCCCATTTTGCATCGCTGACGCTACGGCGCTGACCGAAGCGGGCTATGTCGGAGAGGATGTCGAAAACATCCTCCTGCGGTTGCTGCAAGCCGCCGACTTCAAAGTTCCACGCGCAGAGCGCGGCATCGTCTACATCGATGAGATCGACAAGACAGCCCGAAAAACTGGTGATAATCCCAGCATCACACGCGACGTCTCCGGCGAAGGAGTACAACAGGCGCTGCTGAAGATCATCGAGGGTGCCATCGTCAATGTCCCCCCCCAAGGAGGGCGAAAGCACCCTCAACAGGAATTCATCCAGTTAAACACGAACGATATTCTCTTCATCTGCGGCGGAACCTTCGACGGACTGCCCGAAATCATCGCGGAAAGGGTTGGACGCCGAGGAAGGCTGGGCT
The DNA here is from genome assembly GCA_964385305.1 of uncultured Anaerolineaceae bacterium. Taxonomy (GTDB): domain Bacteria; phylum Chloroflexota; class Anaerolineae; order Anaerolineales; family E44-bin32; genus CAYLOP01. The sequence continues at coordinate 13,784 of CAYLOP010000018.1, read as the reverse complement.
TCCCCGGAATGGCCGTAGATGAATCTGCAAAAGACCTTCACGAGAACTTGCTCTTGCGTTTGTTAACGCCTGATGACCTCATGCGTTACGGCATGATCCCTGAACTCGTTGGGCGGTTGCCTGTCTCCATCTCCGTCGAACCTCTCGACCTCGAGGCATTACGTGCCATTCTCACCGAGCCACGTAATGCGTTATCTCGCCAATACCAGCGGCTGTTCGAGATGGACCAAGTAAAACTCGTCTTCACATCCGAAGCGCTTAATACTGCTGCGAAGCTGGCTCTCAAACGCGAGACAGGCGCCAGAGGGCTGCGCGCAATCATCGAAGGCGCACTCCTTGATGTGATGTACGAAATCCCCTCACGCCCGGAGATCTGCGAAGTTTCGGTTGATGCTGAAGCCATCGATGGTACAGGCAGGCCGCACCTCATGGACGAAAACGGTAAACAATTACCATTCTGGGATGAAAAACTACCCGACGCTGCATGATCTATCCCCCCACGCTATGAAGGGCACAATCTGATGATAACTGTATCCACCTTTTCTATTGTGGCGTTCGACCCAACGGAGGAGGCTTGGGGGATCGCGGTAGCATCGAAATTTCCCGCTGCCGGAGCCGTGGTCCCATGGGCGTCTGCACTCGGAGGAGCTGTAGCCACACAATCGTACGCCAATACTACCTTTGGCCTTCGCGGTCTTGATTTAATGAAATCCGGCCATTCAGCCCAGGAGTCATTGGAGATCCTCTTAAAAGCTGATGAGGGACGCGAAACACGTCAGGTTGGATTGGTCGATCTGAATGGGGCTCCAGCAACCTTCACAGGAACAGAGTGTCTATCTTGGGCAGGCGGACTTACCGGAGAGCACTTCGCCGCGCAAGGGAATATCCTCACTGGCCCCGAAACCATCGATGCTATGGCTTCCGCATTTCTAAAGACCGAGGGGGACCTTCCCGCGCGTCTGATGGCAGCCTTGCTGGCAGGCGATCAGGTCGGCGGTGATCGTCGTGGCCGACAAAGTTCAGCCCTGCTCGTCGTTAAAGCCGAAGGCGGCTACGGGGGATTCAATGATCGCTGGATCGACTACCGTGTAGATGACGATTCCGATCCCGTGGTACGGCTGGAGGAACTTCTACAACTCCACCGTCTTTACTTTGGTAAAAGTCCGGAGGAGGATGAGCTCATTATCGAAGGCGAAGTCGCCGAGAAATTACAGACCATCATGACGAACCTTGGTTACTATAAGGGTCCCATCTCCGGTCGCTACGATAAAACCACCCAGAAGGCTTTGCGGAGCTTTATTGGCAACGAAAATTTCGAAGATCGCACGGCGTTCAAGACTGGTAGAATTGACCGTCCAGTGTTCCAATACCTTCTGGAAAAGTTTGAAGGTTAGGCCCCGTCTCTAAGAACACTTTCAAACCAGGAAACAAGCAAAACATCCGCCGCATTGGCGGTTGTCGGCGGTGCCATCATTTATGAATACTGGGGTGATGAATGCTGAACTTGGAAATGATCAGGGCTATGATTCTCGATATGGATGGCGTCCTGGTACGAGGTAAAACCTTGCTCCCCGGGGTTGAAGACTTCCTCCAACTCCTTAAGGAATGCGGCATTCGGTACGTCATAGCCACCAACAATTCAACCGTTGATCCCCAACAGCTCGCGGATCGTTTTCAATCCTTTGGTTTGCAGATCGATCCGAGAGATATCCTTACATCCAGCCTGGCAACAGCGAAGTATCTCAAAAAGCGCTTGCCAAAAGGAACACATCTATACGTGATCGGCGAGGATCCCTTACATCAGAGTCTCAAAGATGCTGGTTTTCAAATTATGCCAACGCACGATGCCGCTCAGGCTGTGGTCGTTGGTTTAGATTTCGATATCACTTGGAAGAAGCTTGCCCATGCGGATTCAGCGATCCGCCAGGGTGCGCACTTTATTGGGACCAACGCTGACCTCACCATCCCCACCGAGGAGGGCATCGCTCCTGGGAACGGTGCTTTTCTCAAGCTGCTCGAAGCATCGACGGGAAGTTCGCCACAGATCATCGGCAAACCCGAACCGCATTTGTACCTGCAGGCGATGGAGCACCTCGGAACCCGAGCGGAGGAGACTTTGGCAGTGGGGGACCGCCTCGAGACAGACATTCTGGGCGGAAAGAGAGCGGGCATCGCTACAGCGCTGGTGCTCACTGGCGTGAGCGGACGTGACGATCTGCGAGCATCGGAAATCCACCCAGACGCTATTTTCGATGACTTGATTCATCTGAGCCAAGACTTGTCGGAGTGTGTTTCTTGAATCCCACTGGGCAATTCTTTGATCTAAGCCTGCCCGAGCTCACCGCGCTTCTTCAGACCTGGGAAGAGCCCGCATATCGCGCCCGTCAGATATGGCACAACGTCTATGTGAACTTCGTGCTGGACCCAATGGGTATGACCGATTTACCGCTCGAGTTACGCCACCGCTTGACCGAGTCATTTCAATTCTCCTCCATGGACACACGAGCAATTACAGAATCTATAGACAGGCAGACGCAGAAAATCCTCTTGAGCTTAGCCGATGGGGAGGCTGTGGAAGCCGTGCTCATGCACTACCATCAACGTCGTACAGCCTGTATCTCCACACAGGTGGGCTGTGCGATGGGCTGTGTTTTCTGTGCGACAGGACAGATGGGTTTCGTACGCAATTTGACGGTAGGGGAGATTGTGGAGCAGGTCATTTTCATTGCCCACCGCCTGCAGAACGAGGGCGAGCGCCTAACCAACATCGTTGTGATGGGTATGGGTGAGCCTTTCCACAATTACGCGTCTTTGATGCAAGCTATCGACCGCTTGAGCGATGCAGATGGGTTTCGATTCGGCGCTCGCCGTATCACTATATCAACGATCGGTATCATCCCCATGATCGAGAAATTCACGAAGGAACGAAGACAAATCCACCTGGCGGTGTCCCTACACGCGGCCACCAATGCACTGCGAGATACCTTGCTGCCGGTCAACCGCCGGTACCCGCTGGAACCTCTGATCTCCGCCTGCCGCGCCTATGTGGCCTTCACGGGTCGTAGAATCACATTTGAATGGGCACTCATCCAGGACGTCAATGACACACTTGAACAAGCGAAAGCGCTCGTCTCGCTTGTTTCCGGGCTGAACTGCCATGTCAACCTCATCCCCCTTAATCCAACAACAAACTACCTCGCCGAGCCCTCACTGCCAGATAGAGTCAAGTTATTTGCTGATGTTTTAACCTCAAATGGCTTTGCATGCAGCACCCGCATCCGACGCGGGGTGGATATTCATGCTGGCTGCGGACAGCTCGCTACCCGAAGAAAAGTGTAATGCCCCTGACGGTTCACCGCATGCATTCCGCCTGTATACCGCTTAGCTCTCATGCTCGAACTCGTCTGCTCCTACCAACGATCACTCCACTGCTCAACAGTATCATGCGAACGTTCCCCAGCCCAAACCCACGTTTTTCAGCCCAAATCCCGCTCACCTTGTCAATTGCAATCTGCGAAGGTATCATTTGAGCTATGGAGAAAAAATACATCCTTGCCCCATCGATACTCTCCGCGAACCTCGCCAGACTTGAAGATGAAATTCACGAAGTCGTAGAGGGCGGCGCGGATTGGATCCACATCGATGTTATGGATGGGCATTTTGTTCCGAACATCGCCATGGGGCCAGCTATCGTCGAATCTTGTCGGAAAGTCACGCCTTTGCCGCTTGACGTGCACTTCATGCTCGAAGAGCCTTATCAATATGTGAACGTCTACGCTGATGCGGGGGCAAGCTCGATCACGGTGCACATCGAGGCGGATCGCCATGTCATGCGGACACTTCAATCCATCCTTGATAGAGGTTTGCGGGCTGGTGTCACGTTGAATCCCGGGACACCGGCGGCTGCGCTAACAGAAGTACTCCCTATGGTTGATCTCGTTTTGGTGATGACGGTTAATCCAGGCTTCTACGGGCAAACCTTCATGGAACCGATGCTCGGAAAGATCCGTCGGATTCGAAAAATGCTTGATGATCTTAATCCAGCAGCCAGAATAGAAGTGGATGGTGGAATCAATCCTGACAATGCCCTGCGTGCCGCGGAAGCAGGAGCCGAGATCTTCGTCGCTTCAAAAGCGGTATTTCAACACCCTGAAGGTGCGCGGGTGGGTATTCAGACGCTGCGGCAATCTCTTCAACCCGAAAAATCGAGAAATTAACGATTGCGACCGCCGAAACGGCGGCCGCTTTAAGGGTTTATATCTATTGGATACGCAATCGTCAAACACGGGCAAGACGCTTAATGCATTTCGTGCACAGTGTTTTTTGGACCATGCGGCCGTTCTCAAAAACACGCACTTTCTGCAAGTTGGGGCGGAACTTGCGCTTCGTCGCTTTCATCGAGAAGCTTCTATTCTGCCCAAAGCTTGTTGTCTTACCGCAATTCTCACACTTAGCCATGGTTAAACCTTTCCAATGGATACAATCTTGATCACGAGCGGCCGGAATCATACCACAGGTTGGATCGTCTATCAAACGATCCAAACAAGGTTAGAGGGAAGATAAATGACCGGTGAGACCACAAATCTCGGAAAAATCACGATCTCACCCAGGGCGATCGCCACGATTGCCTCGCAGTCGGCGCTTCAATCCTATGGTGTCGTTGGAATGGCATCAAAGAACCTGGTGGACGGCATTGCACATGCCTTAGCGCGCGACCCTAGACATGGTGTGGAGGTCAAAGCTCTGGAAGATCAAGTCGTGATTGATCTATTCGTCATCGTTGAGTACGGGACCCGCATCTCCTCCGTCGCTACCAGTGTGGCGAATGCGGTTCGATATCGTGTAGAGCGGGCAATCGATTTGCCAGTTTTCGCAGTAAACGTGCATGTGCAAGATTTACGAATCAGCGATCCAGATTAATATCCTGAGGTCTTTTCCTTATGAGTGAAGTATTGCCGCGCGTCGATGACGAAACACGACAGCGATTGAATGAAAGGTGTAAGCTCATCGATGGCAAGCTGCTCTGCCACTTGGCGGAGGCGAGCCTGAAATGGCTCCGTACAAACCAGCAGCTCATTAATTCACTCAACGTATTTCCTGTCCCTGATGGTGATACCGGGACCAACATGGTCCTCACGATGCAATCTGCGCTCGATGAGATGGAAGAACGCTGCGACCTCCCGATCGGGCGTGTAGCACATGCCATCGCACATGGCGCACTGATGGGCGCGCGGGGCAACTCCGGTGTGATCTTATCGCAATTATGGCGAGGTTTCGCGCGTGCCCTAGATGAATTAGAAAGCATGGACAGTGAAACATTCGCAGCCGCATTGGATGAAGCACGGGATACCGCCTACAAGGGCGTTGTGCGCCCGGTTGAGGGTACGATTTTAACTGTCTCGAAAGACATCGCTCTCGCAGCCCAGGAGGCGCTCGCGAATGGTGCACAGTCCGTATTCGAGATTCTCGAACACGTGGTCGAAGCCGCTGATGTATCCGTCAAAAACACCCCTGAGCTTCTACCTGTCCTCAAAGAGGCCGGTGTAGTCGACAGCGGTGGGATGGGATTGGCCATGATGTTTGAAGGGATGCTGCGCACGCTTTGCGAGCAGCCTCTCGATCAGCCCATCGTGACCGTTCAACCGTTAAGCGCGCTCGATCTCGTGAACGCAGCAGAAGCTATTGAGCCTGGGCAGGACTGGGAAGTCGTCATCGATTTCCGTCCCCATTCACCGCTCGATGTGCCGTCATTTTATTCACACCTTGAGACGTTGGGGACATCCATTCAAGTGGGTGAAGGGGATGGTCTCTTCCGTATGCATATCCACGTTCCTGACAAGACCGAGTATCAGCCTATCGAGTACATCAAAGAACTGGGGACCGTCACGAATGTGGCGATTGAGAACCTCATGGCTCAAACCGAGGCGAGGGCAAATGAACAGGGGATCGAAAATATCTCCCTGGAGAGCGTGGAACCGGGTCAAGTTGCAATCGTAGCGGTTGCGCCGGGTCCGGGCATTGCACGCGTTTTCGCCAGTTTGGGAGTCGCCGCGATCGTCGAGGGCGGCCAAACCATGAATCCCAGCACCCAGGAATTGCTTAACGCTTTCGAAAACCTCCCCACAGATAAGGTGATCATTCTCCCCAATAACAAAAACATCATCCTGGCTGCCCAACAAGCCACGGAGTTGACGGTCAAACAAGTATCCGTCATTCCCGCCATAACAGTCCCACAAGGTATTGCCGCGCTCTTCTCCTTTGATCACAATAGCGAATTCGATGCCATCGTTGAAGCGATGAAAGAAGCTACGGAGCACGTGATCAGCGCGGAGATCACGACCTCAACCCGGTCTGTCGACCTCGATGGTGTTGTAGCGAAGGAAGGCCAAATTATCGGCTTGCTCAACGGCAAGTTGAAAACCGCAGGGGACAACCTCGAGAAAGTTCTGATCGACACACTTGATCAAGCGATCGAAGGGGAAACCGAGCTTATCACTTTGTATTTTGGTGAAGATCTCAAGATCGACCAAGCCAACCAATTGGCTGAAACCATTCGCGAGAAATGGGCTGACCATGATGTGGAAGTTATCGAAGGTGGGCAACCCCATTATCAGCTAATCGTTTCGATTGAATAAACATGCCACAAGTACAAATTGTCACCGACAGTGCCGTCCGTTTCACCTCACCTGACTTTCTGGAAAAGTTCTCGGTGGCAATTGCACCCATGAGAGTGCACTATGGTTCCACAGTGATTGATGAGAGTTCCACATCCGATCTTTCTGTGGTTCGCAGGCAGCATCTTGAGGATCAATCCGTCCCTGAACCTGTGGCGCCATCTGTCGAGCTGTTCACAAAGATCTACGCCGATCTTCATATACGCTCCGATCAAATCCTGTCCATCCACTCGTCCTCCGGGCTATGTAAGGCTGTAGAAAACGCCCAGATTGCTAAACAGAATTTCTTAGGCCGAGTCGACATTTCCGTCGTGGATTCCCAGACAGTCTCAGTAGGTTTGGGCTTGATCGTCCAGGAGGCTGCGAAAGAAGCCGCTCGGGGCGCAGATCTTGAGACTCTCGTACGAATCGTTCGCGGGATGATTCCTCGTCTATACACGATCTTCTTCCTCGATGATTTGTTTTTCCTGGAGAAAAATGGTCTTGTAAGCAAATCCCAGGCAATCCTTGGTAATATGCTTGGGGTCATTCCCTTCCTGACCATGGAGGATGGCCACATGGTCCCCATGGAAAAAGTTAGATCAAGATCGAGAGCACTCGAAAAACTGATCGAGTTTGTATTAGAGTTCTCATCCATCGAACATCTCGCCATTCTCGAAGGTTCTTCGCCTCCCACACAAGAAAGTCACACCCTTGCGGAACGCCTTCGCGTATTTCACCCACATACGCCTCTTACCATGACATGCTACGGACCTTGTGTCTCATCATTCGTGGGGATGGATAGCCTTGGTGTTGTGGTATTGGAGTCTGAAGAGGATTCACTCTAATGGCTAAGAAACCTTCTGTCGCAATTGTCACCGACAGCACCTCCGACATCCCTGAAGACCATGCGGAAGCATTAAATATCAACGTCATCCCTGCCTTATTGACAATCGACGGTCAAACCTACCGTGATACGAAAGACATCACACGCGACGACTTCTACAAGCTCTTGCCTACCATGTCCAAACCGCCTACAACTGCGGTCCCATCCCTCGTGACCTTCACAGATACCTATCAAAAGATCCTTGATTCGGGAATCGACCGGATTCTCTCCATCCATCTTTCAACAAAATTAAGTGGTATGTTGAGTGTGGCAACTCAAGCCGCGAAATCCTTCGGCGACCGGGTGCAAATCTTCGACAGTCAGCAAGTTTCACTCGGATTAGGCTTCCAGGTTATGGAAGCTGCCTCCAGCGCACTCGCGGGTTTGTCCCTCTTAGAGATCTTAGAAATACTCCATAAAGTGCGTGAGAGGATACGCCTCATCGCAATGATCAACACGCAGGAGTATCTCAAACGCAGTGGACGGGTGGGCTGGCTCCGTGCAGAATTTGGCGATCTCCTACGCGTTCGTCTGCTTGTAGAGGTGATCGATGGCATCGTCGAGCGTCGTGGCCTCCTCCGCACGCGAAAGAGAGCCTTATCTGAACTCGAGATCATTACGAGATCCTGGGGGGCGCTTAAACGTGTTGCAGTCCTCCATTCCGATATTCCAAAAGAAGCAGCGGAAGTGGCAAAGCGTGTTTCCAATCAATCTTCCCTTCCGCCTTTGATTGTGGATGTTACAACGTTAATTGGCGCCCATGTGGGGCCTTCCAGCCTTGGTATAGCAGCATTATGCCTCTAGCCCCTGGCGAATTTCCCACTTCGCCTTTATAGTTAAAACAATGAACTCAGCCATTGATAAATTGGTTAAATTCTTGCGTTTGGAGGCCGAGCGCGGCTACGACAATCGCGCGGTTGTTGGAGGCCTTCAGAAAATGCTCGAGCCCTGGGAAGCGGAAGCACGCCAAACCGATGTGCCGGAGCAAGTTATCGAAGCCGTTGTTTCTCGTTTACGTGATTACCCACGGCTAACGACGAGATCCCGTGAGGAAGCGCTTAGCGGGCTCGTAAACCGGCTCAAGACCGAATTCCCCACGGCTCTACGCTCACCGAAACCGCCGATCACACCCATACCCCCTGCAATGGAGCCGGATACAGAAACAGCCTCCGTCCATGATCCTGTATCTCCACCCATCGATGAGGGCGAGAAACCCGCGAGCGAGACCGTCGTAAAACCTCTCGAACGCGAAATAGGACCGATCCTTGAACCATCCGTAGCGGAGAAACCCCCTGCCGAAACAACGTCTCCCCCAGCTTCCCTAGGAGCGTCCCTGACGGCGATTGCGGGTATCGGCCCCAAATCAGCTAAAACGTTGCGTAAACTAAAGCTGGAAACGCTGGGGGACTTGCTGTGGCATCTCCCTCGCCGTTACGATGATTATTCACAGCTAAAAACGATCAACCGGCTTTGGTTCGGCGAGGAAGTCACAATCATCGGGACTGTGGACGATATCAACGTTCGTACCGTACGCAGTGGACACATGAAGCTGGTGGAGGCGGTGATTAGCGACGGAACAGGCTCCCTGCGTGTCACCTGGTTCAACCAGCAATGGGTTGCAGGTCGTCTTAAGCCCGGCCGCGCGATCGTACTCTCAGGCAAAGTGGACCAATACCTGGGTCGCCTTACCATGAATAATCCCGAATGGGAGGCGCTCGAGCGAAAACAACTTCACACGAACCGCATCGTACCTGTCTACCCGCTCACAGCTGGGGTTTCCAACAAGTGGATTCGTCGCATGATTCACACCGTCGTCACCCGCCTAGCCCCGAGAGTCCCCGACCACCTGCCCGAATCTGTACGCCTTTCAGCCAAACTCCTGCCGAAACACATTGCACTACAGCAAATCCACTTTCCAGATACCTGGGATCTTCTGCGCCAGGCACAACACCGTCTTGCTTTCGATGAGATGTTCCTGCTCCAGCTTGGTGTCCTTCGAGAGAAGCGTAATTGGGAGCAACTGAGTACACCTTCTCTCGAGGTCGACGATGCATGGATCGATGCCTTCCAGAACGCTCTGCCTTACACCTTGACAGCCACGCAGCAGGTTGCCCTTAAAGACATACGAGGAGATCTCGCTAACTCCCGCCCCATGAACCGCCTTCTTGAAGGTGATGTCGGATCCGGAAAAACTGTGATTGCCGCCGCTGCGATGGGCATCGCAGCAGAGAATCACACACAAGCAGCCCTCATGGCGCCGACCAGCATCCTCGCAGAACAACACTACACAACGCTCCTTAACCTGCTCCCTGATGCCGTCGGGATCCAACCTGAGAAGATTGTTATACTGGTGGGTGCGACCTCTGAGGCGGACAAAGAAAAATTGCGGACGATGATCGCTAGCGGCGAAGCCCAGATCGTGGTCGGCACACACGCTCTACTCGAAGATCCTGTCGCTTTTGCAAAACTTGGGCTCGTCATCATCGATGAACAGCATCGTTTCGGCGTTGAACAGCGAGCACAATTACGCAATAAAGGGGAGAACCCCAATCTGCTCGTCATGACGGCTACGCCGATTCCTCGTTCGTTAGCGCTTACGATCTACGGCGATCTGGATCTGAGCATCATCGATGAAATGCCACCTGGCAGGTCATCGATCGAGACGCGTGTTTTCCGTTCAACGGAGCGCACCCGTGCTCACCGCTTCATCCTCGGTCAGTTAGAACAAGATCGCCAAGCCTTTATCATTTACCCACTTGTGGAGGGCTCAGAAAAAGTACAAGCCAAAGCTGCTGTAGACGAACACGAACGCCTGCAATCGGAGGTTTTCTCCGGATACAGTGTCGGTCTACTCCATGGCCGCATGCGTCCTGATGATAAAGACAGCATCATGTCTGCGTTCCGTCGCGGCGAGCACCAAGTGCTCGTCTCTACATCCGTCGTCGAAGTTGGCATAGATATCCCCAATGCAACTGTGATGCTAATTGAGGGCGCCAATCACTTTGGCCTCGCACAACTCCATCAATTTCGAGGTCGTGTCGGGCGCGGTGAGCATAAATCCTTCTGCATCCTCATCCCTGACGATGATAGCGATGCGTCCAACGAGCGTTTGGATGCCATGGAATCGACGACAGATGGCTTTGAATTAGCCGAATTAGACCTGAAACACCGAGGCCCAGGCGATTTCCTGGGAACGCGTCAATCCGGGTTTGCCGAACTGCGCACCGCCCAACTCACCGATATCCGACTTATTGAGAAAGCCCGTCGGGAAGCCCAGACTTTCTTCGCCACAGACCCCGAACTCAAACTCGAAGAACATAGCCTTCTTGCCCAGGAGTTAGCGCGTTTCTGGAGCACAAGAAAGGGAGAGATCAGCTAATGGTCAGAGCCGTTTTTCCTGGCACTTTCGACCCTATTCACTATGGGCACATCGACATCGCCTTGCGCGCAAACAAGCTCTTTGATGAGCTCATTATCGCCGTCTATGATAAGCCGCCCAAGAGTTTGATACTCTCGCCACAGAAGCGACTCGACCTGGTTCGTGAAGTCTTTAAAGATGAACCGCACATCAAGGCGACCTTATTCAGCGGGCTAATTGTCAAGTTTTGTGAAGAAATCGACGCTCAGGTCATTGTGCGCGGACTACGTGTTTTTTCCGACTTCGAGCTTGAATTCCGTATGGCACTTGCGAACCACCGTCTCAATCCTGAGATCGACGTCGTTGCGTTGATAACAAGCGAGCAGCACAGTTTTCTCTCAGGAAGTACGGTGAAAGAGATCGCTTCGCTTGGCGGAGACATCACAAGCTTCGTGCCCGAAATCGTCGCACAAACCTTGAATAAAAGGTTCATCGAACTCGGCGATGACGGACCGAATGTCGTTCCGATGACCTCCTTACGGGACTAAATTGGGTTGACCCGGAGCGCTGTTCGGTGTACGCTTCGGCCTGAACCTTGCAACTACACGAAATAACCAATCCGATTGGTAGGTTTGACCGGAGGGCCTGATGGACATCCTGCACTTGGTGGATCGATTAGAGGAACTCTTTAACGAGAGTCGCCCGATTCCCCTAACCCATAATGTGATCGTGGACGAGGATCGCATGTTAGAGATCATCGACCAAATGCGAATCTCGATTCCCGACGAGGTCAAAAGCGCTCAGCAAGTATTAGCTCAGCGCGATCGCGTTCTCGCCCAATCCCAAGAAGAAGCCAATCGGACCATCTCGCTGGCCAAGAAAAAAGCCGAAGAAATCGTCTCGAAAGACCCCATCGTCGATGCCGCACAAGGCAGGGCAGAACAGATCCTTGCCCAGGCTCGAGCTGATGTAGAAATGATACGGCGCGAGGCAGACGACTACATCATCGAGGCGCTAGGCTCTCTCGAATCGGAACTCACACGCTTGATCAACCAGGCTCGCAACGGCATTGCCAAACTCACGGCTGAACGCCAATTGGCGATGCACGCATCCTCAGAGATACAAACAGACGAATAAAATCCCAAGGAAGATGTGTCATAATCCCCACCGCCACTAGCTTGTGGTAGTTTACAGCGATCTCTGGTTAATTCCCTTTTATTAACAATCTTGTGGCAGAGTGTGAATGCTGGCGTTATCCCCTACTCCACACTTTCGATCATCTCGGCTGTTTTCGCCGATGAATCAGCCTTGGTTTTATTAATTGCAGCCTCAAGAAAGGCGCAGAAAAGTGGGTGAGGCCTGTTCGGTCTCGACAGAAATTCGGGATGGAATTGGCTCCCGAGCATGAAAGGATGATCCCTCAATTCCACAATCTCTACCAGCCGTCCATCCGGTGAGACTCCCGAAAAGACCATACCCTCTGCCTCCATTCTCTCGCGGTAGGCATTTTTAAATTCAAATCGATGGCGGTGCCGCTCTTGCACCGAGTTTTGTCCATAGGCTTTATGTGCAAGCGTACCTGGTTGAAGGTCGCACGGGTATAAACCCAACCGCATCGTTCCCCCCATGTCATCCAAATCGACTTGGTCAGGCATCAAATCGATCACGGGGTGTGACGTTTCGCTATCGAACTCGGACGAATTGACGTCTGGGGTATCAAGAATGTGACGACCAAACTCAATCACCATGACCTGCATACCCAAACATAGCCCTAAATAAGGCACCTTATGGGTTCTTGCATATCCCGCAGCGGAAATCTTGCCCTCGATACCACGAGATCCAAAGCCACCAGGCACGATGATCCCGTTCGCTATCTCCAACTGCGACCACCCCTCCCCGCGCTCTAAGTCCGCGGAGTGAATCCAAACGAGTTCAGCCTCTACTCCTAACGATAGCGCGGCATGACACACTGCTTCACGGACGCTCATATAGGCATCTTGCAGTTCAATATATTTCCCCACCAACGCGATCCGGATCTTCGGGCGCTCACTCCTTTCGGTGTCGACAAGTGCTTCCCACGTCGTCCAATTCGGTTTTTTACGCGGCTTGAGTCTTAAGCGTTTTACGACATAATCTCCGAGCGCCTCGCGCTCTAAAAGAAGCGGTACCTCATAAAGGACGGAAGTGGTCGTCAACGGCACAACAGCCTCCACATCAACATCGCAAAACAAGGCGATTTTTTCACGTAAATCTTGGTCGATGATATGATCTGATCTCGCGATGATGACATCAGGCTGGATGCCGATGGAGCGCAGTTCCCGCACCGAGTGCTGCGTGGGTTTTGTCTTGAGTTCCCCCGTCGCTCCAATTCGAGGCAGCCAGGTCACGTGGATATACATTGTGTTCTCACGCCCAATATCAGAACGCATCTGCCGTAAGGATTCAAGGAACGGCTGCGACTCGATATCACCGACAGTCCCGCCAACCTCAACGATCACAATTTCAGCGCCCGTGCATTCAGAGACAAGACCAATTCGTCGTTTAATCTCATTCGTGATATGTGGAATGACTTGAATCGTTCCTCCGAGGAAATCACCCCTCCGTTCTTGCGCGATGACCTCAGAATAAATTTGCCCCGTGGTGACATTACAGACCTTGCTTAGACTTGTGTCGATGAAGCGTTCATAGTGTCCAAGGTCGAGGTCGGTCTCCGACCCATCGTCCAACACATAGACCTCACCATGCTGATAAGGGCTCATCGTGCCTGGATCGACGTTGAGATAGGGATCTAACTTCTGAATAGATACACTGAAAGCGCGTTCTTTAAGAAGTCTCCCCAAGGCGGCTGCCGTCACACCCTTTCCGACCGAACTAACCACGCCACCCG
>CAYLOP010000017.1:0-35801 GCA_964385305.1 uncultured Anaerolineaceae bacterium | reverse complement strand
TCCACAAGGTTCCCTGTTGGATCGAACAGGTATAGAGTCTCGCCACCATTGCTCAGGCAGCCGGTGTAGATTCGATCAGCGGAGATGTCGGCTACGGATGTGTCGTCGCTTCGTTCGAGTAAGTAGAAGCTGTAGGGTAGGACAAAGCCTGACAAAACAATGTTGATGTCATTGCCATCTGTCAGTGTCCATCCTGTGAGGTTAATGTCTTCCGCACCCGGGTTATATAGTTCAATCCACTCATCGTTCGCGGATGCCAGCGTCCCTGCCCACGCGATCTCATTAATAAGCACGGATTGCGGCGGATAGGGGTTAAGTGCAGGTGTGGTCGTCAGCGTGGGTGTGGCGGTGGGTGTTGCTGTGGGGGCAAAGATGGAATTCGGTTGGCGGGGTGTTCCAGGAATGGGATTCCCCGCCGCATCGACGCCGTTTCCACCGCTGCCGGAAAACGTGACCCAATTGCCAGGAACGTCCGCACCGCCGAGGCGCTCCATAGTGAAGCGGGAGATGGCTTCGCCTGCCGGCCAGCCGCCGGCATAGTCGGCGCTGTCGACAAGGTTGCCGGATGGATCGAACAGACGCAGACGGTCGCCGCTGTTTTTCAGACCGCCGGTGTAGATCAGATCCGCGGGAATATCGGCGACCGTGCTGTCGTTTGTGCGTTCCATGAGGTAGAACCCATAGGCAGGGAGCGTACCCAGGAGAATGATGCTATTGTCTTCCCCGAGAACCAGGTGCCATCCTGTGAGGTCGATAGGGGTGGCGCCAGGATTATGCAGTTCAACCCACTCGTCGTAGGCGCTCGCCAGTGTGCCAGCCCATGCAACCTCATGGATTAAAACGGCTTGCGGAGGATACGAACTGGGAGGCTTGGAAGCTACCGGAGAAGGGGTTGCCGTAGCTGAGGGTGTCGTTGTTGCAGTCGTGGTAGGCGAGGGGGTCTGGCTTGGCGTTTCCGAAGCGGTCGAGGTGGGTGAAGGTGTATATGAGGCTTGTGGTGTCTGGGTTGGCGTGGCGGTCTCAGTAGATGTGTTTGTGGGCGAGGGCGTTGCAGTCGCGGTATCTGTTGGTGTAGGAGATGATGGCGGGGGCTTTGCATCTGGGGTTGGCGTGTGTGAGGGGGTGGCGGTTGGGGTTGGGGTATCAGAGGGATTCGGCGTGTTGCTGGCCGTGGCAGTCGGCGTATACGTGCTGCTAGGGGGCTCCCCAGCTGTCTCTGCGCTGGACACCCCCAAGGCGGTGAGGAACAAATAAAGCCCGACCATTAAGATCATGCGAGCCGGGCTAGGCTGATGTGTGGTGTGGGTCAAGTTTGCCCCCAGTGGACCCGAACATGCATGGTACTCTAGTACTATAGCCCAATACGAGGATTGTTGTCAATGAGAAGGTGGTGCGAAGCTGGAATGCCCCTGTGCCTCGAGTATCTGGTATGATGAACATATCTTTTCAAGGAGAGGGGAAAATGACGATTCTCACGATTGCGCAGAAGGTTATTGCAGTAGCGACGGTTCTCACAGGCCTCATTTCTCTGATAAGACCTTTGTCGGTACAGGGCTTCACGGGTTTGATGGCGACAAGCGGGCGTGGAATCACAGAAATCCGGGCAGTGTTAGGGGGCCTTTTCATCGCCCTGGGTGCCGTCCCGCTGATTCTCGGCCAGCCGGTGACCTATCAAATGCTCGGCATCGGCTACCTTGTCATAGGCGCTGTCCGGGTGGTCTCGATGTTTCTGGATCAATCGCTCGTGTCCTCGAACACGATCAGCCTGCTCGTGGAGATTGTGTTCGGTGTCATTCTGGTCTTGTGAGATTGAGCACTGACCCAATCGCCGATGTACAGATCGAGGTAAACCGCATAATCCGAACAGGACAAAAATGCCCCTGTTTCCTCTCATATCCATGGGAACGAGATGCCAACATCCCGCAGGTCCTGTAACCTGCGGGATGTTTCACTTTGCTCCAGATGGAAGGAGAGCAAGTTAGCGTGTTGCCGTCGCCTCGCTCTTGAGGATCAACCCGCTAGGGACTCTCGACTGGAAGGTCTTCCAGCGTTTCAGGCATGCCCGCCAGCACCCAGCGCTCAAAGATGTCGACCCATTCAGGTTTTAGTGCTTTGGTGGGTGGCATCGGACCGCCGGAGTCGATCTCCTCACGATAGATCATGCGTATCAGGTTGCTGTCCAGGTCGCCTGCAATGATGTTCGGGGTGTTGTCGCCGGTGTTTATGACTTCGTCGTAGGTTTCCATGAGGTAGTTGTTGTTCTTCTTACCAGGTCGGTGGCAGGAGACGCAAGTGCGACGGATGATGGGCTCCACGTGAATCGTGTAGACAGGTGTATCTTCCGGTCCCAGTTCCGGGACACCCGCGGCAGCCGCCTCCTCAGGGATCTCCACGCGGTCGTCCCAGGTATAACGTATAAAAGTCACAATCGCTTCGATCTCATCCTTCTTGAACTCACCGCCATAGGCCAAACCGAAGGGCTGCATACCCAGGTCCTGCTGGCCATACTCGATCACATTGGCGATCGTCTGGTCTGTGCGTGTGTAAATGAAATCGGGGGCGTTTAGCGGCGCAACGATGACACCTTCCAGGCCCTCAACTGTTGTGATCTCGCCCCCTTCGCCCTCCGAACCATGGCATTCCACGCATTGGATGCTGTAGAGATCTTGCCCGGCGACGATCTTTCCAGTTACCGATGAAACGGCACTAAACTCCTCCATCGGTGGTGTGGATACAACGGCCATGAGGGTTAGGGCCACTATGCCAATCACTACCAGCCCCATAATGGAGATGCCTAGTCTGCGCTTACGCCAATGCCGGAAAGGCGACCGGTCGTAGAACGGTAGGAGAAGCAAGGCTAGGATGGCGATGACAGGCACGACCGTCGTCCCCACCCATTCGATCGTCCCAGGGAAGTATTTCAGCATCTGGAACAGGAAGAGGAAATACCACTCCGGTCGGGGGATATAGGTGCTGTCGCCTGGGTCGGCAGGGGGCTCAGTCGCAACGCCGACAAAGGTCGCTAGTCCGATCAACAGCAGGAACAAGCCAAAGGAGACGACCATGTCTTTGTAGATGATGTCAGGGAAGAACTTCACCCCGCGCTGTTTAGCGGCCTGATAGCGTTCTTCGTATTGTTTCTTCTGATCTTCGTCCACGTCGGCGCTCCTATTCATCATCGGATGGGATGTGGCTGATACCGAGTCGGACAACGAGATAAAGGTGGATTCCAAGTAATCCCATCAGCATGGCAGGGAAGATCCAGATATGGGCGCTGAAGAACCGGGCGAGCGTAAGCGTGCTCAGATCGGAGCCGCCGCGCAGCGCAGTGTTAATGAAGGGACCAACAAACGGCACCGTCTCGGTGATTGCGGTGCCGACGGTGGTGGCCCAGTAGGCCCGCTGGTTCCAGGGAAGCAGATAGCCTGTGAAACCCATACCGAGCGTGATCAGGAGCAGGAACACACCCGTGACCCAAGTGACTTCACGTGGATACTTATACGCGCCGTAGAAGAAGGTACGCAGCATGTGCAGGAACACCGTAATCACCATCAGCGTGGCGCCCCAATGGTGAATCCCGCGGATCAGCCACCCGAAGGCGACATCGTTCATGATGTAGTTGATGCTGTCGTAGGCTTGCTCCGGATGGGGGACGTAGTACGCTGTCAGGAAGATTCCCGTCAGCCCTTGTGTGACGACAAGGAATAACGTTGCGCTTCCAAGTGTAAATGCCCAATTGACTTTCGGCACTTTGCGATCTAAGACGGTGTTGTAGATGGAGGTCAGCCCCATTCTTTCGTCAAGCCAATGAACCAATTTAGCACCCATCTCACACCTCCACGATGTGGATCATGAGGGTCCCATCTTCGACCTGGTACTCGAAGCGGTCGAGTGGACGAGGTTGGGGTCCTGAGATGATGGAACCGTCTTTTGCGAAACGGCCGTCGTGGCAAGGGCAGATGAACTGACTCTCCGCCTCGTTCCACGTAACGCGACAGCTAAGATGGGTGCAGATGTTGGAGAACACTTCCAGTTCTCCTGAAGCGTGGCGGATGACGTAAACCCCGTAGGTATTGGCGGTGCGCTCCCAGCCGACCTTCTGGGTGCGTGTAAAGGTGAACAGCTTGGGCTCACCCTCAGGCAGGGTGTCCACCTGACCTAGTGGGACCCAGTCGTCTTGGCTTTGTCTTTTTAGCGCTGGTGAGATAAGATAACCAATTGCAGGTATGCCGATAATAGCGGCGATGATGCTCCCGAGCAGGCCTACCACACCCGTGACGAACCCACGGCGGCTGAGGCCGTGTTCGTGACCCGACTCACTCATAGACAACCTCCAGGCATAAAGGGAGGTGATGTTAAAAACCCCCCTGCACGGGTTTGTAACAACCGATGGTGTCATTGTACCCTGCTTGAGGAAGATTAAATAAGTGAGCATATTCACTGTGAAAGCAGGAACGACGACAGGAGTATAAGGTAGTCGAACGCTGATATGCTCAAATGAGGGCAAATCCATAGTTTTCCACCTCTCCGCACCCCATTCACAAGGGTTTTCTTGATGGAGGCGACATGGCGCTTAGCAGAAGAGTAAGTATAGGGGCTGGACTGCGATATCGGGGGGAGCAGGGCATGCTGAATTGGATCCTGCACCGCATCACCGGGTTGGGAATTCTCCTGTTTGTCGGCATACATGTCGTAGTGGGTTTCTTCGGGCAGCAATTCGGTGATGACCTTTCCTTCGCAATTAATGCAATCTACGAATCGTGGGCTTTCCAACTGTTTGTTTATTTCAGTGTCCTATTTCATGCCATCAACGGTTCTCGCTTAGCCTTAATGGATCTCTTCCCGGGATTACTACGCTACCAGCGTGAGTTGATTTGGCTGCAGTGGTTGATTTTCACACCCGCCTACGGTCTGCCTGTCTATATGATGCTGCAGACTGCGTTGACTGGCGGTTAGCGTCTTCCTACCGGGCATAGTCAAAGGAGAGATCACATGCGAACATCTCGCCCGATTCGTTCTGCAGGTCCTTTCGAATACGGCATGTGGCTATTCACCCGCTTTTCGGGTTTGGCGTTGATGCTGTTTGGTGCGATCAGTATGGGTGTCGCGTTTATCCTGGGGGGACGAACGCAAGTCGATATGCCGGCCATGTTCCGCTGGATGTTTTTCCCGAATCCAAACCACGTCGTGAATACCAACATTCCCGATGTCAGCCTTGGTTGGTCCAACGCCTCCTGGCAGATCTTCAGTACATTGATGATCTTCATGGCTGCAGGCCATGCTTACAATGGGCTGCGCATGGTGTTGGAGGACTACATCCAACGACCGCTGCTTGTGGCATTTCTGCGGGTTCTTATTTTCACGATCTGGCTAGGGAGTATGATCCTCGCCATATATGTCATCCTGGCCTCATGAGCTGGGCATAGGAGCAACTGATGCATCATCAATATGAAGTGATCATTGTTGGCGCTGGGGGTGCGGGCATGATGGCGGCGTTATACGCCTCCAAAGGGGCGAAGACCGCTGTTCTAAGCAAGCTCTACCCGGTTCGCTCGCATACAGGCACTGCGCAAGGCGGCGTATGCGCAGCGTTAGGGAACGAAGAGCCAGATCGTCCCGAATGGCATACGTTTGATACCGTGAAGGGCAGCGACTATCTTGGGGATCAAGATTCGATCGAGTTCATGTGCGAGCAAGCTGTCTCCACGATCTATGAGCTTGAGCACATGGGCCTGCCCTTCAACCGCACGACGGATGGCAAGATCGCACAGCGTCCCTTTGGCGGGCACACCAACAACGAAACCGGAAAGCCGGTTCGCAGGGCGTGCTACGCGGCGGACCGCACCGGGCACATGATCCTACAGACCCTTTACCAGCAATGCATTAAGAACCAAGTCACGTTCTATGATGAATTCCAGGTTCTCGATCTTCTGGTGAAGGATGGGGTAGCGTGCGGGGTTGTAGCGGTTGAACTGCTCACTGGCGAGATACACATTTTTCACGCCAAAGCCGTGATCATCGCCATCGGCGGGTGGGGACGTGTATGGGAGATCACTTCCAATGCGCATTCCTACACGGGCGACGGCATGGCTATGGTTATGCGACGCGGTATCCCTGCCGAGGATATGGAATTCTACCAATTCCATCCGACCGGGATCTATCGGATGGGCATCTTAATTACCGAGGGTGTGCGCGGCGAGGGCGGCGTGTTGCTCAACAGTGAGAATGAACGCTTCATGGACCGCTATGCGCCGACCGCAAAGGATCTGGCCTCGCGCGATGTTGTCAGCCGGGCGATGTACCTCGAGATGCGTGAGGGACGCGGCATTGGAGGCAAGCGCTATCTGCATCTCGACGTTCGACCAGAGACTGTAAACAAGTATGCCCAACGGGATGGCCTCACCTTCCCCGACGGCTCGCCATACCGGATCTCAGCGGCCGATGTGATGGCCAAGCTCCCTGACATCATCGATTTCTGCCGCACTTACATGGATGTCGATCCGGTTATCCAGCCCATGCCCGTCCAACCAACGGCACACTATGCCATGGGCGGCATCCCTACGGATGTACACGGGCGTGTTTTGATCGATGAGAAGAACACCGTCATGCCCGGGCTGTATGCCGCAGGGGAGTGTGCTTGTGTGTCCGTCCACGGTGCTAATCGACTGGGGACAAACTCCTTGCTCGACATCGTTGTCTTTGGGAAAGAATCCGGCTTGCGCGCCGCGGAATACACCCAAGGCGCAGACTATGCTCCTCTCCCAAAGGACCCTGAAGAGTTTTTACGGGAGCAGTTAGATGCCCTGCGAAATGGTGATGGATCTGAAAACGTTGCGCTGATCCGGCAGGAGATGCAGGAGATGATGTTTGAACACGTCGGAGTTTTCCGCATGGATGAGGGCATGCGCCAGGCGATTGAGAAAGTGCGTGAGTTAAAAGAGCGCTTCAAGCATGTTCGCGTTGGCGACCAGGGCAAGATCTTCAACACCGATATCCTGGAAGCCTGGGAAGTGGGAAGCTTGTTAGACATCGCGGAGGTCACAGCCGTATCTGCGGTGGAGCGCACCGAAAGCCGCGGTGCGCATGCGCGCGAAGATTACCCGAAGCGGGATGACGAAAATTGGCTGAAACACACACTGGCTTTTCTTGAAGCGGATGAGGTCACCCTGCGTTATAAGCCTGTGACGCTCACCCGCTTCGAGCCTAAAGCGCGGGTGTATTAGACGATACGGTGGGCCAATTAAGGTTGGCGAGCTATCAGGAGAGATACCATGCAGGTCACGCTACGCATCTTCCGCTACAATCCAGAGATCGACAAGCGACCGCACTATGAGAAGTACATGATTGAAGCGGCACCCAACGATCAAGTGCTCGACTTGCTTAATCAGGTAAAATGGCACCAGGATGGCACATTATCCTATCGACGCTCCTGTGCGCATGGGATATGCGGATCGGATGCCATGCGAATCAACGGCGTCAACCGGTTGGCATGTAAAGTCCTTGTGAAGGATGTCGGCACCAAGATCACTGTCGAGCCGATCCTTGGCTTGCCTGTGATCAAGGATCTCATCGTGGATATGGAGCCATTCTTCGAGAGTTACCGTGCCGTAAAGCCCTACCTCATCAATGACGAACCCGAGCCGATATGCGAGCGGCATCAGACGCAGGAGCAGCGCGCTCGCTTCGATGACACCACCAAGTGCATTCTCTGTGCTGCCTGTACCACATCCTGCCCATCATTCTGGGCGAGCGGCGAGTATCTGGGCCCGTCTTCATTTGTGCAGGCACACCGCTTTATTTTTGATAGCCGCGACCGTGGTGGGGCGGAACGGCTGAAGATTCTCAATGATCGCATGGGCGTATGGCGCTGTCACGATATCTTCAACTGCACCGAAGCCTGCCCGCGCGAGATTGAGGTCACGAAGGCGATCGGTGAGATTAAGATAGCGATTGCTACTGGGAGGATTGACTGAGGCGGAGGGGGGAGAACGAACCCTCACCGGTTCAGGTCAGTTGAGCGGGATATCCATGGACCTGACCAATATTTTCAATAGGCCGCCGCGCATCCTCGTCGCCGACGACGATTGGCTGAATCGAGATCTGCTCAAAGCATACCTCTCCACTTCAGGCTGTGAGGTCATCACGGCTGCAGACGGCAGAACTGCGCTCGAGATGGCCCTTGAGCATGTTCCCGATCTGGCTTTGGTCGATGTGCAAATGCCGCGCCTGGACGGGTTGGCGCTGTGCGCCTCGTTGAAAAGCCGGCCGGAGACGCAGTTCATCCCAGTCGTGATTGTGACTGCGCTCGACCGTGAGGACGAAAAGGTCAAGGCGATCGATGCCGGCGCCGACGACTTCGTCACCAAGCCATACAGTTCGCTCGTACTGCTCACGCGCGTACGCTCCCTCCTGCGGATCAAGCGCTTGCACGATGATGTCGAGGCGCGCAACCGGTTGCTGCGACAAGTGCTCGACCGTTTCCTGGCCGAAGACGTCACCGACATCATCCTGACCGATCCCGAGCGCTACCTGCAACTAGGCGGGGAGATGCGCATGGTTACTGTACTTTTTGCGGATGTGCGCGGCTTCTCGCGTTACAGCGAAGAGCACAGCGCCCCCGAGGTGATCAAAACCTTAAACCGAATCTTTAAATCGCTCAGCCAGGTTGTGTTTACACACCAAGGCACGTTCGATAAATATCTGGGAGATGGGTTGATGGCCTTTTACGGTGCGCCCGTCTCCACGGACGATGACGCACAGCGGGCGCTCGACACGGCGCTGGAGATGCAAGAGCGCTTCCATATCTTGTGTGAGAAAGCGGGCGAGGATTTTAGCGATTTGGGATTGGGGATCGGCCTGCACACCGGCGAGGCAGTGGTGGGCAACATCGGCTCCGAAAAAGTGATGGACTACACAGTTGTTGGGCTGGTTGTAAACGTGGCAAAACGCCTGCAGGAGATCGCCCACGGCGGACAGATCATGCTCAGCGAGGAGACCTTCAAATTGGTCGAGAGCGTCGAAGCGGAGAAAATCGAATTGCTCCAACTTCCCCATCTGCAGGAACGAATCACCGCCTACCTGATTGAATAGTCTCTCAGCAGGCGATTCCTGTGCGTGCTATAATTCCGACAAGCCCCAGTAGCTCAAGTGGACAGAGCGAGGCTCTCCTAAAGCCTAGGCTGTGCGTTCGAGTCGCACCTGGGGCATTATTAATTGTAGGGAGGATGTTTACAGGTTCCTTCGATGGGGCATAACGATTTATACCAAGTTATAAACCGGGCTCTAATTCACCATGTTGACAGCTAGCTTTCGTTTCTACGCCGAATTGAACGATTTCCTGCGGCGTGAACGCAGGTATGCCCCGTTCGATTACACCTTTCAAGGACGTCCCGCTATCAAAGACGCCGTCGAGGCGATCGGCGTGCCGCACACCGAGGTCGATCTGATCCTGGTGAACGGCGAGTCGGTGGATTTCACATACGGCCTGTGCGATGGTGATCAGGTCGGCGTGTATCCCGTCTTCGAATCGCTGGACATCACGCCGCTCGTGCACCTGCGGCCAGAGCCCTTGCGCGTGACGCGCTTCGTGCTCGATATCCATCTTGGTCGACTAGCACGATACCTGCGTATGCTGGGTTTTGACTCACGCTACCAGAACGATTTCCATGATGATGTGCTCGCCCGCATCTCGAACAAGGAAAAGCGCGTCCTGCTCACGAAGGATCGCGGCCTGCTGAAGCGGAGCCAGGTGACGCATGGCTATTACGTGCGTGAGGTCCATCCTCGGGTGCAGTTGGTCGAGGTGTTAAAACGTTTTGATCTGTTCGGGTCGTTTCATCCCTTCCAGCGATGCATGCGCTGTAATGGGCTCCTGGAGGCGGTGAGCAAGGAGGATGTGTTCGATCAATTGCAGCCTGGGACGCGCGAGGCCTACGACGAGTTCCGGCGTTGCGTGGACTGCGGCCAGTTGTACTGGCGCGGCTCGCACTACGAGCGCATGATGCGGTTGATCGAAGGGATTCGTGCGAGCAAGGGGCAGGGGGCCGAACCGCCGTATATCTAGAGCTGGAGCATTTAGCGATCCAGGAAAGATGTTTTTCCTACACTCCTACGTATAGAAACGGAGCAGGCGGTTGGAGGCGCTCTGTAGATCACGGGGCTTCTCAGCTGTAGGGCAGTCTGAGACTATTCGATGAAGTTGTGTTTTGGAGTCAAGTTGACGGAATGGAATCCAAGCCATGCGTAGTTCCGAGATAACGCACCAGGGTCCGACGACAGGAATCCTGCTCTACTGGATCGGTCGCGCCTATGCCTGGCTGTTAGGCTGGGATGTGGAGGGTGAGCTTCCGGAGAGCGGGAAATTCGTTCTCGTTGGTGCACCGCATACAAGCAACTGGGATTTCACGTTCATGCTTATGGTGTCGTTTATCTTCCGCGTGCGGGTATCCTGGCTGGGAAAGGACTCACTATTCAAGAAACCCTTCGGCGGAATCATGCGGCGGCTGGGGGGCATCGCTGTCCAGCGTGAGAGCCGACATGGCGTCGTCGAGCAGATCGGCGATCGATTCCGGAAGTCTGAGAAATTGGTGCTGGTTATTGCACCGGCCGGGACTCGCAAGATGCTGGATCATTGGAAATCCGGGTTTTACTGGATCGCTTATAGCGCGCAGGTCCCCATCCTCTGCGGAGCTCTGGACTACCGTCGCAAAGTAGCATGCCTAGGTTTATCGTTTGTACCCTCAGGGGATGTTAAGCGTGACATGGACCGTATTCGCGCGTTCTATGATGGCGTCCAGGGGAAATATCCTGAATCGGCTTCTATCATCAAGCTGTCCGATGAATGTAACGCTTCCAGCGGTCGACCTCCCGCCACGATATAAAGCGCCCCTGAAGCCGTGGCGTTGATTGCAACCCAGGCTTGTGAGGATACGGGATATTGACAAAGAAGGTTTTTTTATAGTACAATTGTTCTAGAAGCCGGTGTGCGAACGAGAGATTGAAACGACCACCCGGGTCGAAACGAGAGACTGCACGCCACCGGAAAGGAGATTCCCATGTTTCACAAACTGATATTTGTTGGCAACCTCGGCCGCGATCCCGAGATGCGCTACACGCCCAGCGGTCAGGCAGTCACGACGCTTAACATTGCTACCAATCGTACTTGGACCCAGGACGGTGAACAGCGTAAAGAGACCGTCTGGTTCCGCGTGACCGTTTGGGGCCGGCAGGCGGAGACGGTCAATGAATATCTCCGTAAAGGCCGCCAAGTCCTCGTCGAAGGGCGGCTGAATCCCGATGAAAACGGCAACCCACGAGTTTGGACTGGGAACGACGGCCAGGCACGCGCCTCCTTTGAGGTGACCGCCCAGACAGTCCGTTTCCTGGGAGGGCGCGGAGAAGACGGTGACCTTGGGCCGGGAGAAGACTTTGCCCCCGGTGGCCCCCCGTCCGAAGATGAGATTCCTTTCTAAAAAAGCGTAGCACCCAGACCTCAGCCGGCGCACACCGGCTGAGGTCGCATATTCTGTATTGGAGAGAAGCGATGTCCTCCGATCCAAAAAAAGCGAAAAGCGGCGCTCGCGTGCAGATCCACCTGCCGACCGACCTGGAACCCACTTACGCTAACTTCGCCTTAATTACGAATTCGCGATCCGAAATCGTCATCGATTTTGCGCAGGTCCTGCCACAGGTCAACCAGGCGCGTGTGAAGAACCGCGTGGTTATGACAACCTTCAACGCCAAACTGCTCTTACGGGCGTTGGGGGACCATATCGCCCGCTTCGAAGCGCAATTCGGGGAGATCACGCTACCCGAAGGAACCACGCTCGCCGATCAACTTTTCCGGAATTCGCTCCCAAACTCTCCGGACGAAGATCCCCCAAATGAGTGAGGACGATGCATAAATTGGATGAAATTGGCGATCGTATTCGCCAACATCTTGAGGATAAGAACCAAGCACGCGACCAGGCCCTGCGACATTCACGAACACTGATCCGGCATTGTTCGATAGCGATCCGCGCCGCCCATCGCAACGATCGCGAACTTTCCCAGGATCATCTCGAGCAAGCTAGTAAATTGGTAGGTGACTTAAAGGATGTCATGGCTGCTTACCCGGATCTCTACCACGCCGGCTATACGCGCGATGCGCTCAAGGAATATGTTGAAGCGAGCGTGGTGTATGCCCTGCTCGGCGATTTACCCTTACCGGACCCCGACGAGCTCGGGACGGGTTACGCTGCCTACCTTGGCGGATTGGGCGAGGCGGCAGGGGAGTTCCGCCGCCGCATTCTCGACATTCTGCGCCATGATGAGTTGGATGAAGCCGAAAGGCTTCTGTCGCACATGGATGACATCTACGGCTTGTTGGTGACGATAGATTTTCCAGATGCCATCACTGGCAACCTGCGCCGTATCACTGACATGGTGCGTGGGGTTACAGAGCGAACACGCGGGGACTTGACAACGAGCCTGCAGCAGCATGAGCTCAAATCCGCACTCAAAGCTGTTGAGAAGAAACTCAATCGCGAACGGTGAGCGAACATGAGGACGTTGCGCGCTTCTGATATCGCGCAATTCATGTACTGCCAGCGCGCCTGGTGGTATGCCCGGGAGGGTCAACCATCCGCCAACGACTCATGGTTGCGCGCGGGGGAGCATTGGCACATCCGCCATGGGCGGGATGTGATGATGGTCGGGTGTCTGCGTGTCCTGGGCTATGTCTTGTTGATTGCCTCCATCGTGGCCGCCGCGGCGCTCCTGACAACGAGATTCTTAGGGTGAAGTGTGTGGGTTTTCATTCTCGCACTGTTTTTGCTGGGATCGGTTTTCATCTGGCTTGCTGGACGCCGCCAAGCAGGGACGGGGCTACCACGCGGGCGGGTGGTTTATGTGGATACGCAGAAATTTAAGCACGTGGAACGCCCGCTTTACGATCCAATTACAGAACTCACGGGCCGCCCGGATTACGTCGTGGATGTCGGCGACGGCTTGGTTCCTGTAGAAGTAAAATCGGGACATTCTCCACTGAGCCCCTACCCCTCACATATATTCCAGTTGGCGGCCTACTGCCTGCTGGTGCAGGCTGCCTACGGGACGAGACCGCAATACGGTATGATCCGGTATGCTGATAGGACGTTCGCTGTAGATTACGACTCTAAATTGGAAAATAACCTTCTTGATGTACTGGCCGAGATGCGAAGGTCTGAAAAGCGCGCCCCGGATCGTTCGCATGAATCGGCGCAACGGTGCTTGGCATGTGGGTATCGAGGCGTTTGTGATCAGAGGCTAGATTGATGTCGCGCATCCCACAGCCTCCGCTATAATACAGATTATGGTTTCGAGATCTCCTGCCCCCAATAAGATCGCGATCGCGGCGCACCCGACTTTGGAAATTGCCGCTGAACTTGTCCCTGAAATTGCAGCTTTTATCCAGGAATGCGGCCTCTACGTCGCGCATGCCTCTCTGCAAGACGAGCGCTTACGCGCTCGGGTGAGCGAGGGTGAATTTGATATACTCATCGCGGTAGGCGGCGATGGCACCATGCTGCGCGCCGGCCACCTGTGTGGGCCCCACAGAATCCCCATTTTGGGAATCAACATCGGTCGCCTCGGTTTTTTGACGGAGGTAGCTCATAAGAACTGGCAAGCGACGCTCCAGCGCGTCCTGGAGGGTGATTACTGGTTGGAAGAGCGTATGATGCTCTGCGCGGAGCACCGCCGGTCCGACCAATTGCTGGGCTCGTGGCAGGTTCTCAACGAGAGCACAATCGGGCGCGGTGAAGTTGTGCGACCGGTGCGACTGATCACCGAGGTCGATGGACACTACCTCACAACCTACGTGGCTGACGCGCTGATCGTCGCAACGCCAACCGGCTCGACCGCGTATGCCCTTGCGGCGGGCGGACCGATCCTACCACCTGATCTGCGCAACATTCTAATCGTGCCCGTGGCGCCGCATCTTTCCGTCGATCGGGCGATCGTCCTCCATGAGGGCTCGTGGGTACGTGTCGTTATACGTACGGATCATCAGGCGACCCTCAGCCTGGATGGACAGGCTCCTGTGCCGCTTGAGGATGGGGATCAGGTGATGGTGCGTGCGAGCGAGCACATTGTACAGTTTATCCGCCTGCAGGAATCGGATTACTTTTACCGGAACCTGACCTCCCGCATGAATAAAAACCCCTCTGCTGGAGAGACGGGATGACAGAACAGCCCCTCTTCTGTGCCAATCACCCCGATCGCGAGACGACACTGCGGTGCAACCGTTGCGGGAAGCCCATCTGTGCAAGCTGCGCCGTTCATACACCGGTCGGCTACCGCTGTCGAGAATGTCTGCGCGGACAGCAAAAAGTGTTCGAAACCGCACGTCAGGTAGATCTACCGGTTGCCATGGTAGTTACCGCGATTTGTGTAGGTTTGGCCACTGCGGCGCTTCGATACCTGAGCTTCTGGGGTTTGTTCGTCGCGCCTGTTGCTGGCGGGGGGATTGCGGAGATCGTGCGCTGGGCTGTGCGGCGCCGCCGGAGCCGGCATCTGGCATTGTTTGCTGCTATCGGTGGGGCGCTTGGCGTGCTGGCGACACTGGGATTCATGTTCTTCCCATATTTTCAACTACTGTTCCTCTCGGCTGGTTTTGAAGTGTCCATGCTCGGCGGTGTGGCATTGTCATTCCTCTGGCCGATTGTGAATGGTGTGTTGGTGATCAGCACTTTGTTCGCTCGACTGCGAGGCATTCGCCTTTAGCTTACGCCTATGTTGACAGAACTGCGGATCCAGGATTTTGCGATTATCGATGAGTTGAGCATCACGCTTGACTCGGGCTTTGTGGTTTTCACCGGTGAGACAGGCGCTGGGAAATCAATCATCATCGACGCGGTGGAACTGTTGCTTGGGGGACGCGCGGACAGCGCCATGGTGCGGTCTGGCTCCGAAGCGGCCTTGGTGGAGGGGACATTTCTTCTTGAAGCGCCCGTCGATGAGGATGTTCGTGCAATCCTGGAACGCGAGGCGTTGCTCGAAGACCCGAAGTATCTGACGCTTGGCAGGGAGATCCGAGAGAAGGGGCGCAACATCTGTCGAGTGAACGGTCGCACTGTAAACCTAGCCTTGCTGCGCGAGCTAGGTGAGCTGTTGGTCGATGTGCACGGGCAGTCGGAACATCTCAGCTTGCTACGAGTGAGTGAGCATTTGAACCTGCTCGACCGATACGCACAGAACGAGGTACAGCGTGTTTCCTTTTTTAATGTCCACCAGAAGCTACTTGAAGTACGCCAGGAGTTAAGTGAACTGAGGCAGCAGGAAAAGGATGCCGAGCGCAGAGCGGAGATGCTTGCCTTCCAGGTCAACGAAATCGAGGCTGCAGCGCTTAAAGCGGGAGAAGAGGATGGATTGCTGGCTGAACGATCGCGTCTTGCCAACGCCGAACAGCTCGCGCTGCTCACCGAACAAGCCATCACTGCGCTGGATGAGTCACTAGAAGGCCAGGAGAGCAGCACAGATAAATTAGGCCAAGCCGCCCACGCGCTAACGGGATTAGCCAAGGTCGACGGGAGTATGGAAGCGATCCAGGCTGAGGCACAGGCGCTCGTTGAGCGGGCAGGGGAGTTGGCACGTGAACTCCGTATCTATCGCGACGAGATCGAGTTTGATCCTGCACGTCTGGATGAGGTCGAAGATCGATTGGACCTCATTCGCGGGCTCAAGCGCAAGTACGGCGACAGCATCGAAACCGTACTGATGCATGCTGAATCCGCCCAGCGTGATCTGGATGCGATCACACATGCTGAAGAACGCATCCAGATTCTGGATGCCGAAGAGAGCCAATTGGTGCGTCAACTCGGCGAGATCGGCGAACAACTCTCACAAATACGCCGTCAGGCAGGCGACCGACTCCAGGAGACGATCGCGTCCGAGCTGACGGAGCTGCGTATGCCAGGTGCGCAGTTTGGTGTGGATCTGCAATGGGAGGAGGATCCTGAAGGAGCCATTGTGGGGGAACGGCGTGTGGGTTTCAGCGCGCATGGTCTTGACCACGTCGAGTTTTTAGTGGCGCCCAATCCAGGAGAAGGGCTCAAGCCGTTGGTGAAAATTGCCTCTGGTGGTGAGACTTCGAGGCTCATGCTAGGACTGAAGAGTGTGCTAGCGCAAGCCGATCGCACACCCACATTGATCTTTGACGAGATCGACCAGGGGATTGGCGGGCGCGCCGGTGCTGTGGTTGGGCATAAACTGTGGGGTTTGTCACACAACCACCAAGTCCTGTGCGTCACGCACCTTCCTCAGCTTGGAGCCTTTGGCGACCAGCACTACAAAGTAGAGAAGCAAGTCGAAGGCGGACGTACGATCACGCTTGCCCGTCCCTTGAAGGACGCTGAGCGCATCCCCGAACTCGCATCGATGCTCGGAGGCGTGACGGAGGTCAACCTCGAGAGTGCAGCGGATCAACTTCGCCAAGCCGTTGAGGCGAAGGCACAAAGCACAACACGCGAAGTGGAAACTGCGGTCGATAGCTGACGAACCACGATGACGATCCACTTGGTAAAGCAAAACCGCTCCGAAATCTCGGAGCGGTATGTGTTTGGTGGGTGCATGATTGGGCTGGCAGGACGTCTTCCATCATGGGAGGAAGGTCTAAACTGCAGCACCCTTACGCTGAGATTTCTTCCTCAATTTGGATCGTTGAGTCCTTGCTGGGACGTTTGAAGACGACGCCATCTTTCTCATTGAAATCAACGATGACGACATCACCTTCGGAGAATTTCCCTTGAAGAATCTGCACCGATAGGGGACTTTCGATAAATTTCTGCAGGGCGCGTTTCAGTGGCCGTGCTCCAAATGCTGGGTCGAATCCCTCACGAGCAAGCCAGACCCGGGCTGATTCGGTCAGATCGACATGGATGCCGTGTTCTGCCAGACGTTCTCGGATCTGATTCATTTGTAGATCGACGATCTGCTTCATCTGGTCGGTGGAGAGCGGCGAGAAGATGATGATCTCGTCTATGCGATTAAGGAACTCAGGTCGGAAGGTGTCTTTCAAGGCCTTGCTGATTTTTTCCTCTGCAGCTCGCTCTTCGACTCCTTCACCCTGGCGGGTAAATCCAAGTGTTCCGGAGCGAGTGACAAACTCAGTACCCAGGTTGGATGTCATGATCAGAACCGTGTTGCGGAAATCGACGATGCGTCCCTGACCATCGGTGAGTCTGCCGTCGTCCAGAATCTGGAGGAGTGCATTCCACACTTCGGGGTGTGCTTTCTCGATCTCATCGAATAGGATAACACGATAGGGCCGCCGGCGTACGGCTTCGGTCAGTTGACCGCCTTCTTCGTAACCCACATACCCCGGTGGTGCGCCGAATAAACGCGAGACGGTGTGCTGCTCGCGGTACTCGCTCATGTCGATACGCACCAGCGCATCTTCATCGTCGAACATAAACTCCGCCAAAGCTTTGGCCATTTCGGTCTTTCCGACACCGGAGGATCCCAGGAAGATGAAGGATCCGATAGGACGTCGCGGGTCCTTGAGGCCCGCACGCGCACGACGGATGGCATCTGCCAGGGCGGTAATGGCCTCATCCTGGCCAACGATACGTTCGTGGATGCGTTCTTCCATTTGCAGGAGCTTCTCGGCTTCTGTCTCGAGCATCTGGCTGACCGGGATTCCGGTCCACATGGCGACAACTTCGGCGATGTCGCCCTCATCGACGATCTCATCTAATTGATGCTCGGCCTCCCAGGTGTCGCGTTTCTCCCTGAATTCCTCCTCCATACGCAAACGCTGAGCCTTCTTCTCGGCGGCGCGTTCGTAATCTCGCTCGATGCCCGCCCGCTCCTCAGCTGCTAGCTCTCGATCGATCTCGTCCTTGAGATCTTTGAGGTCGGGAGGCAGGGAGTAGAGCGCCACACGAAGTTTAGCGGCTGCTTCGTCCATCAAGTCAATGGCTTTATCGGGGAGATGGCGATCGGTGACATAGCGCTCTGAAAGTCGGGCAGCGGCTATAAGCGCTTGATCCGAGAAACTCACCTTATGGTGAGCTTCATAGCGGTCGCGCAGACCCTGAAGCATTTCGATAGTCTCCTCGATCGTGGGCTCGTCAACATAGACAGGAGCGAAACGCCTTTCGAGTGCGGCGTCCTTCTCGATGTGTTTGTGATATTCATCGAGCGTCGTGGCACCGATGCACTGCAGCTCGCCGCGTGCCAGGGCGGGCTTGAGCATATTCGAGGCGTCCATCGCACCTTGCGCCGCACCCGCTCCAACCACGGTGTGCAGCTCGTCGATCATCAGGATGATTTCGCCCTCTGAACGTTGGATCTCCTCAATGGCTGCTTTCAGACGGTCTTCGAATTCGCCGCGGAAGCGAGAACCCGCGATCATCGCACCCAGGTCCAACGCTACCACCTTTTTGCCGCTTAAAATCTCAGGTATATCGTTGTCGGCGATCTTCTGCGCAAGGCCCTCTACGATTGCAGTCTTGCCCACACCAGCCTCGCCGATCAGGACGGGGTTGTTCTTGGTGCGACGTGAAAGAATCTGGATCACACGCAGTATCTCATCATCACGGCCGATCACTGGATCGAGCTTGCCCTCTTTCGCGAGTTTGCTTAGATCACGAGAGTATTTATCCAGTGTTCGGTAGCGCGATTCGGCCTTGCGATCGGTGACGCGCTGACCGCCTCGGATCTCTTTGACGACGTCGTAGACGCGTTCCTTGGTGATGCCCATTTCCGCCAGCAGGCGAGCGATGGCCGTGTTGCGCTCCGAGAGGATGGCCAGAAAAATGTGCTCGGTGGAGATGTACTCGTCGTTGAGACGATTGGCTTCTTGGTTGGCCATATCAATGACGCGCTTGACACGCGGCGTAATGAAGATCTGCCCCGCACCACCCCCGTAGATATTGGCCTTGGGTGTACTGTGGAGTTGACTGTCGATGCGATCCGTGAGCGCATCGGTTTCAATGTTCAATCTCTCTAAGATTTGCGGAATCACACCCTGAGGCTGTTCGATCATCGCCAGCAGAATATGCTCTGTATCGATTTGGTTGTGCCCATAGCGCTGGGTGATCTCGGCCGCACGTTGTGCCGCGTCCTGAGCGCGTTCGGTAAAACGATCAAATCGCATCATGGTTACCTTCCTCGATTTGTGCCGTTTGTAGCACGAATCCTGCCCTAATTATAACCATCGAGTGAAGCAAGTGTATTAGAAACGTATATGAAATGAGACATTTGTTCCAGCATTCTACGAGTATCAGCACGGCCGCAGGGCTGTGACAGCAAGCGTGGCAGTCGCTGGAGCAACAAATGCGGAATGGATATGCCAAGAGAAGTGGAATGCCTGCCTTTCACTCATCATGTTTACGCGATTGTAGTCGACCCTGCTGGAAGGGCAAGCGATCTCGGAGAAAATCCAACTTTGCATGGTCTTGAATGACTCCTGGCTGAACCGGTACAATCCCAGTATGGGTAAAGACATCGCGAAGGACTTGCTAGCTTGGTATAGCAAACAGGGGCGTGACCTCCCATGGCGAAAGACGCGTGATCCCTATCGTGTGTGGGTCTCCGAGATCATGCTTCAGCAGACGCGTGTGGAGACCGTGATCCCCTATTACGAGCGCTGGATGGCGCGTTTTCCCTCCGTGAAGCAGCTTGCAGAGGCCTCGCGTGA
Source organism: uncultured Anaerolineaceae bacterium (assembly GCA_964385305.1). GTDB lineage: Bacteria > Chloroflexota > Anaerolineae > Anaerolineales > E44-bin32 > CAYLOP01. Next base: position 16,141 of record CAYLOP010000017.1, on the reverse strand, counting down.
GGATGTACTGCGGTTGTGGGAAGGCTTGGGGTATTACCAGCGCGCCCACAACCTGCATGCCGCTGCACAGACTGTGATGGAACAGCATGGCGGCCTGTTGCCGGGTGAGGTTGCCGAGCTCGAGCGGCTGCCCGGAATCGGGCGCTACACCGCGGCAGCGATCGCTGCCATTGCTTTCAATACCGACACCCTCGCGTTGGATGGTAACCTCCGCAGGGTTTTAGCACGCCTCATCGATCTCACGGTGGAACCTCGTTCAACAGAAGGGGAACGCGCACTGCGCCAGTGGGGACCCGAACAGTTGCCCAGGGGTCGAGCATCGGCGTTCAACCAAGCCCTGATGGATCTAGGCGCAATGGTGTGCACACCGCGCGGACCGGCGTGTGAGCGTTGTCCCCTTTCGATGCACTGCCTGGCATTCAAACGCGGTGTGCAGGATCAACGCCCGGTGCGGTCTGAAAAGCGAAGGACCCCACAATTTCACGCGGCGGCAGGTGTGATTTGTCGGGGTGGGAAGGTGCTGATCGCACGCCGACCGGAGGGTAAGCTTCTGGGGGGGTTGTGGGAATTCCCGGGCGGCAGACGGGAGCGAGGCGAGACACTCGAAGAATGTTTGATGAGGGAGCTGCGGGAGGAATTGGATATCGAGGTGGAGGTCGGCCCGCCGCTGGGAACTTACTCACATGCGTATACACACTTCCGAATCCAGGTGCACGCGTTCGCCTGCAGCATGCCACATGGCGAACCCACCCTGCTTGAGCATGAGGCGCTCGCCTGGGTGTATCCAACGGACCTGGCGAATTACCCGATGGGCAAGATTGACCGGGCGATCTCTGGGGATATCCTTCAGGGTGGGGAATGTTAAAGTACTCGAGTGTCATCGCTGATTGGGGCTATCCTTCTGACATGGCCTTGGTGTGGGTGTGTATTCTGTTTGCACGATTGGGCATTTTATCCGATATAAACAAACACGAATGTTTTGTTCTCGCATCCCTTGAAGGATGTTTGAATTCGCCATAGAATGACTTGAGGTTTTTTCACAAAGGAGTGAGCAGCATGCCATTTACCCAACGGACGAACCATCTCAAACCGGAGGGAGCCTATCAAGTGTTGGCACTTGCCCAAGCCTTAGAGGCGCAGGGCAAGGAGGTCATTCATCTTGAGATCGGGCAGCCCGATATCGAGACTTTCTCCAATGTCAGCCTTGCGGGTGTGCGAGCTATCGTGGAGGGATATACTCGCTATGTTCTGCCTGCCGGACTTCCGGAGTTGCGAGCGGTGATCGCGGATGACGCCGGCATGCGCCGCGGCATGACGATTTCTCCCAATCAAGTTGTGGTCAGCCCTGGTGCAAAACCTAATCTGTTCTTCCCGGTGTTGGCGACAGTCGAACCCGGCGATGAGGTAATCTACCCTGACCCTGGCTTTCCCACCTATGCTGCAATGATCGGCGTGGCCGGTGGCGTGCCTGTCCCGGTGCCCTTATTGGAGGAAAAGAGCTTCTCATTCGATTTAGAGGCTTTTGAGAGACTGCTCAACGATCGCACGCGCCTGATCATTCTCAATTCGCCTGGAAACCCCACGGGCGGTGTGATGCCTTTAGAGGATCTTGAATATATCGCCGAGTTGACATCTGCAAAGGATTGTTGGGTGATGTCGGATGAGATTTACACCCGCATGGTCTACGACGGCAAAGACGCACCGAGTATTGCCGCGCTGCCGGGAATGGACGAGCGCACGATCATTGTGGATGGGTTCTCAAAGACCTATGCGATGACAGGCTGGCGTTTGGGGTATGGCATCATGCCGGAGGCATTGGCGAGGCGAGTCGAACTTCTGCTCACGCATTCTGTCGGTTGCACAGCGCAATTCACGCAGTACGCTGGCCTCGAGGCCATCCAGGGACCGCAGGACCAGGTGGATGAGGTTGTGGCTTCCTACCAGCAGCGCAGGGATATCATTGTTGAAGGACTCAACGCGATCTCGGGAGTCTGCTGTCAGAAGCCCGAGGGCGCCTTTTATGTCTTTCCCAATATCACGGCGTTCGGTCTTTCGTCTAACGAGCTTTCCCGCATCCTGCTCGAAGAGGCGGGTGTGGCCGTGCTGCCAGGAACAGCCTTTGGGGTTTATGGTGAAGGGTATCTGCGAATCTCGTACGCCAATAGCATCGATAACATCAGGCGGGCTCTTGAGCGTTTGGCGCATGCATTCGAAAAGCTGGGATCCTAGGAACTCCCTGCCGTGGTGGCGTTGCTCTTATTGGGATTTCGTTCCGAGAGCGGAAATAATTGTTTGTGAGATTTTTTCAATATCGAAGGGCTTTTGCACCCAGGCTGTGATCCCTTGATCGACGAGGTCTCTCCCCGTCTCCTCCAGCGGATAACCTGTAATCACGATCAGTTTCACATCAGGATCAAGCTCGCGCAACGCATTATACAGCGCGGCCCCTCCCATTTCTGGCATGACAAGATCGCTCATAACGAGATCGATCTCTCCCTCTTTATAGAGTTCCACGGCCTCCACACCACTGCACGCCGCAAGAACCCGATATTGGAGAGCTTCAAGAATCTCGCATAAGGCCTGACGCGTGCCATCATCGTCCTCAACCACCAGTATCTGTGTTGAACCTGTAGGTGCGGTTTCACTTGAATCGATGATCAGTTCAGGGCCCTCATGCTCCGAGGCAGGGATATATAAGTCGAATCGAGTTCCTTCGCCAACTTGGCTGGTGACGTCGATGAATCCCTTGTGTTGCTTGACGATACCGTATACTTGTGCAAGGCCAAGGCCGTTTTCAGGGGAAGGCTCCCCGTTTGGATAAAAAGGTTCGAAGATGTGCGCAAGCTGATCGGGGGGAATGCCATCTCCCGTATCCTGTGCAGAGATGCAGATCCAGTCGCCATGAGGCATTTCTGGAATGGGGGGCATCTGTTCGGGGCTAAAATGACTGCGTGATAGTTCAAGGTGCAACTGCCCACCATCCGGCATCGCGTTGCGCGCGTTCAGGCCCAGGTTCATCAATACCTGCTCGACTCGTCCGAGATCGCCATCGATGCGATATTCTTCCGATCCGCAGACCAGTTGGATCTCAATATTCTCCGGCAGCGTCCGACGAAGTAAGTCAGTCATTTTCTCCAGAAGGGCTTGCAGCTCAAGGGGGCGAAACTGTATCAGGCTTTGACGGCTGAAGTCTAGTATTTGTTGTGTGAAGCCTGCTGCGCGCCGTGCTTGCTGCAAAATGAGTTCCAGCCTCGCCTTTTGTTTAGAGGAGAGCTCAAGCTCTCTGAGGAGCAAGTCGCTGTAGAGGGTAATGGGCATCAGTGTATTGCTGAAATCGTGAGCGATCCCTGCTGCGAGTTGCCCGATCGCAGTGAGCCGTTCCTGCGAGATGACCTTTTGCTGTGTAGTTTTTAATTCTGATATAGCCTCTTGGAGATTCTGGTAGGCTTCTCGTAAGTCCACTTCGGCTTGCTTCTGCTCTGTGATATCTTCTCCAATGGACTGATACTCGACCGCCCGCTCCTGCGCGTCGAAGAGAGCACGGTCGGTCCATCGCTGCCAGCGCGCTACTCCGTCGGAGATCCAGACTTTATGCTCGTAGGAAATCACCGAGTTGGCGGGGGTCAGCGATGCGAAGTGGGCACGAACGCGCTCGCGATCCTCTTCTGGGATGAATTGAAAGAAATCTTGCCCGATTAGCTCCTTTTTTCCCTTATTATAGTAACGGGAATAGTGCTCGTTGACGAAAGTGAGTGTGCCATCGGGAAGGAAGCGGCAGATCAATGCCGGCATGTCTTCTACCAGAGCGCGATATCGCTCCTCACTTTCTCGCAATTTCATTTCTGACTCTACTCGCTTAGTGATGTCGCGTACAGCGGCAATAATGGATTTCGGATTCCCATCCGCATCCTTGATCAAGGTGGCATTGTACTCTCCATAAAAACGGGTTCCATCTTTACGGAGCAGGCGATATTGAATGCCACGAACGTACCCTTCTTCGAAGGTTCGATAGATATTTTCGACTGCTCTTTCTCGGTCTTCTTCTGCGAACAGCTCGATCGCGGGTTTGCCAACCAGTTCATCTACGCTCTGATAACCATGAAGCTTCAAGGCTTGGTCAGAGACCTGTGTAATGACCCCGTTGAGATCCGTGGCGGCAACCGCGTCAGGCGAGGTTAATAGCAGTGTGCGATAGAGTTTCTCTGATGCTCGCAGGGCTTCTTCCTCACGGTTTCGTTCGATAAGACTACGTAGGCGTCGATTTAAAACGACTTCAGGAAGGTTGTCTCCGAGCAATTCTGAAGGGGTAACATAGCAATAATTGTTGAGGATCTCTGTCCCGATTATGACCGTGGGATGGGCTTGTAGCACGTCCAACAGCATATCGGGGGGGAATTCGCGCTGGTCGTAGAGACAAATCGCCTTGCAAGGCTTTTTCTCGAAGAAGAGATTAGCCTCCGATTCATACACGACGAGATCCCTGCGATTTGGTATTTCTTTCAGAGCCCAAATCATTTCACCTGCGACGCGCAGCGCACTATAGCCCTCTTGCAAGGCGCGCTCAGTTTCTGCCTGTAAACGAGCAAGCATGGATCTTGGAGAGAAGGCACCATCCACTAAATACGTTTCATCGAAAGTTAGAATCCCGAGCTGTCCGCACTCAAGGTAGGGTTCCGGGTCGAACTCTGCTTCCCTTATATGCTTCAGGACACCCTTGGCGGTTTTCGGTTCGAGGAGGCAGAGCGCTTTTTCTCCCGCCTCTAGCCCGCTGCACAGGAATGACCTTAACACCGTGTGCAACTGTTCCTCGGATTCGTAAAAACAGCATATGTGCTTTCCAGATTCTTGGTTTGCCGGTTGCGGAGGGGATAAGTTTGGGTTCATGATCGTAACACCAAATCCTAGACTATTTTTATGCCAAAACCTCGCACAAACATCAATAAGTAAACAACCGACAAATTTGGGCAACACAAACAGCAGAAAAGGCTGGTGGCGGACGGAATCAGTATAGCATTATTTGAGGTGCTAAGCATGGTTGTCGGAGCTGGAGGGGTGCCAGACCGCAGTTATCCTTAAGGCTGACCTCTTGCAGCTTTGTGTATCCGAAGCGCTAAACTCTTCCGATGGGGTCTGAATCGCTCGTTGTGCTGTCATCCTTCGAGTGCGGTGCTTGTCGATCCAGCGGAATCCCCATCTTGGTTCACTCCTGAGTAGATCCAGTTGACAATTGGCAAACTAATAACCGCATAAAAAGAATAAATATATAGCCGCCCCAACTAATTTTCCTGGCTCCGCCTCGTGGTTTTCAATATAAACACCCCGGGTTGTCCCTTGCTGGAGATGGATTGAGCAAGGTCCGCAGAGTTGTGGTGGGGTGGACTAAAGTCGGGTTCGCAATGGATGACTCACGCGCCAATCCGCTACGATGAGTTTAGGAGCCGAACGCCAGCCTCAAGCACAATCTCCGCCTGCATACGACACGTCGTGTGATAGAGGTCACTTTGCAGTGGGGTAGGATCCCAACCCTGTTGAAGGTCAATATAGGGTTGGAAGAGCACCCCCCCAAAGATGCCCAGGGTTTCTGTCACGGCAAAAAGCGTCGCCGCCTCCCCATTGTCCATGCACAAACATCCTTGCTGTAGGAAATCTTGCACCATCTTTGGCGTGATCCGGTAGAGCGCCTCACATGAACCAACGCCGCCGGTGTGGAAAGAAGCCGAGGTCGACTGACATACTGCGGAAAACATTTCAATAACTTTCTCGTGCGAGGGGATATGTCCCAGGGTATTGCCATAATGAACGGATGTCCCATCTGGCCCAGAGGCGAAGACCGGTACGATGAGATCTCCAAAGCTCACTGGCGGACCCAAGGACCAGGCCGCACAGACGAGGAAGACAGCCTGCGTGCCGCAGAAGACGAGGTCTTCGATAATGCAAGCTAATGGCGATGCGCCCATGGGGGGAACCAGCGCAAAGAGATCCACATTCTGATACAGCCCTTTCCACACATGCTGGACAGCAGCGTAAGGATGATGCTGCGGGCCGATCCAAGCGATCTCGCGTAGGCGACACAGTTCATCCATCCTGTCGATGATGGCTTTTGAAAAAGTCAGCACGGCCATGCCGTTCAATTGCAGGCTTTCTGCCGTAAGACCTTGCCGGCGGGCAGACGATCGGGTCTGCTGTGGGGTGATCATCCAATGCATGAGCTGCTCCTCTCAACATTCGACGTTGCTTATTATTCGATGCCCGCACAATAATCGCCGCATGACTTCGAGTGACTTTAAAGCCGCGTCAAGGATCTCAGCGCCTCCCGTTCGGCGTTGAGTCCGACGTATTTCACGTCATCGTCGATGACGCAGGGTGTTTTCCAGATGCCCGCATTGAGCGCTTTTAAAAGCCCGCGGAAACACCCCACGTCATGGACGGTGATGTGTTCTTGCCAGGTTTCCCCACAGACGTTTAGCTCGGAAAGGAGTTCGTCGGATTCGGGTGTCAGAAGTCGGCCGCGGAAGCCCGGCATCCCGCGAACGCCATCCATCATTCTGGGTGCGCAGTAGGTGTGCTGGCCAGCGTGGCGAAATTCACCGAGGTCGCGTGCTATGGCGATCGATTTTAGATAAATATTAACCCTTGGGGGCATGGATCATCTCTCTTCTTGTACATGATTTATTCACGGTCGATCTTACAGTCATCAAGACCGGTTGATTTGCAGATAACGTCCGACAAATGCAGCTCCAAGCAGACAGATCGCGGCGGCGGCATAGTAAACGTAAATGCCATCAGCGACCGATTGCTGGGTGGCGCCCATGAAATCCAGAGCTGAAACACGATTGACCGGCCCGGTGAACCACAGCAAGATGTAAATGACCTCGAATGCCTTGCTGCTCCCAGTCCAACAACCCACTGCAAGTGCAAGAGAGGGAATAAACAGAGTACCAATGCCCCATGCCATCAAGCACTCCCATTCACCCTGCAGGGCTAGCACACTGCCAATCCCCAACCCTGTAACCAGAGCGATGATCAGACCCGCAAGCCAAACAGCGGGCAGTTGTCGCTGGAGCGAATAGGGGATCGAAAAGACCAGTTGGTCTGTGTGGTGCCACCGCTCACGTGCACCCATGGATGACCAGACCGTTAAAGGCCACATCCATGCGATGACTAGAGCGGAGCGTTGTGCGTTGGCTGATTGGGAAAACATGCCCGCAAGGATTAAACCTAACGCTCCGAGGAACCACCACCATCGTTGTGCCTTGAGCATCAAGCGCAGCTCGGCAAGCAGGATGCGGTGAAATTCGGTGCGGATATGTATAGGCGACAATCGGACATGTTCAATCGGTATTGCCATTCGAGACTTGGATAGGGTTCCGAGATGGGACGGTTGATCGGTTTCGAGAGGTGCGCGATGGGTGCGCTCGTGTGCAGGGTCGAAGCGGGGGAAGATGAGCGATGCAAGCAACGTCAGCCCGATCCCAATGCTTGCAAAAAGCAATCGCTCTAGGAGGATAGCAGCGTTCCAGTCGATCCCCTCCCAACGAAAAGTTTGGATGCCGTTTTCCAGAAAATTGAATCCAAGGCTATACCCGAGGATGGCATCGGGGTAAGTGTTCTGGGCAGCACGCTGGATGCTCGCCTGGGGAATCATAAGGCCGAACACGTCGATGCCGATGTCGATCAGGTAGAACAAGGTGGCCCAGAGCCAGAAGTAGACGAAATTGCCAAAACCTCCGCGCAGCCACGGGATGGTTTCAAAGAAGATCGCCAGACCGGAGACGAGGAAAGCGCATGGGAGCATGATCAGCAGGGTAGGAGACCAAAGACGCCAGAGGTCGATGTGGGCATCTTCCGCTCGGATGATCTGCATGGCCAGCGCGGCGATGGCGATCACGCCGGCCATTGCCATCAACACACATACGTTGCTCAGCAACTTTCCGAGCAAGTAAAGGGTTTTATGCAACGGCGTGGTGGCGATGATCTGTCCTACACCTGAGCGATGGTCTCGCTCGATCGCATTCTTCACCAGATAAAAGCCGAATAAGGAGAGGAAGATGAGGGTGAGCAGGGCGTTCATCATACCGATCCAGGCTGAGTTGTACACGCCACGGTAGTCGCCCAGGTTCATAGTTGCATACCTGGCGTCGGCTGGAGGGACGAAGAAGTATCCTGCGACGACCATCAGCCCTAAGGTGACAAGAAAGCTATTATGCCGTACACGTTCGAGAAAGTCGGCGCGAAGGAGCGAGAGGAGGGTTTGAAGGGTTCTCATTGTGGCCACTCGGTTTTGGATGAAATGGCGTATATGTAGGCATCTTCCAAACTGGGGGAAACCAGCACGGCGGCAGCTTCAGGGTGGGTTTGTGAGACGACACGCAGATGGACGCCGTCGCTTCTGCGGATCGCACTCGTAATGAGATGCTGCCCTCGGACTGCGGTCAGTTGTTCGCTCGGTATGACCCACGCCCAGACTTTATCTTTGACCGTGCTCAGTAGGCGCTCGGGGGATGCATGATGAAGTAAGCGCCCTTCTTTGATAACCACCAGGTCTGTCGCTGTAGCTTCCACATCGGATACGATATGTGTCGAGAGAATCACGATGCGATCACCGCTCAAGCTGGCGAGTAAGTTGCGGAAGCGAACCCGCTCCTCGGGGTCCAGCCCAGCCGTCGGTTCGTCTACGATGAGCAGTTGGGGGTCGTTCAGCAGCGTTTGGGCGATACCCAGGCGCTGCTTCATGCCGCCCGAGTAGGTTTTCAAGGGACGTTTGCGAACGTCTATCAGGTTTAGAACCTGAAGCAATTCGTCGATGCGCTGCCTGGCAGACTTGGCCTCAATACCTTTGATGGCGGCAAGATAGGCCAGAAATTCATCAGCATTGAGGTGAGGGTAGACCCCGAAATCCTGTGGCAAGTAGCCAAGTACGGTTCGCAAGGCGTTAGGCGAGGTTGCGATGTCGGCCCCGTTCCAAATCGCTCGCCCCTCGCTCGGTTTTGTAACCGTGGCCAGGATACGAAGCAAAGTGGATTTACCGGCACCGTTCGGACCGACCAAGCCCAGCACACCGGGCTCGAGCGTCAGGGAAAAGTCTCGCAAACCCCAGACACCGCCCCTGTAACGTTTTCCAAGGTTCTTGATTTCGAGTTTCATGCCATGCCTCGCTCTCGAACGCAGTGTGCTCGTTTTCAACCGGTGGCACACTCACAGATGTGCGAAGACTCCCTGCAAGCAGGGCAGTACTTCGTTACGGCCAAGCGGACATTGCCTGCATGATGGTTTCACCCCCAATGAATCTTGATCACCACAGGTGCACTTCCCAAATGAGACGCGGTCTATGAACGACGCACATGGGTAGAACCGATTGTGCACAGCATACTGAGATCTCCTGATCGGCTTAAAAGTTGTGGATGAATCGGTGAGATGTCGGTCTGGAGGAAAATGCTAGCGCGTTTGCATTCCGTGAAGATAGAGATCTAAAAGTTCATCCACTTTCGCGGCAACGTCTGTCCCTTCTCCACTCCGCATCCAATCGTAGAAGGGCATGGTCATAAGGCTGTGTAGGGCTGAGGCTGCTAATTTCGGGTTCATGAGCCTGAAGGCTCCATCCCTAATGCCCCCACGTATGACACGTTCCAGAATTCGGCGGAACTTGAGTCTCTGTTGGATAACCCGCTGTGTAGCGTCCTCGTCCAACCTGGATACCTCCCGAGTGAGCAAAGCGGCTATCGCGCGGTTTTGATCCAGGTAGGTCCATAAGGATTGCATAATAGCTCGCAGTTTCTCAGAAGCCGGCATTTCCTGTTCTGCGATCTGTGCGGTAGTTTCATAAGTCATGGCCAATTCTTGATCTGTGAAGAAGAGCAGGATCTCGGCTTTGTTGGGGAAGTAGTCATACAGTGTGGATTTCCCCATTCCCGCTGCTTCGGCGATTTGGCGCATGGAGGTCTCGTGGTAGCCATGTTCCAGGAAGAGTTTTGAAGCCACGTCAAATATCTGCTGTCGCAGTTTGTGGCGCATTTTCTTGGAGACGGGGATTCCTCTAGGCATCGTGTCCTCGGAAGAGGCCAGATCCGACCGATGGTCGCTTCCTATTTAATACATCTGTCAAACGATAAAGGTTCATGGTGGTGAGTAGTTTGTGCATTTCGAGGTTGTCAAAATGAGTGGGAGATGTCATAGTTGATGCGAACGACCTGCAAAAAGGATGTGTCCGGGTTGCTGATCGAAACGTTTGCGTCAGAAAAACGCTTCCGCGGACTTCCTTATTTTAATACGACAGGAGTGGCCTTGACATGACGGAGGAGTGCATACTCAAATCATGCCAGAAACGCATCGCGATCCTGACGCTCAATCGCCCGGCGGTATTGAACGCGCTAGACCTGCACGCCGCCGCAGCGTTAAGGCAGGCCGTAGAAGCCTGTGCCGGGGATCCGAGCGTGGATGCCATCATCCTGACCGGCACGGGCCGCGGCTTTTGCAGCGGCGGTGATATGAAAACGGCGTGGGCGCATATCCAAGGCGGCGGCGATGCCCGAGGTTTCTTCTATGCCCTGACAGGAGACATCCACAGCGCCATCATGGCGCTCTGTTGCTCGGATAAGCCAGTTATCGCGGGGGTCAACGGCATAGCTGCCGGGGCGGGGATGGCGCTCGCGGCGGCTTGCGATATTCGCGTTGCCTCTGAAGATGCCAGGTTCAAGCAGGGCTTTACCTCGCTCGGCCTGGTCCCACTGGGGGGCTGGACGTCGACTGTCTCGCACCTGATCGGGTGTGCGAGAGTCCGTGAGTTGATGCTGTTCGATCCCATTCTTGAGGCCGACCAGGCGTGCGAGCTTGGTCTGGTAAGCGAAGTGGTTCAGGGTGAACATTTGGTGGAGCGAACGTTGGAGAAAGCAAATCAAATCCTGCGGGGAGCAAAGTCCGCCAGGGTGGGGGGGAAGCGCCTCCTGCGCTCGGTCTTGTTACCCGAGTTGAAGGATCAACTGGCGCAAGAAAGGGAGCGCTTTCTCTACCAGTCGAGGACGGCGGACTTCCAGGAAGGGCTACGCGCTTTTATCGAGAAACGTGAACCCATGTTTCAGGGTTCTTACTAAAGAATGGAATTCTGTTGACTGTGAGAGAATCGTGTTGTGTTCATTCAGCAACACCCATCCCACTGGAGGGGCGCGATGGTAGATGATGTATATGCACGATTGGCCAAACACCTAGATAAACTGCCAGGGGGCTACCCAGCCACCGAGAGCGGGGTTGAACTGCGCATCCTGCGCCGCCTCTTCACTGAGGAGGAGGCCGAACTTGCCGTCCATCTCGTATTGATCGGTGAGCCGGCGGAGGAGATCGCGGCGAGAGCAAGGATCGATGAGGGTCGAGCTGCAAAGTTACTCGCTGAGATGTCGGGAAAAGGGTTGATCTATCGTATCCGCAGATCCGGCATCCCATTCTATTCCGCATCGCAATTTGTAGTGGGTATCTGGGAGTATCACGTCAACGATCTTGATCCTGGTCTTATCCGAGATTTCAACGAATACATTCCACAGTTATTCGACCCCGAGATCTGGCGCGAGGCGCCACAATTACGCACGATTCCCATTGGGGAGAGCATCTTGCAGGAGGTTGAGATCCTCGATTATGAACGCGCCGACGCGTTGGTCCGATCACGCAGCAAGATCGCCGTGGCGCCTTGCATCTGTCGCCGCGAACACCGCATGATTGGCGAAGGCTGTGATAAGCCGGAAGAGACATGCTTGATTTTCGGCAGGGCTGCGGATTACTACATCGAGAATGGCCTCGGCCGGGCTATCGATGTCGAGGAGGCTTTGGCCATCCTCGACCTTGCCGAGGAGGCCGGATTGGTGCTTCAGCCCAGTAATTCGCAGCGTATCTCGAACATCTGTTGTTGCTGCGGTTGTTGCTGCCAGGTCTTGCTGAATATCAAGAAGCATCCACATCCCGCCAGCCTGATATCAACCCCTTTCCAAGTTGTCTCCGACGCCGATCTCTGTATCGGATGCGGGGAGTGCATCTCGCGCTGCCAAATGGATGCCCTGAGCCTCGAGGATGATCACATTGTGGTGGATCTCAAGCGCTGTATCGGGTGCGGGTTGTGCGTAACCGCGTGTGAGACAGAGAGCCTGCATCTTATGCGAAAGCCTTCTGCAGAGCAGCCGAAAGTCCCGACGAGCCTAGCAAGGGCATATATTAACCTGGGTCGTGTGCGCGGTGTGATGGGCGCGCAGGATATGGGACGGATGGCCTTACGCGTTGCGAAGGGCAAATTGCGAGGGACGAAATGACGGTTCCCTCAATCGTTAGGACCAATAGAACGTGTGGCCTGACGTCTTGAGATCGAGGCCTCTATACTGGACGGTATTGATATGACATTGGGTCTCCGTTTGACTCTCTTCACGCTTCTATCTGCGATTTTCCTCTTCATCACATTGAAACGGCCTCATGCGCACCGGTTCTACCGTTTCATCACCTTTGAAAGCGTCCTGGCGCTCAGCCTGATGAATGCCCATGTGTGGTTCGATAATCCTTTCTCGCCGCTCCAGATTGTGTCATGGATATCTCTTCTGGGCTCGATTCTCTTAGCGTTCCACGGTTTCTACATTTTACGAAGCAGAGGCGAGCCCGAGGGGGACATTGACGAAACCACAAGGCTCATTGAATTGGGTGCCTATCGATATATTCGGCATCCACTTTATGGCTCCCTTCTCCTGGTTGGTGTTGGTGCCTTTCTCAAAGCCCCCTCATGGATGGGTGGATCCATCCTGGGATTGGAATGCGTCGCGGCGTATGTGACGGCGATTGTAGAAGAGCGCGATAACATCATCAAGTTCGGAGAAACTTATCGCGATTACATGACACGCACCAAGATGTTCATCCCCTATATCTTTTGAATGTTCTATGAAGATGGAAAACCCATGAAATAACGTCGCGATCGTTTTGTCCATGAAGATCGCGACTTTACGGCATGGAGCTGTGTATTCCTCCGTAGAGAGCCATGTGTTGTTCTCGACATCACGCTGCACGGAGGTGACCCGATGAAGCGCATCCCGCCCGCGCTCGTTCTATTCTTCCTGGCGCCTGTGATTGGCGAACTGCTGTCTGGCGCGGCGCCGCCAGCGGAATTCTTCAATCCCCTCATCCTTCTGATCCTTAGCGCGCTCTATGGGAGCGGGGCGATCCTTGTGCGTGAGGTCGCGCTGCGCTGGGGCAAGCGCTGGCCGACGATCTTTACGCTTGGGCTGGCATATGGAATCCTGGAGGAGGGGATCATGGTGAAATCCTTCTTCGACCCGGCCTGGCCCGACCTGGGTGCGTTGGGCGTGTATGGCCGCTTCGCGGGTGTCAATTGGGTGTGGAGCTTATTCCTGATGGTCTACCACGCAGTTGTCAGCATCGCCATCCCCATCCTGCTGGTCGAGCTGCTCTACACGGAGCGGCGTGAAGAACGCTGGCTCGGCCGACGTGGCATGATCGGCTTCTCGCTGCTTCTGTCCGCGGATGTGCTCTTCGGCAACTTGGTTCTTACGCCCTACCGCTCTCCCGCCATACCCTTTCTCACCTTCTCGGCCCTTGCTGTAGGCCTTTTCTTCTTAGCACGGCGCCTGCCTGAGAGCTGGGTTACTTTGCCCGGTAGGGAGTGCCGGCGTCCGCTGCGCTTCGGCCTACTGGGCTTCGCGGGGATGTTGGTCTTTTTCCTCGTCCATTGGATATTTCCTGAATTGGGCGTGCCCGTCCCCCTCACCCTGTTGAGCGCGCTTAGCTTGGTTACGCTGGTTTTTTGGGCAGGCCGCAGGATGTCCGCTCGTGGCGCGTGGGATGACCGCCATCGTCTGGCAGTGGCGAGCGGCGCGCTGTCTTTCTTCGTGCTGCTTGCTCCGCTGGCGGAGTTGGACAGAACGCGCACCGATAACCCGGCCGGGATGACAGTGGTGGGTCTGGCTGCGGTGGCTTTCCTGGTTGGACTTTGGTGGAAAACGCAGCGGAGCATCCCTGTGGAAACCACCCCAATGTTCCTCGAGGCAGAAGCTTCCTGAGGCGGGGTCAGCACGCACCTACCTCGAGCCTGAAGCATGGTTGCCTCCCCCCATAGTGCATGGATCGACGGAAAAAGTGTTACACTGCTGCTGAGATCGCATTGTGAGGGCGGTGGAGGCGAAACATGGATTTCTCAGAACTGATCAAAGCCCGCTACAGCGTTCGGGCTTATAAGCCTGACCCGGTGGGGGAAGCTGAGCTTCACCAGGTGTTGGAGGCGGCGCGCATGGCGCCCACGGCGGCCAACCGCCAACCTTTTCAGCTGATCGTGATCCAAACGAGCGGCCGCGAGGGTGAACTGCGCCGCATCTACAACCGCGATTGGTTTGTACAGGCTCCGTTGGTGATCTGCGCGTGCGGCATCCCGGGTGGTGCTTGGACGCGCGCCGACAACGAGAACTATGCTGTGGTGGACGTTGCAATCGTGATGGATCACCTGACCCTGCAAGCCGCCGACCTCGGGCTGGGCACATGTTGGGTTGGGGCCTTCGATGCGGCCGCGGCGCGGGAGATTCTCAGCCTGCCGGAGGGCGTGAAACCGATCGCGTTCACACCGCTTGGCTATCCGGCCGACAAACCCAAGCCGAAGGAGCGCAAGCCGCTCGAGACGTTGGTGCGCTACGGGCGATGGTAGGTGGTTCGGAACTCTATCCCCAAGATCTCGGCCTCATCCTGAGCTACTACTGCAACAGTGCGTGCAAGCACTGCCTGTACAACTGTGGACCGCGCTGGGAGCGTGAGGCGATCACCGCGGAAGCTCTCGCGGAAGCACTGGATGCGGTGACCGTTTGGCCGCACCCGCCTCAGGTGCACTTCACGGGCGGCGAGCCGTTCCTTCACTTCGAGCTGCTCGAAGAGGGGGTGCGCATGGCGGTGGAGCGCGACATCCGCTGCTATGTCGAGACCAGTGCAAGTTGGTGCCTTGACGAGGGTAAAGTACGGGAACGCTTCGAGCAATTACGCGTGGCCGGTCTGGGGGCGGTGCTGGTGAGTTGCTCGCCCTTCCATGCCGAGAAGATCCCGCCATCTCGCACGCTGCGGACTGTGCAAGCCGCCCTGGAGGTTTTTGGAGAGCGTGGAACGATCGTCTACCTGCCGGAATATCTCAGAGTCATTCAACTTTTCGACCTCGAGCGACCCACGCCTCTCTCTAAGTACGAGGAGATCATGGGCGCCGAAGAGGCGGGGCGCATTCTATGGGGAGGCTATGGCATCATCTCCGGCGGGCGATCAGGCTACCATCTGGGGCATCTGGTCCCCAGCTATCCCGTGGAAGCCTTCGAGGGGGCGAACTGCACAGGCGAGATCCTCCACGCTCACCATTCGCACTTCGATCTCTATGGCAACTACATCTCGGGCTTCTGCGGGGGGTTGACGGTCGGGAGCTGGCGCGCGCTGCCGCAACTGCTGGATGATTATCGGACTGGCCGATATCCAGCGCTGATCGAAACCCTGGTGGAACGCGGGCCATATGGGTTGTATCGGATGGCGATAGAGGCGTATGCCTACCGGGCGCTCGAAGAGGGCTATGCCGGAAAGTGCCATCTTTGCGTGGACGTGCGGCGGTACCTGGCAGAAATGGGGGATTTCGCCGAGTTAGAGCCGCGCGCATTTTACGAGAACATTGGGTAATCCTCAGTTTGATCGACCTGAACTTTAGCGGTGCCAGGGAAGTTCTGCTCATGCCAGGGCTCTGATTTCTACCCTTTTCTGCTCCTTTTCAAGATCTCGTTCAATTCGCCTGCTTCAATCACCCACGAAGTACCGATCGACTTCCCATTTTGCAGGGTTATCGCCAATGTATTGCCGGATGCGTTTGGTCGCGGCGGATTTGAATCCGGCGATGATCGAGGATACAGAATGCGGGGCGGGGTCTCGCGGCCCTCGTAGGGGCGACCAGCTGGTCGCCCCTACACGGTTGTGAAGGAATTCTCTGCTCTCACCAGGCACTGCCCTGGAGTGAATATAATGCTTGGTTCAATCACCCACGAAGTACCGATCGACTTCCCATTTTGCCGGGTTATCGCCAATGTATTGCCGGATGCGTTTGGTCGCGGCGGATTTGAATCCGGCGATGATCGAGGATACAGAATGCGGGGCGGGG
>CAYLOP010000016.1:0-39256 GCA_964385305.1 uncultured Anaerolineaceae bacterium | reverse complement strand
TTCTTCACGCAGCGATCTCCATACCGCTGGGAATCGTGTTTTCTCGGTCCGTGCACGAATCGCGCATTCAGCAGAGGATTGAGCAGACCCTTTCACAAGAGTTAGACATCGCAGGCGAGGTCGAACTTGAGAGCTTCGTCTTCGAGGAGCATGATGCAAAGATAGTGATCTCAGCTACTGTCTTGGCCCACGATCCGCTTGACGAGGCAGCGGTGTCACAAGTCGGCGACAGACTTGCAGAGGTGTTAGCCCGCCCCGTAGATTTGAGATTGACGAGTATCCCTGTTGAAACGATTGACACGTTCTCCCCATAGGGTTTGGTCGGAGTGCTCAATTTTATGTAATTCGATAGCCACGGGAGACAGGGCGGCTTGATTTTATGAGGGCTGGCAAGACGAGGTGACGCGGAATCCGGAGAGCCGGGGACGCCGACCCCGGCTCTCTTATAAGGAGGAGAAGAAGAGATTCCGCCCTTCCATTATAAATATACCCATTTGTGTCAGATAACGCGGGTCTGTATCCAAACGCTTAACCTACGGAATCCCTACGTTTACGGTGTATTAGCTGGTTGTTGTACGCGCTGATCCACAACTTTCATACTTAAAAAAGATGCGGGGGTCCATCATGGGAAAGGAGAGCGCTGTGGTATCGGAATGGTTGGAGGCATGGATTCAGGAGGTGCCAACTGGGCGAGCACTCGATCTTGGTGCGGGTGATGGGGAGACCTCGCTCTGGCTCGCCGCACAGGGCTTTCGCGTCGACGCCGTAGAACGGGACGTGGAACGATATGAGGTTTTAGCCAAAGCTTCTGTCGGCCACAATATTGAGCCTCACTCGGATGATGTTATCCACTTTGCACTATCGAATAATACCTATTCACTCATCGTCGCTCATGCGATCTTGCATTTCTTGCGCCCGACCGATCTCTGGCCGCTGGCAGACCGACTCAGTGAGTCCCTCATCCCCGGGGGCTTGCTCTTCGCAGAGGTCTTTACCACAGACGATCCCGGCTGTGTCACTTTACAGGAGAGTACAGCGCGGGAGATCGAGCCCAATACGTATCTAGCGCCTCAACACAGTGGCATTATCCATTACTTTGCCCCTGAAGAGCTGCGTCGAACTTTCGCCATGTTGGAGATGCTGGCTTACGAAGAGGCGCGCTATTCAGACCCCAAGTCGCCTGAGGGCTATCGCTCCGGTGCGGTTTTGGTGGCGCGACAGTCGAGAGGGTAGCCGTGCAATTCTCGTGGCTGTGATCTACTGGTGAAGGAGATCGGCCATGGGGTGGGAGGCCCGAACAGGCGGGGACATTGCATGCCTGTGCAAGGCATTTATTCAGGCCTGAGGCAGAAGGTGATGGTATGGTGAAAGATACACTCTTCTAAGGAATCTGTGCCTTAGCTCCACCACCTCAACCCTGGCCCCCATGCTATAATCCGCCGAGTCAGGCGTAGATACACGGACAAAGATGCTTTTAGATTGGTTTCTCGCTTTAACTCCAATCCTTTTCATCCTCCTGCTCATGGTCCGATTCCGTTGGGGGGCGTCCAAGGCAGGTCCTGTTGGCTGGTTTGTGGCTGTGGCTATCGCCGTGGGACGTTTTGGGGCAGGCTTTGAGTTGATTGCCATGTCACAGGTCAAGGCATTGCTTCTCACCTGTGATGTACTCCTGATTGTCTGGAACGCATTCCTTCTCTACAGGGTCGTGGATGAAGCGGGCGCGATTGGTATTCTCGGCCGGGCTTTGCCGCGTTTGACATCCGACCGAGGCATGTTGGCATTATTGATCGGGTGGGCTTTTGCCTCCTTCCTCCAAGGTGTTGGCGGATTTGGCGTACCGGTTGCCGTAACCGCTCCCTTGCTGGTCGGTTTGGGCTTTCAACCACTAGCCGCTGTGGTTATCCCTTCCATTGGCCATGCCTGGGCGGTGACCTTTGGTTCACTTGCCTCGTCGTTTCAGGCCTTGATCGCGGCCACGGGTCTGCCGGGTGAGATGTTGGCGCCTTCATCGGCGATCCTGCTAGGCCTGTCAGGGTTTGGCTGTGGTTTCATGGTTGCACATGCTGCCGATGGTTGGGGTGCGCTGAAGCGGTTGGCGCTTCCTGTGATCGCGATGGCTGCCGTCATGAGCCTGGTGCAGTATCTGCTTGCGACTCATACATTGTGGAATATTGGTGGGTTTGGCGGAGGATTGGCGGGTTTAGCGTTGGGCGTCTTGATCGCGCCGCGATACCGCGGGGATCATCATTCAAGTTCAGAACCACGATTAAACGGGCGAAGGGTCCTAACTGGATTGTCAGGCTATATCGCGCTGATCGTCCTCACGCTGTCAATCCAGCTTATCCCACCAATCCGTGCAGCATTGGGGCGGGTTGTGATTCGAGTATGGTTTCCTGGGATGCGGACCGGATTGGGATATCTGACCCCTGCGGAATATGGCCGCCAAATCCCGCTTTTCCGACATGCGGGCGCGATCCTACTGTATTCTGCGATCGCGGCATACCTGATTTACCGCCAGGCGGGCCTCTACCATCCTGGCGCTCTTCCAAGGATCTTGACAGGCACAGTCCGCCGTGTGATGTCCTCCAGTCTTGGAATTGCCGCGATGGTGGCGATGGCCGTAGTAATGTCCCATGCAGGCATGACCGAGACGCTGGCGCTAGGACTTGCAAAGGCGGTTGGTAAGTTTTACCCGATCGCCTCGCCATGGATCGGCGCCATCGGCGCGTTCATGACCGGTTCGAACACCAATTCCAATGTGGTCTTTGCCGTGTTGCAACAACGCACGGCTGAACTGCTTGGGTATAGCGTGCCATGGATTCTGGCGGCGCAAACTACAGGCGGTGCAATTGGTTCTGTCGTTGCGCCCACGAAGGTTGTCGTTGGCGCGAGCACTGCTGGTATGGCGGGCAAAGAGGGAGTTGTGATCAGTATCCTGCTACGTTATACAGGGCTTCTTCTGGCAGGGCTAAGCCTTGTAGCTATTTTGCTTTTCATGATCTATGGCGGAGGGTAAGGGGCGAAGGATGATAAAGGATAAATTTTGGATTCAGACAGCGGCATTCCTGCTGATTGTGCTTCCACCCATTGGACTCTACTTCAGTGTGAGGGACGGTTTCCATGTCGTTACATGGGCTCTCTTGGCGGTGATTGTCGCGGGCAACATCCTGGGAATAGCAGCTTCGTAGTCTCGATCTTATCGAGAACACGACGATTAATGTACAATGACATCGATGCCTGATATAAGTGTACTCATCACACTTCCATTTCCGGATGAACTCGTAAAACGTCTTGAGGCGATTTCGCCAACCCTGCGATTTCACATATTCCCTGCGCGGACAGCAGAGGAATTACCCCAAGACCTGCTTCCCGATATTGAGATTCTATATACATTACGGGCATTACCAGACCCTCAGAGCGTGCCCAATCTTGCGTGGATCCAATTGCATTTCGCGGGTGTCGATCATGTGGTAGACCACCCGTTGTTGCGAGAAGATATTAAGGTAACGACTCTGAGTGGCGCCGCTGCAACGCAGATGGCGGAATTTACGGTGATGTCGATGCTTGCTCTCGGCCATCATCTCTCGACGATGCTCAATGACCCGCCTGAAAAACGCTGGGCAGATGATCGCTTCAAGCGCTATCGCTCCACAGAGCTTCACGGGAGTACAGTAGGGATTATCGGCTATGGAAGTATTGGGCGGGAGATCGCGCGTATCTCGCATGCCATGGGGGCTCGCTTGCTGGTAACCAAACATGATCTCAAGAATCTGGAAGACCGCGACTACATGAGAAGTGGGCTCGGCGACCCCAATGCTATTCTGCCCGAGCGAATTTATCCGTTCCAAGCGTTGCTTTCCCTTGTTTCGGAGTGCGATTTTATTGTAATTGCCGTCCCGCTCACTTCAAAGACGCGTGGTTTAATTAGCGAGAAAGTATTCAAGGCGATGAAACCTACAGCGTATTTAATCGATGTCTCGCGTGGCGGTGTTGTTGATCATGGCGCGTTGGTATCTGCTTTAAGCGACGGTAAACTAGCTGGGGCCTCGCTCGATGTGTACCCTGTGGAACCATTGCCGGAGGGCAGTCCGCTTTGGGAGATGCCCAACGTGATCCTCTCGCCTCATATCGCTGGTGCTTCGGCACGATATTATGCCCGTGCTGTGGAGCTTTTTGCAGAAAATCTGGAACGCTATCTAGCGGGGCGCCCGCTGCTAAATTTATACGATCCAGGCAGGGGTTATTAAGGTGGGTATTCTTCTACTATGATTCGGGGCGTTGTTTTCGATTTGGGATCCACCCTCATACGTTATGATGGCGATTGGATAGAGGCGCGTCGATTAGGTACGCAAGCATTGGTGGAACAGCTGCGCACAGATGGTCTCAATATCGACGAGCCGGCTTTCATGGATGCCTTCATTAAAGCTATTGACGCAAGTTATCATGTGCGCGAAGAAGATTGCCGCGAACGCACTACCGCTTCGTTATTGCAGCAGGTCATCGAGGATTTTGGCTTACCATCGATCAAGGAGGAGGAGATTCAACGCTCCTTGGTCAAATTCTATGGAGTTGGTGAAGCGCAATGGACACCGATGCCCCATCTGTATGACATGCTTGATACTTTAGAACGAGAGGGCATGCATCTTGGGATCATCTCCAATGCAGGAGATAGAGGCAATGTGCAACGCCTCATTGATAATGCCCAGTTACGCGAATACTTCGACCCGATTCTCATCTCTGCTGAAGTAGGTGTCCGGAAGCCAGACACTCGTATTTTTCATATGCTCCTGGCGCAATGGGATCTTCGAGCGGAAGAAGTTGTGATGGTGGGCGATTTATTGAGTGTAGATGTTTTCGGTGCACAGCGTGTGGGGATGCATCAAATTTGGCTCAAGGCCGAGGATCAATTCCCGGAAAAGGAGCAGGATGACCACGAGATCGTTCCGGAAGCTGTTGCACTTGACCTTGTCGAAGTCCTGCAATTGATTCAAAACTTGCAGGAGAAAATCGTTTGAGGGCATCCATGTCTGATTTTGAAGCGGTCAGTGAGCACATATACCGCCTCGAACTTCCTTTCCGAGTCTTTGGCCCGGTGACTCTCCCTGTCGCAGTGTGGTTGATACAAAGCAAGGATGATTGGATATTGATCGACACGGGGGCACCTGAAACTTCCGATAGCCTCGTCTCGGCGATTGCGCGCAGAACTCGAGGCAACGGACCGAAGCGCGTCATGCTCACGCATGCTCATTATGATCATTGTGGTGGTTTGCCGGCAGTGCGCACCGTATGGAACCCGGCTATTCTCTGTCATCGAGACACGGTTCCTTTTGTGACCGGTGAATTCGGCTACCAACAACTCAGGCCTCGAAGTTTTGCGTTTTGGATTGGGCGTTTTTTCATGCGCCGCATCCACTGGGAAATACCAATCTCTCGTGATCTTGAAAGCGGCCAGGCTGCGGATGGGATGGCTGTCATCCACTTGCCAGGGCACACTCCCGGACAGATAGGCTTCCTTCACCCGGATGATCAAGCCATGATCTGCGGAGATGCGGTAATGAATCTGAACAACAGACTTTCTCCCCCGTTCGCGATGGCGACCGCAGATCCACGAGTGGCACGGTTGTCGATGTTGCGCTTGGCCGAGCTTGACTACGCCCACCTGCTCCCCTCCCACGGTCCTCCTATTCTTGCTCACGGCCGTGAAGCGATGCTCGAATTTTTAGAAGGTAGTGAACACGAGGAAATCCCCACAAATTGGTAGCCGTTAAACCCTAATCAGCGTGTTACAATGCGGTTTTGCTGTTCCCATGAACACGAGGTGAATCTGTGCTTCGTCAACTGCGCCAGACCACAAATCGCTACCCCCGTCAGTTCTGGCTGATCTTTTGGGGCGTATTCATCAATGCCTCAGGGGCCAGCATGGTGTGGCCGTTTCTAACGATTTATATCCGCCAGAAACTTGAGCTGCCGCTCACCAGTGTGAGCCTTTTGCTCACACTCAACTCGGCAGCCGGGCTGCTTGCGACCTCCTTTGCAGGGCCGGCCGTCGATCGATTTGGCCGCCGCAGTGCCATGGTGGTCAGCTTGATCGTAGGCGGTGCAACGCGGCTCATGATGAGTTCAGCGGATAACCTGCCACTTTGGGCGGTGTTGATGGCGGTCAGCGGTGCATTCATGCCGTTGCTTCGAGTGGGTAGCAACGCGATGGTGGCCGATTTGATTGAACCGGAACACAGGATAGACGCCTACGCCCTGCTGCGAATGATCTCGAATCTCGGCATTGCGATTGGACCATCCGTTGGTGGTTTTATCACCAGTGTGTCCTATAGTTGGGCTTTTTACATTGCCGCTGCAGCGCATACAATTTATGCATTGTTGATTTATTTCTTCGTGACGGAATCCAAGCCACAAATTTCTCGATCGCAGACGTCGGATTCGGATGCTGGTTATGGTCCTGTACTCCGCGATCGCACTTTTATGACGTTCAGCGTTGTATACACATTGGCGGCGATGGCTGCGCCGTTGATGATCGTGTTGCTGCCGGTTTATGCTAAGGAGAACTTCGGTGTTTTGGAGCGCCAATATGGATTTATCATGGCAACCAACGCGGCTATGGTTGTGCTTCTTCAATACAGTGTGACACGCATCTCGAAACGTTACCCCGCCCTTCCGGTTTTAACACTAGGAGCGTTTGTCTACGCGTTAGGTGTTGGCAGTGTCGCGCTCGGTTCCGGTTTCTGGTACTTTTTAGGCAGCATGGTGATCTTGACGTTCGGCGAGATGTTGCTGGTCCCCACGGGGACGGCGCTGACGGCAAACCTTGCACCCGCCGAGATGCGTGGCCGATACATGGGGATCTACAGCCTTACTTGGGGGATCGGCTCCGGCGTGGCGCCGGTGATCGGTGGTTTCTTATACGATCATGTCGCGCCTGTGGCAATGTGGCATGGTGGGTTGGTGATAGGACTGATAGGCACATTGGGTTTCTTGGTGTTGAAACGCATCATGCCATCTGAGCAATTACAGGCTAAGGTGCAAGCATCCGTTGTATCCAAGATGTAGACTGGCTGAATTCCGGAATTCGAGCGCGATCTGTAAGGAGGAAAAAGAGAGGGCTCCTTACACCGTTGTCTTAGGTGACCATAGAGGATAAGGGTTATGCCAGACAAACCGCATATCCTGCTCATTGATGATGAACATGCGATCACAAAAAACCTCGCACCGTTTTTAGAGCGGTCAGGCTTTCTGGTTTCTGTGGAAAGTGATGGCGAGGCTGCCCTGGATCGGGTCGATGAGGCGAGCCCCGATTTGCTCATCCTGGATGTCCTTATGCCGAAGATGGACGGGCGAGAGGTGCTCCGACGCGTTCGCCGATCTGGAAATTGGGTTCCTATTATATTGCTCACACAAGTTGGAGAAGCGAGTGAACGTGCGATGGCGCTCGAAGAAGGGGCAGATGATTATCTTAATAAACCTTTTGACCCTCAAGAGCTCGTGGCTCGTATCCGGGCTGTGCTCCGTCGCGCCCGTCCAGGACATCCGCCGCTCTCCACGGCATGGAAACTCACCAGTGGTGAACTTTGCATCGATCGTCGAGCACGAAGGGTTTTCTATGGTGGTGAAGAGGTAGCTTTAACACCTAAGGCGCTGGCCTTACTCGAATACTTGATGACGCACCCGGATGAACTTGTTGCGCGTGATCGACTGTTGGATGTCGTTTGGGGTTGGGATTACCCCGTGGGTACCCGAGCGGTGGACACGCGCATTGCGGAGTTGCGGCGAGCCCTCGCTGAAGATCCATCGGATCCAACGTATATTGAAACAATCCCCGGGCAAGGTTATCGTTTCGCGGGTAAAGTGGAGGCTTTAAAATGAGGCGCTGGCTTCCGATTATAGCGCCTGCAGCTTTGGGGTTGGGGGTCGGCATCTGGATGAATGCTAGCTCTTTGCCCAATCCAGTGCTTGCCATACGCATGCAGATAAGCGTATTGGTCGTGTTGATGGGCATTTTGCTCTCTATTGTTGCTGCGATCAGTATGTTGTTATGGGACTGGGCTGATCGTCTGCGCGTACACTCGACGCTCAGCGCTGCCGAGGATCGTCGGCGTTTTCTCCGTCGCTTGGACCACGAGCTCAAGAATCCTCTGACAGCGATTTTGGCTGGCTTGGCTAATTTGTCCGCCTCTTCTGAAGATGAGGTCGAACAATCCGCCCTTGGCAGTGTGGAAGCACAAGTTCAGCGACTTCGGCAATTGGTGGCTGACCTACGCAAGCTTTCGGACCTTGAGACGAGACCGCTCGAACGCACATCGGTGGATATGAATGAACTCTTGGAGGAGATATTTTCTTTTGCTGAATCCTTGCCCAATGCGCCCGATCGCGGTCTCGACCTTGCTATTCCACAAGCCCCCTGGCCACTGCCTGCTGTCCAAGGTGATCGAGATTTACTATTTCTGGCGGTGCACAACTTGATGGACAATGCGTTGAAATTCTCCAATGTGGGAGATACGATCGAGATGCGCGCATCTGAAGATGGAGCAGACGTGGTTGTGGAGGTTGCCGACACGGGCCCCGGGATCGCTGAAGAGGATATGCCTTATATCTGGGACGAGTTATATCGAGGCGCTGGTGCGCGGGGTGTTCCAGGTAGTGGATTGGGGTTGGCACTCACACAGGCGATTGTCACTCGACATGGCGGGCAGATCTCACTACGCAGCCGGATGAGGCAGGGGACGGTCGTCACGTTACGGCTGCCGACGGCAGAACCAATCACGCGATGAGCGCCTAACAACGTATGCCCTAAGGGGACGCGTTTTCTCCTGAACACGGTTTTTACTAAGTTGAGCCTCATCACATTGTAGATTCCTTTCCCTCAGAGTTTGAAGGCGTAGATGTTTTAGCATGATCGCACCTTGCTGCTTAAGGCCCAGGTGGTCCAATGTGGTTTGAAACCAAATACAAGAATCGACGTATACACAGTTGAGGGTATCAAGCTTTTATAAAAATTCTTAGGAGGGGTTCAAGTGAAGAAGTTCAGCATGATGCTTGCGGGTATTGCGATGGTATTTGCAACGATGGCATGCAGCCTCAACATCCTTCCCTTTAAGACCACCATCAATGTGGAGCGGATTCAAACGGGACCAACGGTCACAGAGGAGATAAGCGTACCTACGCCGACGGATCAGGATGAATTGCGTGTGGAGTTCCTGATTGGCTTGGGTAAGCTCAAGCTCGAACCGGGCGATGCCGAGACGCTAATCGATGGAACGGTTCGATATAACGTTGAGGAACTCAAACCAACCATCGTGCAAGAAGGCGATACAGTTCGTCTGATACAGGGCGATGAAAAAAAAGGGGAAGGATTCCGGGTCACCGTGCCTGATTTGCCTCTGGATCTGGACATTGAAGGTCATGTGGAAAGTGAGTGGGACCTGCGCATTGGATCCGTCCCGATGGCGCTCACATTATACACAGGCGCGATGGAAAGCGAGCTTGAGTTAGGCGGGCTTTCCCTTTTGGAACTCAATGTCTCGCAGGGTGTATCCGATCTGGAACTCTCCTTTTCTACACCTAATCAAGTCGTGATGGAAAGCATGCAATTCAACGCCGGTGCATCGCACACAACCTTGACTGGGCTCTCGAATGCCAATGCGGAGGTCATCACCTTTAAAGGTGGCGCAGGGTCGTATAGGCTGGATTTCAGTGGGGAATTAACCCGTGACGTACGGGTACGGCTCGAGGCGGGTGTAGGGGAGGTGGTAATCCTGGTGCCCGAGGGTGTCTCCGCTGAGGCAAGGTTTGAGGGTGCGCTGACCAATGTGGATGCTTACGGTGCTTGGCAGCGGTCGGGGGATAAGGTGATCTTGGATGGGAGCGGACCGCAGATTCTCTTTGATATCACAATGGGTTTGGGCAACCTTGAGTTCCGCACTCGCTGATCCGTACGGTTGATCTGCGATAGTACCTCCCTCAACTTTAGCGGCGATTGTAAATACGCAAACCTCCCTGTCGCCGATAATTAGACGCCAGCGTTTTTACGCTGGCGTCTAGCACATTGTATGCAGTTCGGAAAGATCGCCTGTTCGGGTCAGTGCTCTGCTTCCTCGTTCTGGCTTTCCGCCAAGGCCTTCTGATATGCTTTCCATCCAGGACACCAAGTCGTATGCCAGCGCCAGAAGCGTCCTCTGAATGAAGTAGGCCTCTCCTCAGCCCTCTTTCGGAAGACACAAGTCTCACAACGGAATTCTTCCAGGGGTTTTAAATCCATACTCTTTCCTCCTCACACAATCCTAGGGCGAATCTTGGCCTTTTAGCTTATCTAATCCTACAAATTTACCCTTAAAAGTTAAAGAGAAGGATATCCCGAAAGCGGGGGAGTTCTCTCCTACGTTTTACGGTGAATTTACAATTTTGATTCTCTTGAGATTCTCCGAAGCCCCATCCCCCAAAAGCGGCACGTATAGGTAAGAAGGAACTATTTACGTCGGGGGAGTTGCCAACTGCATGAAAAGCATATGCTTGTGTGTTTTCCTTAGTTTGGGTGACTACCCTGTGCTGTGCACAAGTAGCGCGGTGGGGGGATATCGGGAAGGCAGGTTGTAAAAATAGGGACGACTTGATTCCAGGCTTTCGGGCTTATCTAAGGATTGGGAGGCACTTGCTAAGGGATTTCCACCACAGCCGTCGTGCTGTAGAACCATTGTCGGATCAGTGAGGCTTGCGCCTCTCTGGCCGGAATTGGACGACCGCTTGTCTCCAGCAGGACCGGGACGATTCCCAAAGTGCGTACGCCGCTGCAATCCAACCATAGCTGAAGAATGCCGCTTTGATCGAACCCCCCGTCTTCAAAGGCGAAATTGCCAAGGCCATAGACGATCACGCCATCATTGTAGAATTCGAGTCCCTGCAGGACATGTGCATGGTGGCCAATCACTAGGTGTGCGCCGGCGTCGATGGCAGCATGAGCGGCGGCGACTTGCGGTGGGCTGGGCTGTACGACACCCTCATAGCCGCTATGAAGGAGCACGATGATGAGGTCGGCCTGCGGTTGTACGGCGAGTATATCCTCCCGGATATGCTTTGGGTCAGCCCAGGCAACGCCCGCTTTGGTCTCTGTTGCGATCCAGCGTCGGGTGTCGAAACCGCGCACCTCTACGGGGACATCTACATATGCCAGGAAGGCGAGTGAAAGGCCGTTGAGGTGTTTCAGAACCGGGGCGTGCGCCGCTTGCCGATTTTCACCGGCACCAACGACTTCAATCCCTTGCGCGTCTAGCAAACCGATCCCTTCCATCAGGGCGCTGGCACCATAGTCGAGGGCATGATTGTTGGCCAGTGACATCAGGTCGAAACTTCCCAGCGCAAGCGACGGCGCGGCTTGTGGGGGCGCCTGGAAGGTGTAGCCCTTTTTTTCCGGTGTGCCGCTTTCCCCCAAGGCTGACTCGAGATTGCCGACCGCAAGATCGGCAGGTGTGATCAACTCGACGACCTCGGAAAAGGGATAGCCGAGATCGCCCTCGAGCAAGGTCTGGCCGAGAGCACGGTCGAGCATTATATCGCCCACGGCTACTAAGTGAACGACATCATCCTGTGAAAGATACGGCTCAAGCATTTCGGCGAGTTGGGCGGCTTCAGATTCATAACCTTCCCTGTGTTTCAGTGACCACGTTTGTTGGAGCGTGTATCCAGCCTCTCCCGGCAGCTTGCCTTCCACGTGCAGCGCTCGGGAGGCGTAGGGGATTTCCGCCCATTCGACAACCGTCACTCCTGGGGGCGGATTGCTGACCAGCGACCAGGCTTCTGCCTCACTGACGCTTACCCACGAGCTATGGAAGGGGATGGAGAGCGCCAAGGGTCGCTGGGCAACGAATATGCCACTCGTGCCGTTGACAAGCGCCACGTCGGCTGCGCCAAGATCGAGCGCACCGGCGGGGTCGTCCGAGACGTTGAGTTGCCACCACGAGGATGTATCTGTTTGGGATGCAAGCTCAGCCGCTGCCGACCAGCGGGCTGGGACGGCAAGCGTGATGATCTGAGGTGTGCGTGTTACGGTTGGCGTCAGTGGAGCGGATGGATGGGATGGTGTAAGGCTGGACGTGGGTTCTGCGCCCGATGTGGCTGGGATGTGCGATATGTCATAGGTGGCGGAGAGGAGTTGTGTTGTTGAGTCACCGATGAGGCTGCAGGCGGTTAGGACAATCGCTATAAACAAGGCGCACAGCACAAGAATGGCTTTCGATTTTTGGGAAGTGGTTACCTCGACCCAAGCAGCGTCACCGGATTTCTTAAGAGTGGTCATCCTGAAGGGATTGTATCCTCGTTCTTGCTGATTGTCATTTGGAAGGCGTGTTGGCGCGAAGCCCCTCCGGGGAGAGTGGGTGGAACCATGGAAGTGAGCCTATGGGCATGTCCCAACTGTTGACAGCGTATCGGATTTGAGGATAATAGGGAAAATAATGCGATAGGCTATGACGAAGGAAAGTAAGCAGGTGGAACTCACCAGGGAGGCCGGGGCGTGACTGGGACCCCAGCTTGAGGAAATCGTGCTGAAGTTCCCTTCTGAGCCGCCCGGGGGAACGCTCCTCATGGGGTCAGTAGTTCGGGCCGGAGCCCAACCGTTAGCAGACGGGAGCCGATCGCCAAGTCCTCATTCGAGGGGTGGCCGTCGGAACAAGCGGACCTTTACCGGTCAACAAGGGTGGTACCGCGGGATTCCATCTCGTCCCTTGATGTGGACGGGATGTTTTGTTTAACGTCGCATTGACCTCAGGTCGATGATGAGATTTGGATAGGGAGGGACGATGCTGAAACGGTTGGATCAACTCGAAGAGCGTGCCTTGACTGAACTGAAAGCTGCGGAGAACGACCCCGAGCTGCAAGCGTGGAAGGTTAAGTATCTCGGCCGCTCGACAGCGTTATCTGAGATCACGGCTGGACTGCGGGAGTTATCCAAGGAGGAGCGACCGGCTGTCGGGCACCGCGCTAACGAGGTTAAGAACGCGTTGGAGGCGGCGTATGAAGCGCGCCTCGAAGGTTTGGAGGCGGCGGCGCTGGAACGCTCGCTGCGGGAGGAGCGGCTCGATGTCACACTGCCTGGAAGGCCGCTCTGGCGCGGGCGGCTTCATCCTGCCAATCAAACCTTGCGACAGATCATCGCTATCTGGGCGGAGATGGGGTTCCAGGTGTACCATGCGCGCGATGTAGAAACCGACGAGTACAACTTTGAGCTGCTCAATTTTCCAAAGTATCACCCCGCACGCGACATGCAGGACACTTTCTTCACGACAGAGCCGAATGTGTTGCTCCGGACGCACACTTCTCCAGGCCAGATCCGGGTTATGCGTGAACGGGCACCTGAGCCGATCCGAGTGGTTCTCCCTGGGATGTGCTATCGACACGAACAAATCACAGCGCGCTCTGAGATCCAATTTAATCAGGTTGAAGGCTTGGCTGTTGGGCGGAACATCACCTTTGCTGATTTGAAAGGAACCTTGATCGCGTTCGCACGACGTGTCTTCGGAAACGATGTGCAGACACGCTTTCGAGCTCATTACTTCCCGTTCACGGAACCCTCCGCTGAGATGGACATTGAGTGCTTTGTATGCGGTGGAGAGGGTTGTGCGGTCTGCAAGCAGACCGGATGGCTGGAGATTCTCGGCTGCGGCATGGTCCATCCCAATGTGCTGCGGAACGGTGGCTATGATCCACAAGTGTTCTCCGGATTTGCGTTCGGCATGGGACCTGAAAGGATCACCATGCTTAAACACGGAATCGAAGACATCCGTTATTTCTGGGCTAACGATTTCAGGTTCTTGGAACAATTCTAAGGTGTGAGGCGGTGATGGTAATGCTAGTTTGCGCAGGCAGGAGAGGTTACGATGAACGTAGGCTTAGAGGCTGGTGCATAGGAATGGAAATCAAACTCACGAGAACCCCGGGTTCTTAAGGGCGTTCTTGTTCGGGCGAGGAAGGGTCTATGTTAGTACCACTATCATGGCTAAAAGATTTCGTCGCGATCGACATCCCTATCGGAGAATTGGCACATCGGCTCACCCTGGCAGGGCTTGAAGTAGAGGGCATCCGATACGTGGGATACCCACTGCCAGAAGGCGGGAGTGAATCAGGGGGCGGCATACACAGCGCGCTCGAAACCCATGTCACTGGCTTCGCTTGGGACTCCGAAAAGATCGTTGTCGGTGCAGTGCTTGAGGTGATGCCGCATCCCGACGCAGATCGGTTGGTGCTCTGCCGGCTTGACGACGGCGATCGCGAACACGTTGTGCTTACCGGCGCACCGAACCTCTTCCCCTATAAAGGTCAGGGACCGCTTGAAAAGCCGATCATGGTCGCTTATGCTCGCGAAGGCGCCGTGATCTACGATGGTCATAAGCCCGGCTGGGAGTTGACTAAGCTCAAGCGCGCAAAGATCCGCGGTGTTGAATCCTATTCGATGGCGTGCTCGGAGAAAGAGCTTGGCATCTCGGAGGAGCATGAAGGCATCATCATCCTGGATGACGACGCCGTCACGGGGACACCTCTGGTGGACTATATGGGTGACGTGGTCTTCGAAATCGCCATCACACCCAACATTGCCCGGGTTGCGAACATCCTCGGTGTGGCGCGGGAGGTGGCAGCGCTGACTGGGGCAAGGTTCAGAGAGCCCTCCTACGAGGTGACCTGGGACGGCCCGCCGCTTGAAGGACGGGTGAGCATTGATATTCGCCACCCTGATTTCAACCCGCGCTTTGTGCTGGGCTTGATCGAGGGTGTAAAGATTGGTCCCAGCCCCTATAAAGTGCAGCGGCGCCTTCGTTTGGCGGGGATGCGACCCATCAACAATATCGTGGATGCAACCAATTACGCCATGCTGGAAATTGGTGAACCGCTGCACGCTTTCGACTTTGATGTGCTCGTGGAACGAGCAGGCGGAGAGGCGCCAACGATTATCACACGTCTGCCGGAACCCGGGGAAAAACTGACAACGCTGGACGATGTTGAACGAAATTTGGATGACTTCACGGTGCTGGTCGCGGATACATCGGGAGCGCTCTCGCTCGCAGGTGTGATGGGCGGAGCCGAGTCCGAAGTCAGCGAGAAGACCACCAGCATCCTGCTGGAAGGTGCGGCATGGAACTATGTCAACATTCGCCGCACCGTTGCTTCGCAGAAGCTGCCTTCCGATGCCGCGTACCGCTTTGAGCGCGGTGTGCATCCGGCCATGGCTGAGCGCGGAGTTCGCCGCGGTTTGCAGATTATGGCAGTGCATACTGGAGGCATTGTTGCGCGAGGTTTGGTGGATTCGTATCCATTGCTTCAAATCGATCCCACCGTCGAAATCAAACCGGAGGATATCCAGCGCTGGCTCGGGATCTCGATCGGGGCTGATCAGGTGGGCGATATCCTACGGCGGCTGGAATTCCAAGTCAAGGTCAAAGGGGAGATCGTGCGCGCCACAGCGCCGGATCATAGGTTGGATATCGGAGAGGGGATCGTGGGTGTGGCGGATGTGATGGAGGAAGTTGCACGCATTTATGGTTACGACCGCATTCCCGAGACACAAATCTCCG
Organism: uncultured Anaerolineaceae bacterium; assembly: GCA_964385305.1. Lineage (GTDB taxonomy): Bacteria > Chloroflexota > Anaerolineae > Anaerolineales > E44-bin32 > CAYLOP01. The sequence goes on along the minus strand of CAYLOP010000016.1, from coordinate 23,690 downwards.
ACACCATCCCGCCGCAGTACAGCAACCCTTCCCTCGTTGGCGAAGATCGTGTGCGGGATTTGCTTGTGAGTTTAGGACTGCAGGAAGTGGTCACATACCGACTGACCTCCCAGCAGCGTGAAAGACGCTTGCTGCCACGAGATACACCAGGGGAGGATGTGCCATACATTCGTTTAATGAACCCCATTGTGACCGACCGCAATGTTATGCGTCGTAGTTTGTTATCCAGCGTCCTTGAGGTGGTTGAGCGCAACGCGCATGTGCGTGAACACATCGCGCTCTTTGAGGTCGGCAGCGTTTATATCCCCAACCCACAGGAAGAATTGCCGGATGAGCCGCGCGTCGTTGCCATCGCACTCACTGGACCGCGAGCACAGGGGACTTGGCTTGGTGCGGATACAGAACCGATGAATTTCTATGATCTGAAGGGCATGATCGACACGCTCCTGAAGAGCCTACATCTGGACACGCCGCGCTACGAGGCAATTGAGCATCCAACGTTCCATCCGGGAAAGTGCGCACGAGTCTTGCTAGGCGATCAGGAACTCGGTGTATTTGGCGAGATCCATCCCCTCGTACACCGAAATTTCGAATTCCCAGAGACGGTGCTGCAAGCAGCGGAGTTGGATCTAGAGGCGATTATTGCCGCTATTCCTGAAGGCTATGGTGTACAGCCTGTGCCCGCCTTTCCTCCCGTCCTGGAAGATCTGGCCATCGTGATCGATGAGGACGTGCCGGCGGAACAAGTGGAAGCCGTGATCCGAAAAGCGGGCGGTCACTTATTGATCGATGTTCAGTTGTTTGATCTGTACAGAGGCGAGCAAATCGGGGCAGGGAAAAAGAGTCTGGCTTTCGCACTGGTTTATCAAGCACCCGATCGCACCCTACGGGATGCGGATGTGGCAAAGTTGCGGGAAAAAGTGATCACGAGGTTGGATAAGGAGTTGGGCGCGAAGCTGCGTTCCTAAGGAGATTCTTCCGATAAGGTTTCGGCGCGTCGAATGGCAACGGCTGCAAGCTGAGCGACCACCATGAGAAGGTCGTAGTCGTCGGGTGTGAAGGCGCGATCCGTGGGTTTGTTGACGGCTTCGATAACGCCCAATACACGATCTCCATCGATGAGAGGTACGCAGGCCAGGGAGCGGGTCTGAAAACCAAGCGACTCATCGACTTGGGGATAGAAGCGAGGGTCATCTTCGACGTTCTGAACGACCAGTGGCTGCATGTTGTCTGCCACCCATCCGGCGATGCCTTTCCCAGGGGGTAGGCGATATGCGACCAGACGACTGCGGGCGAGGCCGTGTACGACCGCAAAGACGAGTTCATTGGTTTGTTCGTCAAGAAGCAACAATGAGCCATCGGAAACACCTAAGACCGTAAGCGCGGAAGCCAGGAGGTCATCAAGAAAAGTGATAATGTCGATTTCCGGTGTGATGCGCTGTACCAAGTCTTGAAGTGCACTTAAAGCGCGCACGGAAGAGCGCAAAACAGCCAACTCCTCCTTGAGCTCGAGGTTTTCCTGTCTCAATCGGCTTGCCTCTTGTTGTAGGAAGCGGACAGGATCTCTTGCGTCCATATTCCACCCTCCATGCGTCGATCTTAGCATAAGTTTCCCCTTGGGCAAAGCTTGAGAAATGAAAGACCCCGTCGTTTTGCGGGGTCTTTTTGTCATTCTTCGCTAAGGGTGATTACACTAATTCGACCTCGGCTGCCTGCAGGCCACGAGGGCCGCTCTCGATGCTGAATTCGACCTGTTGTCCTTCCTCCAATTTGCGGTAGCCATCCATTTTAATCGAGCTATAGTGGACGAATACATCATCGCCGTCTTCGCGACCGATGAAGCCGTAGCCCTTAACGGTGTTGAACCACTTGACCGTCCCTTGGAAACGTTCCGACATGACTTACGTGCCTCCTATTACTAATTCTCTCTTATGATCAATTGACCGTGCAATACAAAACCGCCTGGGCGTGAAGCCTGGCGGGCAGGTTCAAGGCGACCGTTCAAATGCTGTTTTTGCACGAGCAGCATGGTATCATGCTCGCTAACGCGCGTCAAGAATTCTTGAAGTAGGGTGTGCGGCGCTTTCCGACGAGAGTCCACGCTGTTCGAAGAACACGATGGAAACACTTTATCGGGTTCAAATGATAATTGTCCACGTGGTTTAAGGGAGGCCTGATTTATGAACATTTACTTTTCCTGTTCACTCACGGGTGGGCGAGATGATGAGGAGATCTATGCTGCGATTGTTAGTCATCTGGTGAGGCAGGGACACGAAGTCCCAACCGCCCATCTTTCACAGCCTGGTGTGATGGATTTGGAACGTGTTGTCGTCCCCAGTGAAGTCTACAAGAGAGATATGACCTGGATTCGAGGCTGTGATGCGCTCATCGCTGAGGTCAGTACCCCTTCGCATGGGGTGGGCTATGAAATTGCGTTTGCATTGGGTTTACAGAAACCCGTATTATGTTGCCACCATCAAGATATGCAGGTGTCGAAGATGATCACAGGGAACGATACACCTGGCTTGTATGTGCGCGCCTATTCGGATGAAGTGGATGCTTTGGATGTGATGGATGCGTTTCTGGCAACCTTAGGCGGCTAGCAGGGATTGCCTTCCAAGAGATAATCCTGCAAAGGCATCTAAAAGCGCTGTGTGGTGGCACCCCTTAAGGATGGGGTAAAATCGATTTGAGATGGAGAGGAGGCGAACAATGAATGGCGAACGCCCAAAGGTACTAGAGCATCTGCATTGGCTTGGCCATGACAGTTTTCGCATCGATGAGCCGATCGTCATCTACCTTGATCCTTGGAGATTGCCGGCTGGCAGTCCTCCCGCCGACTTAATCTTGATCAGCCATGAGCATGGGGATCATTGCTCGCCTATGGATGTGCGAAAGATTCGCAAAGGTGACACCGTCGTTGTCGCCGCGCCGACTGCAGCCTCCCAACTGGAAGCCCCTGTTGTGAGCTTGCAGGCTGGAGAGCAGACGCAGGTTGAGGGTGTGACCGTCGAGGCTGTCCGAGCGTACAACATCGATAAACCCTTTCATCCCAAAGGAGCAGGGCATATCGGTTATTTGCTCACGATACGAGGTGAACGACTCTACTTTGCCGGTGACACTGACAAGATCCCAGAGATGGAGGGTTTGGCTTGTGATATTGCCTTTCTGCCTGTAAGCGGCATGTATGTTATGACCGCCGAAGAGGCTGCACAAGCAGCCGAGGTTATACAACCGCGGGTGGCAGTGCCGATGCACTACGGCGCAGGCGTAGTAGGTACGGTTGAGGATGCTGAGCGATTCCGAACGCTCTGCTCCATGCCTGTGGTCATCATGGAGAAGGAAGGCGGTGAGTAGCGACCTCCAGCCTAATCATTCCGCCGTATGAGCGAGAATCTTCCGTTTGAAGCACACACAGCGTATCAGCGTACAGGGGGAATAGCGGGATTAGGTGAGGATACGTTGGCGTTCGTGACGGCTAGCATGTCATCTCAGAGAAGGAGGGAATATGGGTGGGATTTTATGTCCCATACGAGGGGGCCCGGGAAGCAAGAATGCGATCGAACTCGGGATCCAGCTTGCGAAGAAGACCGGTGAGCGGTTGCATTTCCTATATGTGGTTAATTTGGATTTCCTCAATGTGACTCAACAGAGCCGAACACATGTCTTGTCAGCAGAGATGCGCGGGATGGGGGAGTTCATCTTGTTGGCAGCGCAGGCCAAGGCTGAGGAGGCAGGCGTTCTCGCGGATGGCAGTGTGCGACAGGGGGAGGTGATGGATGAAATTGTCACATTTGCGCGTGAAGTTGAGGCCACCCATGTGATTTTGGGCCGCCCAGAGGCAAAGGGCGAAGAGCACGTAAATATTTTTACGACAGACCGTCTCAGGGCGTTTACGCAGCAATTGGAGGAGGTGACAGGATCCAAGGTTATTCTGGCGAATGGGGGAGGTGAGATGTGAGGGTCGCTCGATGGCTGCTGGGCCTGGCCTTGGCTTCAGGACTTGTGATCTCATTGTCCTCTCCAAGTGGCGTTGCCGCGCAAACGCAGGACCCACATGCCGGACCCCGGGTGACCGGAGTGGTCGTTGACGCGCAGGGAGAACCTGTTTTTAACGCGCGGGTTCAGTTCGTTGCGGGCGGAGAAGTCTTCGAGGAGGGAACCACACAAGCGGATGGGAGCTTCAGCGTTAATGTGCCGCAATCAGCGTGGCGAGGCTGGACGCTGGTAATCGAACGCCATCATTATCAACCCGTTACTGTGCCAATATCCGAGAGTGATCTTGAAGGTCTTTCGGCTGATGAAGCGCTTGTGCTGCCGAGGATTGAACTGGGGCGCCGTATCTCGCCAGCCTTCTGGATCGCGACGGTCATATTTATCGGCATGTTATTGCTAATCGCCTTGGAGAAGCTGCATAATGCGCTGGCCGCGCTGGTTGGGTTTTCGCTCCTGCTCGCGGTGAGTTACATAGGTGAACCCTTAGCCTCAGATGTATTTATCTTTGATTTTCTTGGTGCACTACGATATATCGATTGGAATGTGATCTTTCTGATTATGGGGATGATGATCATCATCGCGGTGATCGAGGGTACTGGGCTATTCCATTGGATGGCATTCTTCGCCTATCAAGTTTCTAGAGGCAAGGCCTGGTTGCTGATGGCGATCCTGATGCTGATCACAGCAACAACATCTGCATTTTTGGACAATGTCACAACGATGTTGTTGATGACGCCCATCACCGTCCAGATCGCGTTAGCACTGGGTCTAAACCCATTGACGCTTCTGATGCCCGAAGTTATGGCGTCCAACGTTGGTGGGATCATCACCTTGGTGGGAACGCCGACCAACATCCTTATCGGTTCATACGCCAGCATCTCCTTTGCGGGCTTTCTCGCGAATCTAACCCCGGGTGTGATCATCGCGTTGGCTGGGTTGTTTGTATACTGCCTGCTCATCTATCGTGCGGAACTGGCGACGGCGACAAGTGGCGTCTCGGAAGTCTTGTATGAAAAACTAAGAGAAAATGCTCAGATCACCCAACCGGAAAACCTCCGTAAAGCTGGATGGGTGGGGCTGGCGATGCTCCTGCTCTTTCTATTTGGAGAGAATTTTCACTTGCTTCCGGCGGTCACAGCGATTCTTGGCGCAACTGCGCTCCTGGTATGGATCCAGCCGAATATCGACGAGATGATTGAGGCCGTTGATTGGACCACACTCGTTTTCTTTATGGCGCTCTTTGCGGTTGTCGGAGCCATCCAGGAGGTTGGCTTGGTGAGCATGCTTGCACAGTGGGTGGCAAAGTTGGTCGGTCAGAGCTTGCCTCTGGCAATGATCGTTGTGATATGGGTCAGCGCGCTCTTGTCGACGGTTGTGGCGAATATCCCCTTCACAGCAGCAATGTTGCCGGTTGTGGGATATCTCACTAACACGGTTCCTGGTGCGGGCAACATGGCGCTGTTTTTCTGCCTTTCAGTCGGAGCTGCGATGGGCGGGAACGGATCGCTGATCGGCGCTTCGGCGAACATGGTGACGGCGGGTATTGCAGAGCGGGTCGGGTATCCAATCACTTACCGCTACTTTATCCGCAAGGGCATGCCAGCTCTCCTGATCACTGTTTTACTAGCGACGGGATGGTTGCTACTGCGTTTCCTCCTCTGATCCACTCCTTCCCGTTCATGGACGCGTTGCTGCAACCCAAAGAGCACGGACATAATGTGTCCGTGCTCTTATGTTCACCTGCATCTAGACTATACAGCTTCGATGTGTTCGACTTCCGGGAAGAACTGACGCACTGTGCCGGCGACCCATCCGTGCAGCGTGGCGTCTGAGAGTGAGCATTTCTTGCATGCACCACCCATCTCAACCTTCAAGACGGCGCCATCAAAATCAACCAGGCGTACCCAGCCACCATGATACTGCTCGATGTAGGAACTGATGACTTCGATTAATGCTTGCATACGCTCTTTAGGAGACGCGTCTGTTTGGTGATTATGGCCCACATCTTCCAGCATCCCTCACCTCCACGTATGTCCTCAGGGACGGATCTCCTAACGCATCCCATGGTGGAGCATCTCGATCACATATTCGTGTGTGTTTCTCAACCGTTCGGCGATTACCTCTGCCAACCGTTCTAATATGATAACACCAGTTTCAGGGTTAGTCTTACATAATTTCCGGAGGACATTCCCCTGGATTCTAAGTGCTTCAACATCACTCAGGCAGATAGCACACGATGTGTATTTATTGCGGCCGAGCACAGATGACCAGCCAAAAACACCATCTTTACCGACTTCGGTTACAGTCAGCATTTCGTCATCCTCAGGCTTGAAACGGATCGCCACGTTCCCAGTGATTACAATATAAATATAGTCTGCAGGGTCGCCTTGAGCAAAGATCGCATCACCTTTGGCATACTTAACGCGCTTGAACCGCTCGGCCAAGAGTTGTACGTCTTGGGCCGTCAAACCTTTAAAAAGAGGGAGCGCCTCAAGCAATGCGCAGTCGACATACGAAGCTTCCATAGGTATGTCTAGTTTAAAGTGGGGGGAATGCGGAACCGAAGTGGAATCCTTCCTTACCTGGGCGACGTCCGTCACCTAGATAGGAAAGCAACCCGTTAAGGACCTTGTGATTGCTCTCCAGCGCGACGTTGGGATAGTAATTGCTCCGCATAGATAAGATCATCCGGTGTGTTGATATTGAAAAAGCTTAGACCTTCAGGATCGAGATGGGCAAGATCGGGCGGACCGATGGTGCGGACGTTGAGACCGGAGAGAAGACTTATCACGCGCTGTTCCCCGGTCATGAGGACCCTCTCAACGGCAGCCAAGCAGGATGTTTTCCGGTAGACCGCATGGAGGGGCTCGTACATCTTACGATATTTGGGGATAACAACGTCGAAATCTTTGGCGAGACGGAGCATATGTTCCAGAAGCGGTCGGCTGACAAACGGCATATCACAGGCCAATACAAGTACAAGGGTTCCAGCAGCCGCTGAGAGCGCAGTGTGCAGGCCAGCAAGCACGCCAGCGCCTGGTGTCAAATCGGGTTCTAGACGTGTATCTAAATAACCATACTCTGCGGGATGGTTGGTGGTGATCAAGATCTCATCCCCTAACCCCACGACGCGTGCGAGAACGTGCTCGATGAGGGGTTTTCCTGCAAGCTTTACAGAGGCTTTATCGCTTCCCATGCGGCTTGAGCGACCGCCGGCTTGAATGGCTATCGTAATCACAATCCCATTGTACCCGTATCGGAGGGGTCTCGCTAAGGGTGTTATAATTCTGCTGGAGCGCGATGACAACGCTTGCTGAATTGCTTGATTCTATGACAGCAGAAGGGGAGCTGTATGAGCGTCAACCGGATGACGCTGTGCGTTGCTTTGCTTGTGCGCATCGCTGCTTAATCAAGCCTGGGCGTCGTGGAGTTTGTAAGGTGCGCTTCAACCAAAGGGGTGAACTCCGCGTGCCGTGGGGCTATGTTGCTGCCCTGCAGTGTGATCCAACGGAAAAGAAACCCTTCTACCACCTGCTCCCTGGTTCAGACACGCTGACGTTTGGCATGCTGGGGTGTGATTTTCATTGCAGCTATTGCCAAAATTGGGTAAGTTCCCAAGCTTTGCGAGACCCTGCTGCCAGTGTTGCCGGACGGTATGTGCGCCGAGTGACGCCTGATGAGATGGTGGCACATGGCGTGGATATGGGTGCGCGCGTGGTCGGTTCTTCTTACAACGAACCACTCATCACATCGGAATGGGCGGTAGCCGTATTCAAGAAGGCTATTGAAGCGGGATTAAAATGTGTCTATATCTCCAACGGTAACGCCACGCCTGAGGTCTTGGATTATCTCAGTCCCTATCTGACCGGTTTCAAGGTCGACCTAAAGACCATGCAAGACAAACAGTACCGACGTTTGGGCGGGGTACTGCAGAATGTGCTGGACTCGATCAAAATGGCGAACGAAAAAGGAATGTGGGTTGAAGTGGTCACTCTAGTGGTGCCGGGTTTCAATGACAGCACAGAGGAATTGATGGATGCGGCGCGCTACATCTATTCGGTGTCGCCGGATATCCCCTGGCATGTGACCGCTTTTCATCCTCACTACAAGATGACTCGCGCCAGCCAAACGACAGCAGAGACACTGATTCGGGCAGCAGAAATTGGGCAAGAAGCTGGCCTGCGCTATGTTTTCGCAGGGAATCTACCAGGTCAGGTAGGCTCCTATGAGCACACCATCTGCCCGTCGTGCGGAGAAGTACTGATCGAGCGCTATGGGTATTTGATCCTTGGCTACAATCTAACTGACGAGGGCGTTTGCCCGATATGTGGAACGGCGATCGCCGGTATATGGCCGGAGCATGCAAGTGAGGTTCGCACGGGCTCATTCGCCAATCCTTTCTCCCGCCGACCCAGAATCGTTCGCTAGCATGTGTGCGTACGCCTTGGGCATTGTGAGCGTTTGCGATGGAACTTGAGAACGTCCCAGTCAAGCTGCTGCTTACGTATGATTTAATGCCTGGTCAACGAGAAGCTTATTTGCTGTATGTGCGGGGCAGATTCGTACCAGCGTTAGAACAAATGGGTTTAAAGATGTGTGAGGCGTGGCATACCGCCTATGGTGAGTATCCACTACGATTAGCGGGTTTCTTAGCTTCAGATAGCGATACCATGGAAGAAATCATTACCTCGGAGCTTTTCAAGGAATTGGAGGCACGGTTACAGAAGTACGTGATCAATTACAATCGGAAGATCGTCCCCCTCCGGGCTACCTTTCAATATTAATCTCACCACGACATTGCCGCATTTATACTCCGTTCGAACCAATAGATCTCCCCCTTTCACTGCATCCATGCTACGAGGGTGACCACATACCGCTCCATGCTTTTCACTGGAAGTATGCCATGATTTTGGATTATCTATTCTTAAGGCAGAAAGTCTCAGTTTTATTGTGACAGTTGGCACTAACTAGTCTTATAGGTAGCGTATAGAGTAATCATACTCAAAGGCCAAGGACTGGGAGGTGAGGGATGGCCTGGGTAACCTGGGCGACAGTGAAGATGCAGTACTGTGATCGTGTTGATGAGGAAGTCTGCTTGGAGGCGCAGTTTGTTTATCCAGCGGAAATCCTTCCTGATCAACCCCCACGTGTAATTGCGCATCGCTGTTCAAGAGCCATGATTTGCAATCAGTTCGATAAGCCCACATGCATTTGGGCGGGGACGGCTCCTGGGTACGACCCGTTTCGATAGCAATGGGCTACAACGAAATTGAGAGTTACTGACTCTCTCCTCCCTTATGAGTCGGGTCAACATTGTGCCCGTGCGCAAGCACGGGCACAAGGATATTAAATGAGAGTTGAGAAAGAGGGCAGGGGTCTTAGATTACGCCCAAATCGCGCCCCACTTTTTCAAAGGCGGTTAGTCCACGCTCGAGGTCATTCTTGCTATGAGCCGCAGAGATCATCACTCGGATGCGCGCTTTACCGCGCGGCACGGTTGGGAAGCCGATCGACATGGCAAAGACACCCTCTTTGAACAATTGACGGCTGAATTCCTGGGCGAGCGGCGCTTCTCCCAGCATGATTGGCGTGATAGGGGTGGCACTCATGCCCGTGTCGAAACCGAGCCCTTCGAGTTCGCGCTTAAAGAAATCTGTGTTGCTCCACAAGCGATCGACGAGTTCGGTGGATTCCTCCAATAGGTCGATCGAGGCGATGCATGCCGCCACATCAGGGACAGTCATCGCGGAGGAGAACAGGAAGGGGCGACCGCGTTGCCGCAGCCACTCTACGATTTGGCTTTTACCTGCGACCACGCCACCGACGACACCGAATGCTTTAGAGAGCGTGCCGACCTCGATATCGACTTTGCCGTGAAGATTGAAGTGATCGACGATTCCACGACCACCCTTGCCGAGAACGCCTTCACCATGCGCGTCGTCGACCATGAGCAGGATGTCGTATTCTGCGGCGACCTCGTAGATCTTATCGAGCGGGGCAATGTCGCCGTCCATACTGAACACGCCGTCTGTCACGATCAGTGCGCGGCGATAGCCGGCGTCTTTGTTCTCCTCAATGGCGCGCCGTAAATCCTCTGCATTGGCATGTGCGAACCGGATGACCTTAGCGCGCGCGAGGCGGCTTCCATCAATGATGCTCGCGTGGTTGAGTTCATCGGAGTAGATAGCATCCTCTTTGCCCACTAGGGCCGGGATCGCGGCGAGATTGGCATTGAAACCGGATTGGAATGAAATAGCCGCTTCGACTCCCTTGAAGGCGGCCATTCTTCGTTCGAAATCGAGATGCAAACTCATCGTGCCTGCGATCGTTCGCACAGCACCCGGTCCAACGCCGAAGGTGTCGGCGGCTTCTTTTGCGGCCTCAACAATGCGGGGATGGTTAGCAAGGCCGAGGTAATTATTCGAGCAAAAGTTGAGCACATCCTGACCGTCGACGACGAGCCAGGCACCCTGGGGAGAACTTAAGGTCCGAATATTGGTGTAGAGGCCTGCGTTCTTAAGTCGATCCAGCTCCTCAGTAATCCATGCGGTCTTTGTCGTTTCAGTCATGTTCACATTCGCCTTCCTAATATAAATCATTCAGCGCAATGGGTTTGCGCTGATAAGATCGAGTTTACGTTTTCGCGAAAGCGATTTGATGGCACGTTCGCGTTGCATGGCAGTTTGACGGTCAGGCTGTGGTTCGACGTACACTAAGCGGAGAGGTGTTCGCGAGCGAGTGTAGCGAGCGCCACAGCCAGCCTGGTGTTCCCGAACGCGGCGCTGGGGATTAGTCGTCCAACCGGTATAGAAAGTGCCGTCAGCACATTCGAGGATGTAGCAGTAGAACTGGTTCACACGTCAATTATACGCCTCAAACTACGACGATCAATTTACTTGCTTCCCGGTATGCGTGGATATTACTCCTCTGCTCTGGGCTTGCGCTGCCTGATCCCCAGGAGTGTGCTGAGCAAACCTCCTCTGTCGGAGTCGATGGGCGGTTCGAGATCTTGCGTACCCCACTTGCCTTTTTCTCTTTCTGCAATCCAGGACTCGCGCGCCACCACAGCCTCCTCGATGTAGCGCTTGATCGCTTTCCCCTCCTCATTGGCGAGAGCGGCGCGTAATACGTGTAACTCGTCAATTAGTGTGTCAATACGCGTTATGATGTTGTCCCGGTTTAGCGCAAGGGTGGCAGCATAGATATCGAGCGAAGGATGCGCTATCACTTCCGTGCCGGCGGCGAATGGAGCACCTGCCAACCGGGAGATTTCTCGCCAGGAAGGAGAGCGTTTGGCGAGGTGCATGAGAACTGCACCGAGTACGGATGGAAGATCATGTGTGATCGCGTTCACACCATCGCTCTCGCAGGCGTCTACAAAGAAAGGCGTCGCCCCAACGGATACGACCAGGCTAGAAGCAAGTCGGACGGCAGCATCAGGGATTGAGGGAGGGACGACAAGCGCGAAAAAGCCACCTTGGAAAAGATCCGCACGCGGCACAGACAGATCGGCGAGCTCGGACGCTAATACGTGGGGTCCGACCACTGGCGTCGCGCCTATGTAGTGATGATGCTCGGGGAGAATCTCTGCAGCCCATGTCATAGGGACAGCTTTCAGGTGGGAGGTGTCTACGATGACACCATCAGGTTTGAGGGTATTTGAGAGGAGCTTGAGATAGTCGCGTACATCGACAACCGGCGTATCGATGATGACGAGATCGGCGGACTTGGGAGCGTTTCTGGGATGGCTGACCAGACGGTCGACTGCCCCTAGCTCTTGGGCGCGACGCGCCAAACGGGGGTCTGGATCGTAGCCAACGCGCAGGATCTCCTGCTGGATCTCAGCCTGGGCGATTGCCATGCCAATGGATGCGCCCACTTGATCTAACCCAAGGAAGAAGATTTCTACAGCCATGGTTTTCCTCAATTCTCGCTATCTGCAAGCTGCAGTCTTTTCAACAAGCGATCGATTTCTGTCCGGGCAATCTCTGAGGGCGGATCATGATGGCGACGGACCAATTCTACAACGGTTTCTGGTGCGCCTGCTTCTTCAAGGATTTCGGCCCCCCAATCAGCATGTTGTCCTGCGATCACAAACGGGCGTCGGAGACCTGTAGGCTTGCCGGAAGCCCATTTTAGGACAAGGTTCGGGAAGAGCCAATGTGCCAAAACGACAAGGATGCGGCCCATGAGCTGGGGTTGGGCTCGGACCTTGCCAATGTCATGCAGCAGCGCTGCCGATAGGAGATTGGGATCTTGTTCACCTTGCTGTAGCAAATATTGGAGAACACGCAAAGCATGTGTTTGGTCTGCGTGGCTCAGGCGGAAGAAGTATTGCGCCAGGGGCGGTGAGAGATGTGTTTCGATTAAAGCGTGGTTGGGTGCAAGCGACTTTGCTGATCGCGCGCGGAAGAATTGGGTTGCTCGATACGCAAGGTTCATTTTGGTTATACGAGCAAGTTAAAGATGAACCAAGTCGGTTTACCGATGAGAACGCTCAATAGATCGAGGCTTTGGAAGCGTCCCAGTAGGATCAAGCCCATAAGGATCATGGGGCCATAGGGTCGAATTCTGTGGAGGAATTCCTGCCCGCCAATTGGCAGAAAGTACTCTGCCACTTTTTCGCCGTCGAGCGGGAAGATGGGAATGAGGTTGAAGAAGAGCAAGATCAAGTTGATCAGGATGAAGTTAAAGAGCAACTCTGTGGCAAAGGCGCCTGCCCCGCTGTTGACGGGGAGCAAGCCCATGCGGAATGGAAGCGCCCCTAAGATGGCAAGGAGCAGGTTTGAGAATGGCCCCGCAGCGGAGACCAGCATCATGCCCGCCGGCGTGCGACGTTGCAGGTTGTAGGGATTGACCGGGACAGGCTTTGCCCAGCCGAAACCGGCCAGGATCAGCATGAGTGAACCAATAGGGTCCAGGTGAGCCAGCGGATTCAGGGTGAGGCGCCCATTGTTGCGAGGTGTGTTGTCGCCGAGTTGATCCGCAGCCCAGGCATGGGCGAACTCATGCACGGTTAGCGCAGAAACGAGGGTGATTACGCGAGCGATGATCGTCGTCAGACTTAAACCAAAAAACATAGTAAGGAGATTATACCATCCGTACAGATGGATTGATGCCGATGTTATAATCCACCCTTGAGGAATGAAGGGTTTTTACCATGTTGCCCGAACTTCAGCTTGATGACGTGTTGCGTTTGCGCAAGCCTCATCCCTGTGGATCGACGGACTGGGTGGTCGTTCGCCTGGGAGCCGATATTGGTCTCAAATGTCTCGGTTGCGGCAGACGTATTCTCCTGCCCAGGCGTGAGGTCGCAAAGCGCTTGAAGACTTATGTGCATAAAGCGGGTTTGGAAACATCTGAAGAGTAATTGGCGCTACCACATTCTTCTACAAGCATATCTTCACGGGCTTTCAAACGTCGAAGACAAGCTCGGTCATGCGGTTTGGCTACGAGTTATTTTGGGTCGATCGGGGATCCCATAGCTAATACAGTCTGCAAGCTCTGCCCGGGTGGGGTATCTATGTTAATCGTATTTAGCTGGTGCGGTTAGTACCCCAATATTTCTATGTCGCGCTTAATCATAAATACGGGCATTTGCAGGAAGTGCATCCTATTAAAAGTTAGCAATAATGTTGCTAAATAGGTTCCCTACGCTTTGACCAAAGATGGTTACAAGCACAATGACAATAAGCCCCACAAGCAGAATAATCAGGGCGTACTCTGTCAAACCTTGGCCGCGAGGATAAAATAGAAGCATTGATAACCTCAAATGAAATAATCGTGCCATGATTATCGTATAGTATAGGATATCTTTCCTACTAATCTCAATAGTCCTCAAGGGTTAGCAGGTAAACGATAGGTTAACATGGTGCTTAATCCCACTTGAGGAACTGAGGTGTGAAAGTGCATAAGCTGATGCTTCTTTTCCGTCGGCCCGAGAATGTGCTTGAATTCGAGAGAAGATGGAGCGAGGAGTTCGTTCGAAAGGCAGAGAGGATGCCCGGGTTACGACGGGTTTCCGTGAGCCGTATCCATGAGACCCTGACCGGCGAGATTGGATTACACTTCGTCCACGAGTTCTTTTTTAATGACGCGAAAACTCTCCTGGAAGCGATGGCCTCTCCGGAGGGGCAAACGGCGGGGAAGGCCTTGATGAGTTTCGCGGCCGATCATGTCACACTTTGTTTTGCAGAACATCTCGAGGAAGAACGCGACGCGTCGACACCGTGAACAACCTGGTTTGTGAGGCACGGTAGGAAGCACGCTCTTGGAAGGTGATTCGTTATGCTCAATTCATCAGATCTGGCGGATTTCATGGAGAGCCATGACATTAGCGGGAAAATCGTTCATTTGACCCAAAATGTCCTGACCGTGGAAGATGCCGCGAGCGCGGTAGGAACAACACCCGATCAGATTGTGAAATCCTTATTGTTTTTGATTGATGGCAAACCTGTCATGGCAATTGCTTGTGGCACCAGCCGCGTTGATCGACGGCCCATCGCCGCCCACTATAGTGTGGGACGTAAACGAGTTAAACTCGCTGATGCAGACACCGTGTTGGAAGTGACGGGCTATCCCATCGGCGCTGTGCCTCCTTTTGGTTTACGACAGAGCCTTCCCACGCTCATTGACCAGGATGTGCTCACGCATGAGGAAGTCTACGCGGGTGGTGGAGAGCTAAATGCCCTTGTGCGCGTTTCCCCACAGGAGATCGTGGCGGTGACAGGCGCTGTTGGGATGGACTTAAATGCTGCACCGGCAGCGTAGTGAAGGTTTGCCATCTTCTATGAAACGCAGGTTGGGATTGGGTGCCTCAGCGCTTATCGTGCTCGGCCTTGTAGTAGCATATCTTCTTTATAGCAATCTTCGGTCCGAGGGAACCAGGATTATGCATTTGCGCCAATATTGGGCTGATCCTCAAGCCCACGCCGATTGGGAGCTGCGCGGCGGTGAGCGTTGTGGACAGGCGCCATTTTTATTGCCAAGTGATGGCTATGCCGGTTATGTTTGGGGTGATATTATGCGCGCTGGCCATAAGCATCAAGGGGTGGATATCTTCGGCCCGAGCGGTCCTGACGGGTTAGGGCAGACGCCCGTTGTTGCAGCCTATGATGGATATCTTACGAGGCTTCCTGATTGGCGTGCATCCGTGATCATCCGTATCCCGGAAGACCCGCTTCAGCCTGGACGCAGCATTTGGACATACTACACACATATGGCCGATGCCGATGGTAATTCATTTATCGTTGAGGCGTTTCCTCCGGGAACGCATGAAACCTTTGTTGCTGCTGGGACGCTTCTTGGATATCAGGGGAACTATTCTGCAGACCCTCAAAATCCCACGGGTATGCACCTACATTTTTCAATTGTGCGAGACGATGGCTCCGGCAGTTTCATGAACGAACTCGAAATCGAGAACACACTTGATCCCTCGCCCTATCTGGGTCTCGAACTCAACGCGGATCATCTCGGAGATGCGATCCCCACCTGCCCTGACGATACACCCTGACGCCCTTCGCCCGATTGCGGAGTCATTGAGTTTCACATTGTGCGTGATGTGTTGTTGGGGCTCTGCTGGATCATGAGCGCCAAGCGATTTTCCTGTGCGAGTTGCGATGGGCAGGACGAGTGTCTTGTTCGCATGTATGCCGGGATGCGATGCGTCCGGTTGCTGGGTATTAGGGTCTCAAGAGGCTTTCTATGCTGGTCAGCGTATAATACCTTAGTTAAGTGATGAACGGCAGTCATCGGGAACACGAACGTTGCAGGTTTGCGCCCCTAAAAACCGTGAAGCGGTGTGATGACGCTGTTCCGTGGGGTGGTAGCTCCCTGCATCAAAGCACATACAGCAAACCCTCCGGAGATTTGCTCGCTGCGGGATGACCTGGAGAGGCAGGAGGGAGAAGCATTGTAATGGCTTACCTGGTGTGTGCAGAAGAGAACGAACGGCAATGGATCGCGCATGTACCTGACTTGCCTGGTTGCTTTACGTCAGGTCACAACCTCGAGAGTGCGATCCAAGCCATACCCAAGAGTGTCGAGGCCTATTTAACATGGACCGCAAGCCATGGGTTACACGTGAGCGGGATCACCGATCCCATGATCGTTGCTGAAGTCATCCGGGCATGGGAATCGGAAGATGGGTACGAAGTAAATGCCTTCTTCGCTTCCGATCGTCCTCCATTGATGCAGGATGAACTACATGAGCTAGAAGTTTTACTTATGGCAACTCGGGCTGATTTGCTCGCTTCGATTGAAGGTATCAGTCAAGATCATCTACTTCGGGAATTCTCCGGCGAGCGATGGGCCATCGACGGCATTCTCATGCATGTCGCTCGTTCAGAATGGTGGTACTTGGACCGCATGGGTTTGGGATTCCAGAGAAGTGAATTACCCGAGGCTTCGTTGGCATGCTTATCCCATGTCAGAGACCACACCCTCGCCATTCTGCCGGAACTCGTGAAACGAACTGGTGTGGTTACGATATCGGGAGAGACATGGTCGGCGCGTAAAGTCATGCGGAGAATGCTGTGGCACGAGCGTGATCACACTGCGCACATCCGTAAGTTACGAGCCCAACTTCCGCATCCCTGAGAAAACCAGAAAAAACCGCATGGGAGGCATAAATGACGTACACCGCAATTGAGGTCGAGATTCATGATCGCGTTGGTCTGATCCGCCTCAACCGTCCCAACGCGCTCAATACGCTCAACAGCACGATCATGGAGGAACTTGCGCAAGCCTTGGAGGCCTTTGACGCTGATGATGGCATCGGTGCCATCGTGATCACGGGCAGCGACCGCGCTTTTGCTGCCGGTGCGGACATCAAGGAGATGGTGGGCGCAACAGCAGTCGACATGCTCCTGACCGCGCCAATCGGGCGATGGGACAGCGTTCGCAAAATCAAAAAGCCGATCATCGCAGCGGTTTCGGGGTGGTGCCTTGGGGGTGGCAATGAGTTGGCGATGTCTTGCGACATGATCATCGCCTCCGAATCTGCTAAATTTGGACAACCCGAGATCGAGCTTGGTGTGATCCCGGGTGCGGGTGGCACGCAAAGACTCACAAAGGCTGTGGGCAAGGCCATTGCTATGGAGATGGTGCTCAATAACCGCACGCTCACCGCAGAAGAAGCCTACCAATTTGGCCTGGTGAATCGTGTTGTGCCGGTTGAAGTCTACCTGGAAGAAGCCTTGGGGCTCGCGAAGGAGATCGCATCGCGTGCGCCTCTTGCAATCCGCATGGGCAAGGAGATGGTGAATCAGTCTTTTGAATCCTTCTTGGCTGAGGGACTTTTGGACGAGCGACGCGCGTTCTACTTTCTCTTCAGTTCAGCGGATCAAAAGGAAGGGATGCATGCTTTCATTGAAAAACGGGACCCCTCATGGGAAGGTAAATAACATTGATCTCAGCGAAAGGGAAGCGATTCTTTTCTCCAATTTCATTGTGCGGCGCGTTGTCGCAGCGTTCCTCATCGATCGAGTGAGAGACCATGCTTACCTATCGTGATTTCAAGGCGGCGTTCCGTGAGCTCGATTTGGGCTTGCACAGTCGGGTCATCGTCCATGCATCGCCACAAGCTTTTGAGCCTGTGGCGGGTGGGGCAAATTCGATCGTAGGGGCGTTACTCTCTACAATCGAGATTGTGCTCACACCGACGTTCACAACCCGAACAATGGTTACTCCAGCAGTAGGGCCGCCGGACAATGCCATGAACTATGGTGAGGCATTGGGATTAAACAGCGACGCAGCGTTTTTCACGCCCGACTTGCCCGCAGACCCAGATATGAGTGAGGTCGCGGAGATTATTCGGTGCCAGCCGGAAGCCCGGCGCAGCTCGCATCCCATTCTATCCTTCGCGGGTCTGAACGTCGATGAAGCGCTTGACTCACAGTCCATCGAAGACCCCTTTGCACCTGTCGCATGGATGGCGGACTTTGACGGCGATGTGCTGTTACTCGGTGTGGATCACACTGCCAATGTCAGCCTGCATCATGCCGAGAAGACCGCGGGCCGGGCGCAATTCACCCGTTGGGCACTGACGCCTGAGGGTGTAGTGGCGTGTCCGGGTTTTCCAGGTTGTCCTGACGGATTTCAGGCAATTGCACCACGTTTGGAGGCGGTGGTGCGACGGGTAAAAGTGGGGCCCAGCACGATTGAGGCAATCCCGCTGAGGGATATGGTGAACATCGCCGTGGGTTGGATCCATGAGGATCCGCGCGCGCTGCTCTGTGATCGACTTGGATGTCCACGGTGTGCCGCAACGCGTGCCTCAGTGCGTTTGGATTCGTAGCCCTACCTGTTGTTTCATAGCATTGGAAGAATTTGATATGAAGGCCGGATGCGTACTCCGCCATCACTCCGCGTCTATTACCAGGGCATTAACCAAGTTACCGTGTTGATGATCCAATCGTAGGGCATATACCGAATGCGCGCGCTTTCCGCCTGAAGGACGGTTTTAGCTTCAAGATCCGTAAGACTGCGATGAACAACCTCATGCACGCCCGTTCGACCCCTAAAAACGTTCTGGTACCAGCGAAAGATCTGGGAGAACCAAAGGGTGTTGGAGGCTGGTTCGAAGCGAATACCCCCACCATTGATAGAAGCCGAGGCTGCGAGGTTGAGCTGCGCATCAAGATGGCCCCTCTCGTAGAACTCGATCGGCGGGCAGGACATAGCACCGCACACAAGGGCGAAATGGACGCGTGGGTTGGGCGGATCGAACGCGGCTGCGAGACGTGGGTCATCGGACGCAAACTGCGGGAAGGACAGGGAGGGGCGGCCGCGTTCTTACAGTCCGTAAAGGGCGATGAGAAGAACTCCGCAATGGCGTTGCGGAGAAGGCTCACCCATCGTATAAACAAGAGATCATTGTGAGGAAGAACGCGAGTATGAAATGAACGGAGACACGTTGGGAACTTGATGATATGAAACGGGTGTTAGTCCTTGGAGCAACCGGCTTTATCGGTGGGCACATCGCCCGAGCGGCGCTGGAGCGCGGGTGGGAAGTGCGCGGCCTGCGTCGTCGACCCGGGGCTACCGGTCACCTGGGTGAAGCGCCGGTGAGGTGGTTTGAGGGCGACATTGAACAGCCGGAGAATCTCGCGGCGGCGTTCGATGGCGTTGAACTCGTATTCCACGCCGCGGGCTACTACCCCAGCCATACACGGGATGTTCCTGGCCAGGTTGCACATGCTGTGCGGCAAACGCGCGGCATATTGGATTTCGTCCGACAGGCGGCGGTGGTGCGCGTGATCTATACATCCAGTATGACCACCATTGGCATGCCGCCCGTACACGAAAACCGGCTTGCAGATGAAAGGGATCTTTACATCCCGGGTTCTGTGGCTCGTTCGGCCTATTATGAATGCAAATACGCGATGGAGAGCGAAGTGCTTCGTGCAGCACTCGATGGCTTACCCATAGTAGTCGTCAATCCAACGGCGGTCTTTGGACCGGGAGATCGCCATCAAGCGCTTGGCGGTGTGCTCCTCGCGGTAGCGCGCGGGCTGGCGATTGGTTGGCTCCCAGCGTCGATCAATGTGGTGGACGTTCGCGAGGTGGCCGGCGCCCAGATTCGGGCGGCGGAAGTGGGAAGGCTGGGGGAGCGTTATATCCTGGGCGGCCACAACGAGACCTTGCGCAACTTGCTCAGTCTCATGGCGGAGATCGCAGGCGTGCGCCCACCCCGAATCGAAATTCCACTGAAGTTGGTTGAACTAGTGCTCGCGCTGGGCAAGGTGATCCCGGCATTGGACCGAGCGGGGAATCACCTGCGAGCTATCCGCACCTGGCAAGCGTATAATTGTTCGAAAGCGGAGCGAGAACTGGGTTTGACTCCGCGCCCCTTGCGCCAAACTCTGGAAGATGCACTATCATGGTACCAGGTGCATGGGTATCTCGGGAAGCATTAAACGTGGTATGATTCTGACCCGTGATCAAGCGCTCGATCACTGAGGACACCATGAAGGAACCCGAAAAAATCACGATTATAGAGGGACCGCCACCAACGTTTGAGTTGGTATCAGATTCATGGCTACTAGGTCTGACAGAAGGACCCATTCCCACACGCGTCGCTATGTGCCGTGTGCGAAGCATCAATGGTCCAACCTTGGTGGAACGGTGCTATCGTGCTTGGCGTGAGGGCCAACCGATTCGTCTGGAGTACCGTTTAGAAGATGGTCTGACCCAGCAAGTGCCAATCGTTGCCGCCAGATGGTCCGAGCTGGAGGAGGGAGATGTGCTCCAGCTCTGGGTGGCTTACAAGGAGGAGGACATCGAGATCGAGATCGATCTTGATATCGACGATTTCTACGATGAAATCGATGATGACCTGGACGATGATATTGACGACATCGGCTTCAATTTTTCCATCTAGCACTTTCGTCGGGCGAGATCTCGCCCGACTTTTTTCTTTTATCGCCCTGGGGGAACAACGCGTATCATCTCATTCTCCATTGAGTGTTCCGCAAGGATGTCAGCCATGACAAATGTAGAACCATTGCATCTTGAGCAGCGGGAAGGGGTGCAAGTGATTCGTTTCCATCGACCGCCCGCCAACGCTTTCACAATCGAGATGGTGACGGCTTTGCGGGATGTATTGAGGGATGCCGCGCGGGATGATGTTGTCCGTTGCGTTGTCCTCACTGGATCTGAGGGGTATTTCAGCACAGGTCATGATGTGCGTGAGATCGCTGAGCACGGCGATCCTGGGAGCTACCGCCATCATCTCCGGCGGACATACAATCGTGTGGTGCAGCAGTTGCGAGAAATTGAGAAGCCGGTCATTGGGGGGATCAACGGCCCGGCGGTTGGTGCAGGGCTGGGGATTGCCTTGGCTACAGACATACGATTGGCATCGGAGAGCGCGCAATTTCGTTTTGGTTTCACAGGTATAGGTCTAACCGCTGATTCAGGAATATCGCTCTCACTGCCGCTCCTGGTAGGGATGTCGCGTGCATTGGAAATGGCGTTCATCAACCAGCCGCTTTCGGCCGGAGAAGCTCTCAGTTGCGGTTTGGTCAGCCGTGTTGTTACTGACGATGATTTGACTGACGTTGTCCTTGAGATGGCAACTTCGCTTGCTGCTGGACCGACGCGTGCCTTTGGCCTGACGAAGCGCGCCTTCAACCACGCCATACAGCCTCTCCTTAAAGATGCGCTGGATTATGAGGCCTATCTCCAGGAAATCGCCAGCAGGACGCAGGATCATAAAGAAGGGCTGGTAGCGTTCGCGGAGAAGCGCCCGCCGCAGTTCCGCGGCCGTTGATCTGGAGAACAGCCGGCGAGATGGTGGGAAAGAGAAGAGAGCCAGCGGATGCTGGCTCTGGAGAGTAGGATTGTAGAGACACCCCAAAGGGGCACCCGCATGTATTTGCCCTCGAGGGCGATCGTGTCTATGCGGGGAAGCTAGCTTTGTGGTTTTCCGAGGCGGGAACGCTCCTGTTCGATGATATCCTCGTCTAGTTTTTTGTAGAGCGGCTTGGGCTTCTGGAAGGGTTTGCCCGGTTCAAGCTTGCTCGGTTCCCAGCGCCCTGTCGCACCCGTTGGGTCGTAGATCAGCGCTTCGTGGGCGCGGTTGGATTCCTGGTAGGTCTCGATCCGCTGCTCGCCAAAGAGCTGTCCCTCATAGCCCAGCGTCTTGTGCAAACGCTCTGCGCTGAAGGGCAGGATGGGCGCCAGGAGCACCTTCAGCCAATCGATGGCCTGCAGCGCGGTGTAGACCGTGGTGGCTGCAGACTCTTTATCCTCCTTGACCACGCCGAACCAAGGTGCGTGATCCAGGTAAGCATTCACCTCGCTTGCCAAACGCAAGCATTCCTGCAAAGCCGCCCGCAGTTTCACAGCCTCGAACAGATCACCCACGGTCTCGAAGCCTCCATGGATCTCGGAGAGCAGCGCTTCATCATCCGGGCGCAGTGTTAACGGCTCAGGTATGCGGCCTTCCCAATGCTTATATGCGAAGGAAAGCACGCGATTAGCCAGGTTGCCCCAGGTTGCGACCAATTCATCGTTGTTACGGCGCACAAATTCAGACCACGAGAAGTCGCTGTCACGGGCTTCCGGCATCGCAGCCGTGACATAGAAACGGATGGCGTCCGGGTCGTAGCGCTGGAGGATATCCGGGAGCCAGATAGCCCAGTTGCGGCTCTTGCTGAATTGAGCGCCTTCAATGTTCATGAACTCATTGGCAGGTACGTCATAAGGCAGCGTGAGGCGTGCGGCTGGGTCATCGTTGTAAATGGCACCAACGCCGAGCAGCTCAGACTGCCAGATTAAGGTGTGGAAGGGGATGTTGTCCTTGCCGATGAAGTTGTATATGCGCGCCTCGGGGTTGTACCACCAGTCCTTCCAGGCTTCAGGTTGTCCAGTGTTCACTGCCCACTCGACGGAAGCGGTAAAGTAGCCCATGACCGCTTCAAACCACACGTAGAGACGTTTGTCGTTCCATTCCTCGAGGGGAACGGGGATCCCCCAAACGAGGTCACGCGTCACGGGGCGGCTCTTCAACCCTCCCTCGATGTAGCTACCGGCAAAGTTGATCACGTTGGGACGCCAATGGTCGGCATGTTTCTCAAGATAGGGGATCAGTTGGTCGCTGAAGGCAGGCAGATCGAAGAAAAACTGCTCTGTCTCTCGCACAATGGGCGTGCTGCCGTCTGTCTTGCTGCGGGGTTCGATGAGATCAAGGGCGTCGAGCAGGTTGCCGCAGTTGTCGCATTGGTCGCCGCGTGCTTCGCTATAACCACAGATCGGGCAGGTGCCTTCCACGTAGCGATCGGGCAGAAATCGCCCCTCACTCTCCGAGTAGAGTTGGCGCTGTTTCGTGAGAATCAAATAACCCGCCTCGTAGAGACGGCAGAAGAAATCCTGCGCGATGCGGTGGTGGTTCTCCGTGTCGGTATGGGTGAAGAGGTCGTAGCTGATGCCGATCTCACGCTGGACCTCCAGGAAACGGCGGTGGTAGTGCTCGAAGAGTTCGCGCGGCGTGAAGCCGCGTTTGTCGGCTTCGATTGTGATCGGTGTGCCGTGCGAATCGGAGCCGGAGACCATCAAGACTCGGTTCCCCTTCAAGCGGTTGTAGCGGGCGAAGATATCGGCTGGCAAGTAGGCACCCGCCAGGTGCCCTACATGCATATCGCCGTTGGCGTAAGGCCAGGCGACAGAAACATGAATATTTTTCGTCATAATACCTCTCCCCTTAGGGGGTTGGGATATCCAACAGCCCGATGATATCAAGCCGTTCCAAAGGAAACCGCCAGCGGATGGCTGGCGGTGATTGGGCTGCCGGGGTTGGCTGCGGTCACTTCTCCCGAGATTGCCGGGTGGCGCGGCCTGCCCACGCCGATGACCCTTGGGCTATCGGCAACGGCAGCCTACGCATGACCATGAGTTTGATAGTGCTATGCTGCTCAAACATCTCAAGCCAACCTACTTTGTTCGGTAACTCGTATTCTACAATGAGAGTGAGGGGTGTCAAGAGGAAAGCGCGGCTGGGATGTGTCACATAATTGCCGAGGAGGGAAAGAAGAAGTAGGCTCACCTGAGTAATCGGCAGATCACTGAAAGGTGAGCCTACCATGACCACCGTAGAAACGACGGTCACGCTAAGTACACCTGTCCGGTGTCGTTCCGGATAAGCCCAAAAGGAATGACCCTGGAAGAACTGGAACAGGAAATCGGACAGGTTC
>CAYLOP010000015.1:0-39632 GCA_964385305.1 uncultured Anaerolineaceae bacterium | reverse complement strand
CCGTTCCCATCTCCTCAACAAAATCGATGCTTGGTCACGCGATGGGCGCCTCAGGTGCGATTGAAGCGGTTGTCTGCGCCCTTTCCATCGATCGCAGCGCCATCCATCCAACCACGAACTATGAGGTACCTGATCCTGAATTAGATCTAGATTATGTGCCCAACAAGGCTCGCAATCTAAAGGCGGATGTCGTTCTTTCGAATTCCTTTGGTCTGGGCGGGCAGAACGCCTGTCTCGTCTTCAAACGCGTGGAGGCATAATGCGTCAAGTCGTAAATCACAGCTTGATCCAGCGCAATAACATTGCCAGCAAAGCGATGATCTTCATAGGCCTTGGCGCGCTCATCGGCGCTTTAATCCTCTCGTTTACACGTCAGAACAGAGTAAACCTTCTTCTCATCCTTGCAGTTGGTGGGACGCTCCTCTCACAAATTGGAATCAATTTTTTTAACAATTGGGGGCGCCATCCTCGAATCGATGAGATCCTGGATAGTGCCCTTAAAGGCTTTGATGACCGCCATGCCTGTTTCCACTACCTCTTGGGGGCAAATCATGCCTTATTTACACCGAACGGGGTGTATGCTCTCATCCCACGCTTTGAGGAGGGGAAAATTTATTACGCAGATGGGAAATGGTGGGAGGACAAACCTCGAAAAAATTTGCTTCATCGCGGTGGTCGAAATCCCATTGCCAGAATAGAAGCGAATGCGAGCTCGGCAGTAAAAGCCTTAACGCGCGCAATCAGCCAGGCTCTCCCTGCGAGGGACGATATCGAGGTTCGACCGATCCTCGTATTTTTACACAAGGATACAGTCGTCAAATCAAACGGCCCGATTGATGCCGTTCACTTCAAGAGACTCAAGTCCTTTTTGCGTAAACGCCCTAAGGATCGCTTCCTTTCAAACGAGGAAATCACCCATCTTATCCCGCCCAAACAGAGATGACTGCCTCGGATCCGATCTCCGAAATGCAGCTTCGTTTTTAGATCAGGAACTTCAGCATAGCAAAACGCCGGCAAATGTGCCGGCGTTTAACTTTACTGCATTTGTTCAAGATCTCAGCCCGAAAGGAATTTATCGAGCGCCTCCTTGCTGATCCGGTAGGCGTTCCCGATCTTCTTGGCGGAGAGATCTCCAGCTTCAATCGCGGCAACGACGTCTTCTTCTGAAACACGCAGGTATGTAGCTGCTTCGGAGGGTGTCATCACGGGTGGTGCTCCACCACTCGGTGTTCCTCCCGCCGCTGCTGCACCAGCACCAGCCTGGCCCGTGGATCGAATGGCGTCCGAAAGCGCATTTCCAATCCCCATACCTGCACCAATCCCTGCCGTCAACCCAGCGCCACCGCTTGGATTTTGTGCAGCATCCCGCATGGCATCCGCGGCCTGCAATTGTGTGTAGGTTGCCATATCGAGCATGCCCATCGCGCGCAGTTCTTCAGCGGATTTCTCTGAGGGCTTCAGGCTCTCGATGTAGAAGGCTTTTAGCGTCATCCCTAGCGCTTTGAAATCGTCGTGACCTTTCGCACGTACTGCCGCACCCAACTCCTCGATGAGACCGATGAGCTCAGGGACATTCTTCGCGTCTGTCGTCTCCCCTAAGATATCCTGCAGCTTTGAAAGCAGCATGGAGCGAAGGCGGGCCTGAATATCACGCGTCGCATAAGTGCCCGTTGCCCCAACCAATTGCGTGACGAACTGTTGAGGGTCGGCCACTTCAAAGCTGTACGTGCCAAAGCCTTGAAGCAACGCCACTCCTAGGCCCATGCCTGGATTACGCACCAGGATCGGCTGCGGGGTTCCCCACTTCTGATCAGCAAACTCGCGCAGGGAGACAAAATACACCTCGGCGGTGAATGGTGACCGATCGCTAAACGCTTTCCCTATGAGATCGATGAGCAAGGGCACATTGGCAGTTGTTATGGTATGCCGCCCTGGCCCAAACGTGTCGAGCGCCTTACCATCGCGGAAGAAAACTGCTGCCTGCGCTTCACGCACAATGACCTGGCTGCCGATGCGGAAATCGCCCGCTTCGCGTTCTGGAAATCGATGGACGATCTCATCACGCATCTCATTCGGATACTCAACAACATCAAATATTCTTGCCATGGCAATTTCTCCTCTTCCCTTCCCTACGCCTCGGTGGTGAGGATCACCTCATCCCGCCGATTGTACGTATCGATGGTTTCTTGGCTTAAGGCGACCAAGTTTCGTATCGCTGCCGGTAGTCCATCTGTCCCGATCGAGGCGGCGATGTTATCCACTGCACCTGAAACGCTTTCAACGCCTTCCAACAGCGCAACGTCGTAGGCGTATAACTTCTCTAACTCCTCTTTCTGCACACGCACGGCATCGAAGAAACCTGTATACCCATATGCCGCGCCGCTCACTCGGTCGATGAACCCACGCAGCTTGATCGCCGCGGCTTCAAGGTCATCGATATATTCCAGACTACCTTCGGATACAAGTTGTCGTTGCAACTCGGAAATCCGTGACCATTGTTCCTCATATCGCTGTGCCACGTTCTCGCGGAGCATTTTATCAGCATCTCGGCGGCGCTCCTTGTCGTAATAACCCAGAAAACCCGCCAAAAAATTCTGAATCTTACCGACAAGATCTTTCCCTTCGGTAACCTTACCGATCGGATCGCTCATCTTCCCCTCTCCTTTATCTTATTCTTAAAGTCAACATAATGGTTAACGCTTCCTACGATTATAGCCTCTAAGAGAATACCCAGCAATACAAAAAGCTAAAACCCCACAACAATCCGAGGCATGAATATCTCGAAGATCCTTCGATCTGTGGTCATCCCTTGTTGGAAGCAGTATAATCGAAGCAAGATTACCCATTATATTTAGGAGGAAAGCGTGGATTTGTTGAAAGAACTGAAGTATGTCACACAACCTCTTGGCAATGCAATCCGCATCGATGCTGGGCCTGAAATTACCATCCTGGAAGCTTCCACGCTTGCTGAGCAGATTGAGCACGTTGTCCGCACAGCAACCTTGGCGGTAGAGCCGCATCGAAGTTTGGCATGTTGGCTCGTCCGCGCGTGTGCCGTGAAGTGCGGTGTGATTCCCGCTTCCATTCACGATCTTTATGCGGCACGCAGCCGGGGTGAAGTTCGCAACGACTTCACAGTTCCTGCTATGAATTTGCGAGCGATTCCATTCTATGCTGCCCGAGCGGTCTTTAAAGCCGCCCTAAAGTACCAGGCGAAGGCAATGATCTTTGAGATTGCACGCTCAGAAATGGGATACACCGGCCAACGCCCGATGGAATACACGGCCTCTGTGCTCGGCGCTGCCCTGGCGGAGGGATACGAAGGGCTTGTCTTTATCCAGGGGGATCACTTCCAGGTTAGCACAAGCAAATATGCGAAAGATCCCAAGACTGAGATTGAAGCCATACGCAATATTTCG
Source organism: uncultured Anaerolineaceae bacterium (assembly GCA_964385305.1). Lineage (GTDB taxonomy): Bacteria > Chloroflexota > Anaerolineae > Anaerolineales > E44-bin32 > CAYLOP01. The sequence goes on along the minus strand of CAYLOP010000015.1, from coordinate 36,213 downwards.
AAGGACGCCATTCTGGGTGGCTTCTACAACATCGATATCGATACCTCGACACTGGTCGACTTGAGCAAGCCCACCATTCCCGAACAGCAGAAAGTCAATTACACGCTCTGTGCCGAATTCTCTTCATACATTCGCAGTCTCGAACCGGAAGGTGTAACCATCTCCTTGGGTGGTGAGATCGGCGAGGTCGGAGGGCACAACAGCACCGAAGAGGAGCTACGCGCCTTCATGGACGGCTATGATGAGAGCCTCGCGAAACTGTACCCTGACGCTATCGGCCTATCGAAGATCAGTATCCAGACCGGCACATCCCACGGTGGTGTGGTCCTTCCAGATGGTTCCATCGCAGCTGTGAAGGTTGATTTCAACACACTCGACAAACTTGGAACGATTGCGAAAGAATATGGCATGGGTGGCGCCGTCCAGCATGGCGCATCAACGCTGCCCGAAGATGCATTCTCACGCTTCCCTGAGGTCGGCACGCTTGAGGTGCATCTCGCCACCAATTTCCAGAACATCATGTACGAGAGACTGCCCGCGCAACTCCGCGAGGAGATCTACACCTACCTGCGCGAAAACCACGGTGACGAGCGAAAACCTGATCAGACCGATGAACAGTTTTACTACAATACCCGAAAGCGAGCGATCGGTCGGTTTAAGCCGCAGTTGTGGGACCTGAACGTCAATGCTCGCGATAAAATCGAAGCCGCCTGGGAAAGGCAATTTGATCTACTTTTTGACAGTCTGAATGTCGCTGGCACGGCAGAAGTGGTGGATGCGTTCATCCAAGCAAAACCCATCATCCCACCTGTTGAAAGCTTCCTCGGCGAGGATGACAGCGATGAGGATATTAGCGATCTGGCGGACTGATCCGGGATGACTTTCCAAGGACAGCGCCTCAACGGGAAACGCTACACCGTCATCCCCCGCACATTATCCTTCCTCCTCCATGGCAACGAGGTGCTGTTGATACGCCTAAATGAAGACCGCCCCGGTTGGGGCGGTCTATTAAACGGCGTTGGTGGTCATATCGAACAAGGTGAAGATCCCTTAAGCGCTGCACGTCGGGAGATTTTCGAAGAAACCGGCCTAACTCCTTCCAAACTCAAACTCTGTGGTGTCGTGATCATCGATAGCGGTGATCGAACAGGTATCGCCCTTTATGTCTTCGTCGGAGAGACAGATGGCAGTCAGCCTGTTGAAAGTTCAGAAGGAACATCCATCTGGCTCTCCTTAGAAGCTTTAGACCAACATCGTTTGGTCAAAGACATCCCCATTCTTCTCCCGCATGCGCTTTCTAGCTATCACAATGACCAACCTTTTTCTGCCCTATACTCCTACAACAAAGCAGGAGACCTCACGACTACATTCACGCCATGACAGAGCTTCTTGAAGGACTTCAGCCAAAGCGGAGGAAGATCCCCATCTATAGTTGGGGTGGCTTTGCCATCATGATCCTCGCACAGTTGGCACTCTACTTGGTCAACTCTGTTATCTCTGTATGGTTGACCCCCATCATGTGGACAGGATATATCCTGGCAATGGATGGGCTTGTGTATCGTTTCGAAGGAAGTTCTTGGCTGACATCCCGCCGGCGTGAGTTTCCCCTGCTTGTCCTGCTCTCCATCGGCGTCTGGTTGATCTTCGAAGCCTACAATTTCCACCTTAAGAATTGGTACTACGATGGCGTACCCGCCAACCCATACCTGAGGGATCTCGCCTATTTTTGGTCTTTCGCTACGATCATGCCCGGAGTATTTCTAACCTCAGAGCTCGTCGAACTGGCTCTCTTGCGGTTGCGCAACACAGCCCCTGGAAGACAAAGGCCGATCCGAATAGGACCCGCTTGGGGTTGGTTCTTATTCGGTTTGGCAGCAGTCACGATCCCACTCGCACTGCCATCGGAGATCGCATCTTACCTCTTCGGCTTTGTTTGGGTGGGGTACATCTTTTTACTCGATCCAATCAATAAGCGATTAAATCGATCCAGTTTCCGCGAGCAATGGCGGGCAGGTGATACCATCCCAACTGCCGCTCTACTAATCGGCGGTTTGCTTTGCGGATTTATTTGGGAAACATGGAACTACCAGGCTTTTCTTGCAAACGGCGGGCATTGGGTATACACCATACCTCAAGCCTTACATCTCTTGGGTTGGCACTTCGGCAAGATGCCTGTTCTCGGTCTTTTGGGATTTCCACCCTTTGCCCTTGAATTGTACGCCTTTTATACCTTCCTGCGCGAGGTGCTAGGGGGGGATACCGTTTTTTCCAGCCCTGGCAAACCTTCCTGATTCCAACCGCTGCGACGCTCTCTATTCCCCCGGAAATTCATAGAAAACAAGCATTGTGCTTCCATATTGCCGTCGATCGAATTCAACTAGATTGCTGAGCTCACAGCTTTCGAATTCACGCGGATGGATTTGGACAACAACCCATGCGTCCGGGTTCAACCACCCGATATTCGCATCGATTCGCTTCAGCGCCCTCAACCACAGTCCATGATATTGTGGTGGTGCGATGTATACATAGTCGAAAGGCTCTCCAGGCTGGCTGTCCAAATATAGAAATGCATCTTGTTTCAAGATTTCTGCGCGTGCATCGAACCGGGTCAGCGTGAGATTATGTCTTATGGTTTCAACCGCGCGTCGATTTGTATCGATAAAGACACTCCAAACAGCACCGCGGCTTAGTGCTTCAATGCCCACACTCCCCGTCCCTGCAAACAAATCCAGGAAGTGCGAACCCACAATATCGACGCCCAGGATATTGAAAAGTGCTTCTTTTACACGATCGCTGATCGGCCGTGTTTGTTCCCCCGGCACCATGCGTAGCTTTCGCCCCCTGGCCTCCCCGGCGATGACTCGTATCCCTGACATCACCCTTTACCCATGTACATTATCACTTCGCATATCTCATATTATGGCTATACGAAGTCTACGGCGGACCGCGCTGCCATCAAGTTACCATGCGGTGCTATGATGGGCACGACACATCCCGTCCCGAGGATGATCCCACATCGATCCATGCTATGCAGAGCGCTTTCAGCCTCCTCTCGCACGTGAGCAGGTTTCCCTAAGACCATGGTCTCCCGTCGGATCCCGCCACAAACGGCTGCCCTAATCATCGCTTTACCTTCCTTCAAAGAGGGCCATGTCTCTCGGTCATGCCAATTCACCACGTGTACGGGCAGACGCACCGCAAGATCAAACATCAAAGCACCACCATGCAGATGTAAGACATTCAACCACAAGTCGCTGACGGTTTCTAAGATACGCTGGTCGAAAGGTTCTCCAAATTGAGCGTAACCATCCCTGTCGAAATATTCGTAGCTCCCATGTTGGATCGCGTAGAATACACCGTCGATGCCGCATGCCTTCGCCTGCTCTGTAAACGCAATCGTGCTCTGGGTGATTACATCCAATCCGGCCAGGACATTTTCCGGGGATCGATGAATATGCTCCAAGAAACGCACCTTTCCGGCGAGATTCTTTGCTTGTGCAAGTGGGCTGAAAATCGTTTGGATGATAGGAACGTCGTCCCCCATCTCCTCCCTCAACAGCTTTAGACAGTGCAGCTGATTTCCCAAACTTCCTTCTGTTGGGTTTAAAGTGCGCAGCGCTTTCCAATCACCGATCTCATGAACAACTCGTTGGGTATAGTCTCGCGTCCCTTCTGTATTTCCATGCCACGCGTCGTCCACACCCCAATCCTTCAGGCAGAATGAAGAAGCTGGGCTGGCTTTGATAAAATCAAAATCGTACCGCTTTTGGAAAAGCGCGGCTGCCTCCGCCATTGCTACGGGATCTTGATCATCAACAGGGAAATGACGCCATAGTGCAACTGGCGGGCGATCAGCTACCTCGCCAGCCAGTGCTGCATCGAGCCGCTCACGTTTTGAAACCATAACCTCACCTTTAAAAGCTCTACACACCTTTCCAAGAGGATTCTATCGGTTCGTCTCCAGAATTTCCGCTTGCACCACGGACATACGAGCCAGCATGGAATAGCGGATCTCGTGTGGCAAGGATTCAGCGAGCGCAGCAACCTGATGAAATAGGTCGCGCGCTCGTTCGAGATCCCCCCTTCTCTTCAGCACGATGGCTAGAGCGTAGTGCAGTTCAACATTATTCGGAAATCTCGCCTGTGCAGCCTCAAGAATCTCCTGCGCTTGCTCCACCTCTCCAGTTCCAAATAGCCCAAGGCCAAGCTGTCGATGGCTGTCTGCATCTCCTGGGCTTGTCTGGACCCTCTTCCTGAGAGTTTCAATGAACGCCTCATCCGGTTGCCTTACAGCCTTTATTGCCATCTTCCTATCCCTCCTTTTGACTCCTTGTCCGCTGCTCCCTAAGCGGACAGGTGGAGCGGCAGTGAATCAAAAAAAGTTCATTTTAGCAATTCTGGTATCTTCTCAGGATGATCAGCTACTTTTACCCCGGCTGATTCCAAAGCCTTGATTTTATCCTCTGCAAGTCCAGAGCCCCCCTCAACGATCGCACCGGCGTGTCCCATACGCTTACCTGGAGGCGCGGTGCGTCCAGCGATGAAACCGACTACCGGCTTGGTCATCTGATCGCGGATGTATTCTGCGGCTTTTTCTTCATCGGTGCCCCCTATCTCACCGATCATCACCACCTTATCCGTATGGGGATCAGCCTCGAACATGCTCAACGCGTCAATGAAGGATGTTCCATTAATTGGGTCACCCCCGATCCCGACGCATGTCGAGACTCCCATTCCCTGTAGCTTTAGTGCGTAAAGAACCTCATAGGTCAATGTACCGGATCGAGAGACGACACCGATATTGCCTGGAAGCGCGATGTGGCCGGGGATGATCCCCACTTTACTCCCACCTGGGGTTAGTAAACCCGGGCAATTTGGCCCTACCAAACGCACCCCCTTCATGTCGAGATAGCGTCGCACCTGCATCATATCCTGGACTGGGATGCCCTCGGAAATACATACAATGAGCGGAACTTCCGCCTCAGCAGCCTCTAAGATCGCGTCGACGGCGAAACGAGCAGGCACAAAGATTACGCTTGTATTCACGCCCGTTGTCTCGACAGCGCCCTTGACGTTGTCAAAGACAGGGATTTTTCCATCAAACACCCACTCTCCACCCTTTCCGGGCGTTACGCCTGCGACAACTTTCGTGCCATATTCCACCATGCGTGTGGTATGAAATAACCCTTCATGCCCAGTGATCCCTTGTACAAGAAGGCGAGTATTCTTGTCGACCAAAATGCTCATTGTGCCTGTTCTCCCTTCGAAAGGGCTACCGCTTTACATGCTGCGTCGGCCAACGAAGTTGCCGTCACCATCTTGGCTTCCTCGAGAATCTTTCGCCCCTCTTCCTCGTTCGTTCCCACCAATCTTACAACCATCGGGAGGTCACTCCTAGCTTCCTTGAGGGCTGCCAGGATGCCGCGTGCGACTTCGTCACACCGAGTGATGCCCCCAAATATATTAAAGAGCACCGCCTTCACATTATCATCCTTGAGAATCAGACGTAGAGCAGCACTTACTTTCTCAGCACTTGCCCCGCCGCCAATATCAAGGAAATTTGCAGGCTCACCACCGAACAACTTGATCACGTCCATCGTCGCCATTGCCAAACCGGCCCCATTTACCATGCAACCGATTGTGCCATCGAGGTTGACGTAGGAGAGACCAAAAGCACGCGCCTCTCTTTCAGCCGGCTCTTCCTCGTCGATATCACGCATTTCAGCCAACTCAGCATGCCGATAGAGTGCGTTATCATCGAGAACTATCTTGCCGTCCAAGGCAATCAGGCGGTTATCTCCAGTGATGACGAGTGGATTGATCTCTGCTAGGCTTGCATCGGTCATGGTATAGGCTTCATAAAGTCCACGCGCGATCGCTATGAATTCCCGCCATAAATCCCTTGGAAGCTCTATGGATGCCGCCAGGTAACGCGCCTGATGGTCTCGCATGCCCAAGAGTGGATCGATGTGACTGCGGACAATCTTATGCGGGTGCGTCCGGGCAACTTCTTCGATCTCAACCCCACCCTCTCCTGAAGCAATCATCACAGGACAACGCGCAGCCCGGTCATTGGTGACACCAAGGTAAATCTCGGATTGAATATCCGCTGCTTCATCCACAAGGATTTTGCGGACAGGCAATCCTTTGATCCTCATACCCAACACCTCCGCGGCAACTTCCTCCGCCTCCTCGGGTGTGTGTACCAATCGGATACCACCGGCTTTGCCGCGCCCTCCCACCAGCACTTGCGATTTAATCACCACTCTCCCGCCGAGCTCCCGAGCAATCTCTTTGGCTTCCTGAGATGTCATCGTCACCTTGCCACGCGGGATTGGGATGCCATACTCAGAAAACAACTGTTTTGACCGGTATTCATGCAGTTTCATGCAAACTTCCTCCGCCGCCTGCTTTCGTTGCAGCAAGTTATAACTTCATTGTGTAGGCCCACACAATTTGCCGGACCCGATCATCTCAAACCGAAACTTGATCGGTTGTATTCTTCCTCCAGTGCAAGTCGTTAAAGAGCTTCCCTTTCCCCTGAGATTACTTGCTGACAGAGATCGAAAAGCCTTCATGGTTTCCGAAGCGTTATAAGACACACTATCGCCTGACACTTTCGTCTATCCTACGCGCTGTCTGGTAGCATCCATTTTACCTACGCACTCATCGTGCAGGGTCGCCTGTCCTTTCCGGATTTGATGCTAGCTGAGCGACTTCTGCTCGTGTTAGGTTCCGCCATTCCCTTGGCTTGAGTTCGCCAATTTCTATCGTACCAAAACGCACGCGGATCAACTGCCGAACATGCAACCCCAGGACGCGTGCCATTTCCCGAATTTGGCGCTTTCGCCCTTCTTTAAGGACGATGCGCACCCACCTTTGCTTGCCTGGAGCTTCAAACCAAACCTTTGCCGGCTTTGTCCTTGCGCCCTCCGGCAACACCACACCGCGTCGCATTGCGTCGAGTTGACTTTGATTGGGGGTCTTGTCGAACATCACACGATATTCTTTTTCGTGTCCATACCTGGGATGGGTTAATTGATGAGCTAAATCACCATCGTTGGTGAGGAGGATCAATCCCTCACTTTGGACATCCAATCTACCAACAGGGTATAAACGCTGGGGAAGATCAACAAGGTCTCGCACTGTCTCTCGGTTCCCTTGTGCACGTAAGGACGATACAACGCCGGTAGGCTTATTTAACAAAACATACACGAGAGTCTCAGGGGCTTCCAGGCGTTTTCCGTCCACACGGATGATATCCCGCTCTGGGTCGACGCGATGTCCTATTTCGACTAATTCACCATTTACGGAGACGCGACCATCTAGAATAAGGCTCTCACATGTTCGGCGTGATCCAAGACCTGCCCGCGCCATGACCTTTTGGAGACGCTCAGTCATTACTCGCCTTCTTCAACCTCACCCTCTGCTGCTTCGACGTGCTCCTCACCTTCTTGCTCTGTGAAAGCTTCGATATTCAGCGGCGGAAGTTCGCCGAGGGAATTAATTCCGAATTGCTGGAGGAATTCGTAAGTTGTCGAATAGAGGAAGGGGCGACCGGGGCTATCGCTTCGTCCGACCTCCTCGATCAGCCCATGGCGGAGCAGTGTTCGTAAAACACTATCTGAATTCACACCACGAATGGAATCAATATGAGGACGCGTGACGGGCTGTTGATAAGCAATAATAGATAGCACTTCCAACGCGGCACGTGTCAAGCTAGCCGTACTGTCAAGTTTTAAGAAGCGCTGGACATCTTCTGCCAACTCTGGAGCTGTCGTCAATTGATATGCAGAGCGATGCCTTTGCAAGCGCACGCCACGTGCTTTATAATCCTCCGCCAGTGTCTCAAGTGCTTTCTCAACTTGGTGGGGCATAACTTGCAATGCATCAGCCAGTTGCGCTACACCAACGGGTGCAGCGGTAACATACAGAAGAGCCTCAATTCGCATGGCAAGCTCAGAGCCGCTCGCTTGAGCACTATGCTCCTCGGCGCCCGTGCTATAATCACCGTCAGAATCAAGATTTGGGGTGGATGAATTTGCTTGGCTCAATTGACCACACTCATTATCGTTTTAGAATCGCCCTGGGAGTGGGTACTCTCATGTTGGCGATGATCGCTTGCCAGATTGACGTGGGTGGTCCCGAGCCTCCCGGCCAACCCATACCTACGCAAGTTGATGCTGCGAGCGAGTTGAGTCGTTCCTGGCAGGCAGCACTCACGAGCGCAGCAAAAACTGGACAGGTAATCGTTCTCCTTGACGAGATGCAACTAACCTCGTTTCTCGCACATCGTCTGGAGGAGAATGAGCATCCTGCCTTGCTCGACCCACAAGTCTACTTGAGACAGAACGCAATACAGGTCTACGGCATTACTGAGCGTGGACCTCTAAAGGCGAGTGTCCTTGTGGTCGTCGAACCAATCGTCAATCCAGATGGCAGTATTGCACTGGAGCTAACCACTGCCGAGATCGGTCCCATCCCGGCACCCGTAGCTCTCAAGGATACGATTTCAGCCATCCTTACAGAGGCTTTCACCGGATCCGTCGGATCGCTCGCGACCGGTATTCGCGTCTCTTCTCTCGCGATTGCCGATGGTGAGATGGCAATCGCCGGCGAGCTCCGTTAGTTGTCCGAGGCTTGATTATACCAGCGCGTAAGATGACCAGCAATGAACCTACGATCCAGGACATCTATTAGCTGTTTGACTGCGTGCGTGCTGGCGCTTACCTTATCCGCCTGCCGTGGTCCGCGCGCAACAGCGAAAACCATTGAGGTTGAAATCGTGGCAGACGGCACCAGCATGATGCTCGCTGTTCCCTCCGGCGCCACCGTCCAACAGGCCATAGCATCTTCTGGGCTGACACTGAATGCCTTGGATCAAGTTGACCCACCCGGCTACGTCGTCGTTGCCGATGGCACACAGGTCAAGATTACACGCGTTGCGGAAAGCTTTGAAATCGAAGAGATCGTTATTCCCTTTGAACGCCAGACCATTCGCAATGAGTCGCTGCCTGAAGGTGAGACACGCCTGCTTCAACCCGGTTCCAACGGAACGCAAGAAGTAACATATCGCATCATCCATGAAGAAGGCGTTGAAATCTCGCGTACGCCTGTTAAAAGTGTGGTCATCCAGCAGCCAGTCCCCGAAATCATTATGGTCGGCCTGCAGTCTGCTTACACCCCTCTCTCAATCGAGGGAAGGCTTGCCTATGTGTCCAGCAGTAACGCCTGGATGATCCAGGGAGATACAGGGAATCGTAGACCACTTATTTTAAGCGGAGACCTGGATGGTCGTGTTTTCAAACTCTCGCCAGATGGGCGCTGGCTGCTCTTCACAAGGCAGGCGGAACAAGATGATGAATTCATCAACTCCCTCTGGGTGATCTCCACAACGGAAAGTGATGCGGAACCCGTTGATTTAAAAGCAAGGAATATCGTTCATTTCGCGGATTGGGTGCCTTCCGTAACCACGCAGACCGTCTCCTACTCCACCGTTGAACCCAGCCCAGCCGCGCCAGGTTGGCAAGCCAACAACGACTTGATCTTCGTATCGTTTACGAAGTCCGGTGTTGTCCTGCGCCCAACGACGATCCTTGAATCCAACGCTGGCGGCCAGTATGGTTGGTGGGGTACGCATTTCGCCTGGGGAGGCGATGAGCGCCATTTGGCATATGCACGCGCCGATGGGATCGGATGGGTCGATTTTGAGAATCAACGCTTTGAGCAGCTCCATGATATAGTCCCCTACCAGACGCTCAGCGATTGGGCCTGGGTGTCTGGCTTGGCATGGGGACAGGACAATCGCACATTACTATTCATCGACCACGGCGAACCAATAGGTTTGGAGAGCCCAGGCTCTTCCCCAGTATTCAACTTGATCGCCATGGCGGGCAAAGGCGGGACTCTGCTACCCCTTTCGAGACGAACTGGCATGTTCGCTTATCCAGCAGTCTCCCCTGTTGTTGAGCAACCTTCGGGCGAGATATCCTATAAAATCGCTTTCCTTCAGGCGATCTCTCCGTTGGAGAGTGAGGACAGCGGGTATCGTTTATTCGTCATGGATCGCGATGGGAGCAATCTCCAAGCTCTCTTCCCTGCCCAAGGTGAGGTCGGCCTGCAACCCCATCAAGTTGCATGGTCTCCTGGTGCAGATCGGTTGGCAATGATCTATCGAGGCGACCTCTGGGTGATCGATGCTGCAAATGGTGTAGGACAGAGGATCACAGGTGATGGTCAAACTTCGAATTTCAATTGGAGTCCATAGGCGATCAAATCGCGCGATAAAAAAGGATCATATTTTATGGTTCGAAGGAGGACATGTTGCGAATTCTAGTAACTGGCGGCGCAGGCTTCATTGGGTCGCACCTTTGTGACCTACTGCTGAAGGAAGGGCACGACGTTGTTGTAGTCGACAACCTCATTACAGGCAGCCTGGAGAACATCGCTCATCTATCCGGACGTGAGGATTTCACCTTCATCAAGCATGATATCTCCAACTTCATCTTCTTCCCCGGCAAGGTTGACGCTGTGATGCATCTGGCTTCCCCTGCCAGCCCAAATCCCACTTCCGAATACGGATATCCTCAACTCCCCATCCAAACACTCAAGGTCGGTGCACTTGGCACGCATAACGCGCTCGGGGTGGCACGCGCCAACCAGGCGCGGTTCTTACTTGCGTCCACATCTGAAGTGTATGGGGATCCAAAGGAACACCCTCAAACTGAAAGCTATTGGGGCCATGTCGATCCCGTTGGTCCACGCTCTGTATATGATGAAGCTAAGCGATTTGCAGAAGCGATCACGATGGCGTACCACCGCTACCATCAGTTAGACACCTGCATTGCGCGTATCTTCAACACCTATGGACCCCGCATGCGCTTGGATGATGGGCGTGTGGTCCCCAACTTCCTTTGCCAGGCACTGCGGAATGAGTCGCTTACAGTCTATGGTGACGGCTCCCAAACGCGCAGCTTCTGCTATGTCGATGATCTCGTACAAGGCCTTTATACCTTGCTCTTCACCAATGAACATGAGCCAGTGAACCTTGGCAATCCAACGGAACTCACGATTGGTGAGCTTGCGCTTAAGGTCAACGAGCTCACGGGCAACCCAGCGGGAATCCAATGCATCCCGGAGGCGCGCGCGCCTGCCGATCCCCAACGCCGCAGGCCGGACATCTCACGCGCCATGGAGAAATTGGGTTGGGAGCCTCAGATTGATCTTGAAACCGGACTCGTGAAAACCATTGAAGATTTTAAGTCTAGGTTATGAGCCTGCTTTCCACACGCGGGCGACGTGAGCTGGCGCGCTTCCTAAAATTCTCTGTCGTTGGCATCATTGGAGCCGTCGTTGACTTTGGCACGTTCAATATCCTCAATTCGATTCTTGGGATATGGAGTGTCATCTCCAGTGTTTTCTCATTTACGGCTGCGATCATCAGCAATTTCCTATGGAACAGGTATTGGACCTACCCAGATTCGCGATCGAAGCCCATTATCCAGCAAGCCACACAATTCGCGTTGGTCAATGTTGTAGGTCTCGCCATCCGAACGCCTATCTTCGCCTTCACGGAATACCCAATGATACGGATCAGTGATCGGCTCTTGGACGTTTTGCCAGCTGATATCATCCAACTTCTCACGGCTACACTTAAGCTCAACAGCACAATTCTTGGAAGGAATCTTGCACTTGCGCTTGCTGTCTGCGTTGTATTATTTTGGAATTTCTTTATCAATCGAATATGGACTTACTCCGATGTCTCATAAGGGATGGTGGTTTACAAAAGAGAAGGCGGCCACCGACCTTAGATCCATCAACATAGGTCAACTTTCGTGCCCCTACTACACCCTGTATAATAATTACTCTTAGAAACTTATTAGTCGTTTGAGACGATCATGGCAAAAACACGTCCGATACCCATCTACAATACTTCTGGAGATTGGTCTGCCTTACTGGTCTTTCCTCATCTCTACAACACGATCGGAGAATGGATTGGGTGGATCACACAGGAAAAGCAAGTCTACGATGTAAACGGCATTTTTGTGGGGTGGTTGACCGAAGAGCCTCGCATTCTCCGCAGGCGCATCCACGGTGGTCCGTTGCCTCGACGCACTCCCCCCGACCCACCTGGACGGATTCGCCCCCCTGCGACCGTTCCACTGCCGAAAATGATGGCGGAGCTGCCTTTTGAGATCGTCGATATCTTCGAGGATGAGCCCGATCGATTACACACTACCGATGCCGGCGAGCTAAAGGAAGACATGGAGTGACGAGTGAGAAACCTGCGGATCTGCAGCCAAAGCCGGTAGGCACTTCCCGGGTTATCCTGAGCCAGTTGATGCAACCCGCGCATGCAAACCTGCGTGGAGACGTGCATGGCGGTTGGATCATGAAACTGGTTGACGAGGCGGGCGCGCTTGCCGCTATGCGCCATGCGCAATGCCGTGTGGTCACCGTCGTCATCGATCAAATGCAGTTCCATGAACCTATACGAATCGGAGACTTGGTAATCCTTGAAGCTGAAGTGACATATGTTGGCCGCACGTCTATGGAGACCCGTATACAAGTCCTTGCAGAGGATCCTGTGACCGGTAAGCGTATCCATACCAACACAGCTTACGTCGTTTATGTCGCGCTCGATGAAGAGCGCAACCCGAGGCCCGTCCCAAGTCTGCTCGTAGAAACCGAAACTGAAGCCCGACACATGGAAGAAGGACAAAGGAGACAAGCCCACAGGCTCGCACAACGCGCTCAAGAATCCCGGGGTGAAACCAAATGAGCGAGCCGGTGCGTTCCCTCACGGAGTTACTAGAGAAAGCCAGTTCAAGGCGCTTTATCGAGGCACCAGCACCAGAGGATTTGGGGAGGGCAGAACCACTCGCCTTCCCATTCTTGTCCATTGTTGGACAAAAAGAGATGAAACTCGCGCTCATGCTCGCGATCATCAATCCCAACATCGGAGGGGTGCTACTCATTGGAACGCGCGGGACTGGCAAGAGCACCGCTGTCCGCAGCCTTGCCGAGCTCCTTCCAGAAGTTCAGCGCAGTCGATGCACGTATGGCTGCATGCCTGAGGATATCGAAACCGGTGGCATGGATGCGGTCTGCCCAGGGTGCGCGCGTCGTTACGCCTCCGGTGAACCCCTGACCTACCTCGATCATGCTCACCTCATCGAACTGCCCCTGAATGCAATGCTTGAAGATGTGGTCGGTGGGCTCGATGAACGCGCGAGTCTTCAAAGCAGGACTCGGATTAAACGCGGCATTCTATCAAAGGCTGATCGTAATCTCCTCTATGTGGATGAAATCAACCTACTTCAGGACGATATTGTTGATGCCATCTTAGACGCAGCATCTCAAGGAAATTACACCCTCCATCGAGGTTACCAGGTCGCAACCTATCGCTCGCGATTCGTCCTGATCGGGTCTATGAACCCCGAGGAAGGACTCTTGCGTCCACAGATCCTCGATCGGCTCGGGTTGCGTGTCGTTGTCAAAGGCCTATCTAAACGTGCGGAACGCCTCGACGCTTACCGGCGGTCGGTCGCTTATAAGACCAACCCGCGCGCGATGATCCAATCCTACACGGAGTCTACAGAGTTGCTCAAACAGGAAATCGCCGCTGCGCGCCAACTGATGCTCGAAGTCCAGCTGACCTCCGCTGCCGAAACATACGGGCTGAAGTTGATCCAAGAACTAGGGATAGATTCTCTCCGAGCAGACATCACGCTACTTGAAGCAGCTCGAGCCTATGCAGTTGCCGATGGAAGGGTCAAAGCCACACCTGCCGACGTCCGAAAAGTGGCCTCCATCTCGCTCAGGCTTCGCCGCTCGGGGATGCTGCAAGATTACTTCGTATCCCTTGAGAAAGAGGAGAAGGAGATCGAAATAATGCTCGACTCCCTCCAAAGGAAGAAGCCAGCTCGGAAAAAGAAAAGTGCCACAAAGCGCACTTGAAGATAAGGCATCTTGCAGTCACTTAAGCAAATAGGCCGGGAAAGACCCGGCCTATTTAAGAATTGTCCTTGCGATGATTACTTCAGATGGGATTCAATGTATGAAACAGCCTCACCAACCGTCGTGATCTTCTGGGCATCCTCGTCAGAGATTTCGCCGCCGAACTTCTCCTCGAAGGCCATAATCAATTCTACGAGGTCGAGCGAGTCTGCTTCGAGATCCTCACGGAACTTGGCTTCAGGAACGACTTTGGCTCCATCAATGCCGAGTAATTCAATGATGATCTCTTTCACTTCAGTAAGCGTTTCCGACATGTATCGCCTCCTTGAGCAGTTAAATTCACCAGAGGGTTTTATGCATTGTAAACCAGTCATCCTTTCCAAGGCAAGGTAAATGGTTGAATCAATTTGACATCACCTTAATACACCTGGTAAGATGACTTCCTCACTAGGAACACCTTGAGATGGGCAAAGTTACGCCAACTTCGGCACGAAAAGACGACCACATCCGCATCAACCTCGAACAAGATGTTCAATCGGGACTCTCCTCAGGCCTTGAGCGTTATCAATTTATCCACAACGCACTTCCAGAATTAGATTTCGATAAGATCGATCTTTCCACGACCTTTCTTGGCAAGAGCTTATCCTGCCCAATCTTGATCTCATCCATGACGGGGGGGCACGAAAAAGCTGGTGCGATCAACACAGCGCTTGCCGAAGCGGCGCAGGAGAAGGGGCTTGCGATGGGGTTGGGGTCGCAACGCGCCGCGTTGGAGGACCCATCCACAACCTGGACCTTCCAGGTGAGACAAGTAGCACCCGACATCCTCTTGTTTGCCAACCTTGGCGCTGTTCAATTGAACTACGGCCTTACGGTAGATCATTGTCAGAAAGCCGTAGACATGATTGAGGCTGACGCATTGATACTACACCTCAACCCCCTCCAGGAAGCGCTCCAGCCGGAGGGAGACACAAACTTCAGTGGGCTACTGGAGAAGATCGAACGCGTCTGTCATAAATTACCCGTACCGATCGTTGTAAAAGAGGTTGGCTGGGGCATCTCGCCAGCAGTTGCGAAGAAACTTGTAAATGCAGGTGTCACCGCGATCGATGTAGCAGGGGCGGGTGGCACGTCCTGGTCTCAAGTGGAAATGCACCGCACCAAGGATGAAACCCACGCGCGTCTGGCAGGTGCATTCGTACGATGGGGCATCCCAACAGCCGAAGTTGTGTTCAGCGTTCGCGAAGCTTTGCCCGATGTTCCGCTCATTGCCTCGGGAGGTTTGGGGGGCGGCATCGATTCCGCAAAATGCATCGCACTCGGCGCTGATCTCGCAGGGATGGCCAGCCCCTTCTTGCAGCCTGCAGTTCTATCATCCCAACATGTGATCCAATCTATTGAGCGGATCACGACGGAATTACGCACCTGCATGTTTGCAGTAGGTTCTGCCAATATCACCGATCTCCGGCATGCTGATTTAAGAGTCATCCAATGAGCAGCGAGGTTTTAAGCTCCCTCACAACAGACATGCTTGCTGCGATCGAACTTGAACTCCAACGATCGCTTCATCAGTTAGACTCCGAGAACCTTCCTGAATTCACGCATATGATCACATATCACTTGGGATTAGATAGGGATCGTCAGACTCGAGGGAAACGTATACGCCCCCTGCTCGCGCTTCTCAGTTGTGAGGGCGCTGGCGGCAGGTGGAAGGAAGCGCTTCCGTTCGCCTGTGCAATTGAATTGATCCACAATTTCTCGCTCGTACACGATGATATCGAGGATCGGAGTGAATTTCGACACGGCAGGCCAACAATCTGGCACCGTTGGGGAGATGCACAGGCCATCAATATCGGCGATGCGATTTACACACTTGCTCACATCGCCACGTATCGATCGTTGGATTCAAACCTGAATCCGATCGTGATCCTGCGGATCCGAAAGATTCTCGATCTAGCTTGCCTCAAATTAACCCAGGGCCAATTCCTCGACCTAGAATTTGAAACCCAGCAGACCGTTTCCGAGGATGCCTATTTCAAGATGATTGAGGGCAAGACTTCTGCGCTGTTTTCTTCTGCGCCATGGATTGGCGCGGTTATCGCTCAATCCCCTGAGGAAAAAACGAATGCGTATCGCCGATATGGTTACCACCTAGGAATTGCGTTCCAGATCCTTGATGACATTCTCGGAGTATGGGGAGATCCCAATCTCACCGGAAAACCCGCTGGGGACGATTTACGCAACCAAAAGAAATCCCTTCCGATCCTATTTGGCTTGGAAAATTCACAAACTTTTTCCCAACAGTGGAGGAAAGGTGAAAAGGATCAATCCACGGTTGCCGCGATGATCGCTGCCCTGGATAATGCCAACGCGGGTAACTACACACATGATTTAGCAAAAAAGCATACACAGCTTGCAATCGAAAGCCTCGAAGAAGCCGACCCACAAGGCACCGCCGGCCAGGCGTTAATGCGACTTACCCTTCGAATGCTTCATCGCGATCGCTGAGATTCACCATGTATTCCACACCCCCAAAAAAGACTACATTGCGCAGAGTCCCTATCATGCTATAATTTTCACGTCATTGAAGGTGGGTCTATGCGCAGAGAGACTCGCGCGCTCGATAATCAGACCGAACATTTCGAGAGGCTTCAACCCGGAACAACACTTCAAGATCGCTACTTGATCTTAGGAGTGATTGGTGCGGGTGGTATGAGTTCGGTATATAAGGGGCGCGATCTACACTTCCCTAATGTTCAGAAGCTGGTAGCGATTAAAGAGATGAAAAGCACGGTCTCAGATGAGACCATGTATGCCATGATCGTGACCAACTTCGAACGCGAAGCTGATCTTCTCGCAACCCTCTCCCATCCCGCAATCCCTCGCATCTACGATTACTTTACACATAAGAATAATCTTTACCTCGTAATGGAGTTCATCGATGGAGCAGACCTGGATGCACTTCTTCGGGAAAATGAGGAGTTTTTTTCCCAGGAGCAGGTCATCAGTTGGGCAATCGAACTCTGCGATGTCCTGAGCTATTTGCACAACCACAAACCCGAGCCGGTGGTATTCCGAGACATGAAGCCTTCCAATGTAATGATTGATCACCACGGGCATATTCGCCTGATCGATTTCGGTATTGCCCGGATCTTCCAACCCGGCCAGAAGGGCACTATGATCGGTACCGAAGGGTATTCCCCCCCGGAGCAGTATCGTGGTGAAGCCTCACCTGCAGGGGACATTTACGCGCTTGGTGCGACGCTACACCACCTCTTGACGAATCGCGATCCTCGCCTGGAACCACCTTTCTCCTTCGCAGAACGCCCCATACAAGATTCCAACCCGCAGGTTTCTACGGAGTTTGCTACCATTGTCGACGCGGCATTGAGCTACGACCCTAACAACAGATTCCCTAGCGCGGAAGCGATGAAAACTGCACTACTTACAATGGTGAAGGAAACAGGTATATTGGTTTCGCCACGCCCTGCTTCCGTCGATATGCAAACCGCTGATACCGAGGAGTTGTGGTCTTTCGAGTGCGAAGATGAAATCCGCGGTACCCCGATCGTATATCGAGATATCGTCTATATCGGCTGTTACGACAACAACGTCTACGCACTGAACGCGAAGACGGGTGAATTCCTCTGGAAATATGCTACCGACGGCGGTATCACTGGCAAACCTGCCGCCGAAGATGGCGTGATCTATGTTGGTTCCGAGGACAATCGGCTGTACGCGATCACCGCCGATCGAGGACAGCTAATTTGGACGTACTATGCAGAAGGACCCATTCGCTCCTCCCCAACCATATCCGATGGACACATCTTCATTGGCTCCGACGATAGTCGCATTCACGTCGTCAATATGGTCACTGGCCGTCGTGCCTGGCGCGCCGATGTTAGTGGACCCATTTGGTCCACCCCGCTTGTAACGGATGAGAGAGTGTATTTTGGTTGTGAGAGCGGTGACTTCTACTGTTTTGACTTCCGAGGGGAGAGGAAGTGGCGAAAAAAGGTAAAGCGCGCGGTAACCTCTTCTCCGATCATTTCAGATGGACTGGTCTATTTTGGATCGAAGGATTGGACTCTATACGCGCTTGAAATTGAGAATGGCTGGCAAGTGTGGCGATTCCGGATGGGCGGGCCTACCATCTCCTCGCCAGCGTTTTCCGAAGGGAAGATCTTTATCGGATGTGGTGATAATCACATCTATGCGATTGAAGCTCGCCATGCACGCGAAGCCTGGCGTTTCGAAACGGAACATCAGGTAACGGGCTCTCCGCTCCCGCATGAAGACTCCCTGTACTGTGGGTCTGTCGATGGTGCTTTATACTGCTTGGACTACCGCTCTGGTCGCCTTCGGTGGCGGTTTACAACAGGCGGCCCAGTTACCGGTTCACCCGCCATTGCAGAGAGCACCTTATATATCGGATCAACCGATCATAAGATCTACGCACTGATGTTGATCTAGTGAGATTGCAGCGCCCTGGAAAGAAAGTGATCACGCCATGAGTTTTTTTCAACGAATCCTCAGGCGAATCCTTAAACCTGAACCCCCCCACACACACGAGGACAGCAAGGCTGTTGTCACGAAAATCGACCGTGCACCCACTAGATGGGCTTTGAACGGCGAACACGCGATACTAGTTGGAATGGCTCAATCAGCCGGCATTGTACGAGATCATAATGAAGATTCACTTTTTGTCATGATGGGCAACCTCATCGGACAAAACCCTCTAAACGATTTCGGCTTGTTTGTTGTGGCTGATGGTATGGGAGGGCATCGCGCAGGCGAGGTCGCCAGCGCCATCTCGGTTCGCACTGTTGCCCGTCATATAACGGGAGACACGATCCTCCATCTCTTCGACAATGACTTAATGGACCCACTATCGCACATTCAGGATCTGCTACGTGAAGCACTTGAATCCGCCAACCAAGCCGTCGTTGAGAAGGTCCCGGGCGGGGGAACTACGCTCACGGCAGCGATCCTATTTAACAATAAGGTCGCCATCGGGCATGTCGGTGACAGCCGTGCGTACACCATTACAGACGGTATGGCTAAGGTGCTTACACGAGATCACTCCCTTGTCGAGCGCTTGTGTGAACTTGGGCAATTAACCCCCGACGAAGCAGCCACCCACCCGCAGCGCAATGTTCTTTACAGAGCAATCGGTCAAGGTGCTAATTTAGAAGTGGACACGCTCATACACCCAGTCCCAGAAGGTAGCCATTTGTTACTCTGTTCGGATGGTTTGTGGAGTGAAGTGCCTGATATCGAGATACGACGCATCGTGAACAGTACGCCGCATCCCCAGGATGCATGCGATGAACTGGTCCGGGCTGCGAATCTCGCAGGGGGCTCAGATAATATTTCAGCAATCCTGATTCGTTTTCCAGGGGATTAAAAAGGCTCACCTGTGTCGACGGAAGAAAAGGATTTCTACTCAATTCTAGGTGTCTCACGGGATGCAACTCCGGAGGAGTTGCGCCACGCTTACCGTGAGGCTGCACTACATCTCCACCCCGACAAGAATGTTGCACCGGGAGATACCGAACTTTTTCTCGAAGCCACGCATGCCTACGAAATTCTTACCGACCCTGAAAGACGCAAGGCCTATGATGAAGAATTGACCGAAGATGAGAGTGTTAAAGCCACCACCGCCTCGTTTCAATGCTTGGTCCTTAATAGCCGGAAAAACCTAGTTCGCCTTGACGAGCCTCAGGTTCACTACATTCTCATCAATATTAAACCTGCCGAATTTCTCCCAGACACTCGCCCGCCCATCAATATGGCCATACTAATCGACCACTCCACCTCCATGCGCGGTCAACGTCTGGACCAGATCCGCGCGGCAACTCTGTCCATCCTGAAAAACCTCGATAAAAGCGACACGGTCTCCATTATTAGTTTCAGCGATCGGGCAGAAGTGATCCTTTCACCAGAGCAGGCAAAGGATTTTAAATCTGCCAGAGCCAGACTCAGCCTGCTTCAAGCGGGCGGTGGGACGGAAATCGGACAGGGTTTGGAAACTGGGCTAGCCACATTGCATCAGAACTTCAGCCGTGAGGGCGTCAATCAAATTGTCCTGTTTACAGACGGCCGAACGTACGGAGATGAGGATATCTGCATCACATTGGCTGATCAGGCCTCTATGAATGGAATTACCATCAACTGCATTGGGATTGGCTCTGAATGGAGCGACCGCTTGCTTGACGATCTTGCTAGTCGCACGGGCGGCAACGTCATCTTCCTGAATTCTCCTCGTGCGATTCATGATCTTCTGCAAGGGATCTACACCTCGCTCAGCCACATGATCGCCAGCCGTGTCCGTATAGACGGCAGCTTGGGGCAACAAGTCGATTTGCGATCCGCCTTCCGCATTAAGCCGGAACCGATGCCGCTTGGTGATCGACTGCCTCTAACTTTAGGAAATTTATCGCATGAATCGGATATCAGCTTGATCCTAGAGGTCGTCATTCATCCGGTAGGTGAGATTGAAACGCTGCGTTTGGCAAATTTCAATATCAACGGCGATATCCTTCGATCGAACTCTGTAAGCGCGAATCTACCAATTGAGATCCAGATCCCTGTCAGTGAAGAGCCAGATGCCGATCCCCCGCCCGAGGCGATTGTCTCTGCTCTAAATCTCATTGCGCTGTATCGCATGCAAGAGATGGCGCGACATGAATCCGAGCTTGGACAATCCTCACAAGCTGCGCGTCGATTGGAAAACCTAGCAATGCATCTCATCGCTTCTGGCGAGAGAGATTTAGCCAAAACCGCACTCAATGAAGCTGCGCGACTCTCCCGTACGCAACGCATTTCCAGCATGGGAGAAAAGGTTTTAAAGTACGGAACGAGGGCTTTAATGCTCCCCCCACCTAGGAAGAATAACAATGATTGAGTGCCCCTCGTGTAAGAGTCAACATTTTGTAGGAACCCTATATTGCAGCGAGTGTGGCACACGTTTGGTGCATGTGACTCCCATGCCGACAATGACCATCGCTGAACTTGAGAGCATGGAAGTGGCTGATAAAACCAAACCCACGCCAACAGATGGACCAGATTTACGGTCTGGCGCGATCTTCGGTCTGCGCATCGTCGATTCCGGCGATGTGGTCTCCCTGGTGGGTAGGACCAATTACACCATCGGACGTTCAAACAAAGGCCAAGCTGTGATCCCGGATGTTGATCTCGCAATGTACGAGGCCTATGATCATGGTGTCTCCCGTCTACACGCCGAGATGCGGATCCAACCCGATAGTGTCTACGTGATTGATCTCGACAGTGCGAATGGAACAATCATTAATGGGGAACGACTGAAATCCCTCGAAGAAAAAGTCGTCCAACACGGCGATATCATCCAGCTTGGCCGAATGCGACTGCAAATCATATCCCGACAACGGAACTGAGGAGAGACATGCCAATCACTATATTACTCCACTTGTCAGGGGAAGACCCGGTCCTCGGTGAAGTCGAGGATGTACCAACCCCTACAGACACGAGCATCACGGTAAATAACCCTCGCCGACGCGATGAGAAAGAACTCCCCTACATCGCTGAGACCGTCGTGACCGTGATCTGGCCGATGCACCGAGTAAATTTCATCGAGATCTTACCAAGTAGAGAAGAAGAGGACCTCATTGGTTTTGTGAGGGAATAAGATGGCAACTGCTTCACCACGACGCCGGATCTTGGTTGTGGATGATGAACCGCGCATGATCCATGTTATCCGTATGAATCTTGAACATGATGGTTTTGAGGTCTCCGAAGCGCCCTCCGGGTCGAAAGCACTCGAGCAGCTTCGAGACCAGATGCCCAATCTTGTGCTACTTGATATCATGATGCCCGATCTGGATGGTTTTGAAACCCTTCGTCTTATTCGTGAGATCTCTACTGTTCCCGTTATCATGCTCACGGCGAAGGGCGAGGAAGATGACCGTGTTCGAGGGTTGGAGCTAGGTGCAGATGATTACATAACCAAACCTTTTAGCCCTCGAGAACTCGTTAGCCGAGTACGTGCCGTCCTACGGCGTACAGAAATGCCAAGTATTGCCACCCATGAAGTCATAGAAATCGATGAACGCCTCAGGCTTGACTTCGATCGACGAGAAGTATGGGTAGAAGGTGAATTGGTCAAACTACGCCCCACTGAATACCGACTGCTCTACCATTTGGTCCAAAATGCAGGTTGGGTTGTGCCGCATGAACAACTTCTGGCCAAGGTCTGGGGCTATGAATACCGCGATGAAACACATTACCTTCGTCTTTATATTAACTATCTTCGGAAGAAAATTGAAGAAGATCCAGCATCTCCAAAATATATCCTCACGGAACGCGGTGTAGGCTATCGATTTGTGGATTACAGACGACTGCAGCATAAATCATGACGGCTGATTAGATCAGCAAAGTATCCAGCGAATGGTGGCTTGAAGGGAAACCTGGGCAGACATAAATCGTCCTTCCGTTAAAAGCATAAGCCCACAAGAAGTTAGGCAACATCAACCATTCAGCCCCTTCATGTAGTTTGGGGGTTATCGCACGAGGAGCATAGGTGCGGCACACAGTGCCGCATCTTGTCGGTCGGGCTATGCTAGGTTAGAATGAAAACAATGGAAGGTGAGGCTTGATACGTGACACGACGAAGAATTCTTCTTGTTGACGACCATGAAGTAGTACGACTTGGACTGCGTGCGCTGCTTGAAAAACATCCGGACTTTGAGGTTGTGTCCGAGGCCACAACGGCAAAAGAAGCTATCGAAAAAACCGAGGCCTACAAACCAGATGTCGTTGTAATGGACATCCGGCTCAAGGGTGGATCGGGAATTGAGGCATGCCAAGAAATAACCGACTCCTACCCGGATACTCGCGTGATCATGCTCACGTCCTACGCTGAGGATGAAATGCTCTTCTCAGCAATCCGGGCAGGCGCTGCCGGTTATGTCCTCAAGCAGATCGGGGGTGATGGCCTCGTCCAGGCTATTGAAGCCGTAGCACGGGGCGAAGCGCTCCTCGACCCTGCCGTCACCCAGCGTGTATTCCAAGAGGTGCGGAAAGCGGCACGCGAGGAGGAGGCATCTGCCTTCGCTGAGCTCACGCAACAGGAGATGCATGTACTGCAGCTCGTGTCCGAAGGTCGCACAAACCGTCAAATCGCCGAGATGCTCTACCTTGGAGAGGGTACAGTCCGTAACTATGTGAGCAGCATTCTATCCAAACTCAGCGTTCGGAATCGGGCAGAAGCCGCCGCGTACGCCGTGGAACATAATCTCAAAGACTATCTCTAAACACCTTCCTATCGCTAAAACAAGTAGCCCTGCCTCGAGGGAGGCAGGGCTTTATCGTTCGCGTGAATGGCAGATCTATTGATCTGGTGGCTGTTGCATGAGCCACTTCGGACGGGGAGCGGTATGAGCCGTTTCATAGACCATCCCCTCCATCCAATCCACGACCGATTCCTCCAGACGAGTGAGTAAGACCATCTTACGAGCAACTGTCGTTACTCGATCACTGGCTTCCCCACAGATATCCTGCAGCAACCTCTCATCAGCTTCTTCTAGGTAGCCAGCTTTCTCCTTCACTTCACGGTGTAGATCCTGGCTACAAATCTTTCGGAAAGATTCCGGTGCATCCGCGGATAGCAGTTGAGGGAGGTGCACGCCAAATTCAGCCAGAGCATCCATAAGATCCTGGCGTACACCGAGCCCCGAATGGCTAAGGTTGGATTTCACCGATCGAATCGCTTGCAGCACTTCCCGCAGCACAACCAAGGAGGAGGCCCCTGCTAGAACCAATTCCTCCAAAAGATCATTAAACGGCGTGGGGTCCCCTCGTTCTAAGCACTCATCAATGAGATGCTCTGCCTCCATCCGTACATAAGAACGTTCAGCGAGCGAAAGTAAATCATCTAAGGGCTGGCTCACCTGATCTATCTCCAAGTTTATGTATCGCACGGACATAACTGCCGTAAATATCCCCAGGTATAAATACCGTGACTATGTCCATCCTTCCATACGATTTGCAAACCATAATTGCCAACGATCTCCAAGCCCTCAAGTTCCGCGCTGGCTCCAGGCTCGATTTCTCCTTCGAGCATAGCGGGCGTACCCGCCCCACCCATCTTGGAGTGTCCTCCCCGACATGCAACACATGGGCAAGCGATCCTTAAGCCTTTTAGTGGATACTCGCTATGATGGTTATCCTTCCAATCAATAATCAACAACCCTTTCGACCGTGAAACCGCGATGTTCTTAGGCGTTGGTTCCATGCTTCTCCTAACCATTCGCGTCAACACTATATCGCGACTTGGTGGATGTGGCAACTTATGGATTTTCGATCGCTCTCAGGTAATTGGCTACCGCCCAACCCGACTTTGTGGGATCATATGGGTTGACGAGATACCACCATGTATAGTCGTCCTCTTCTTCCGGACCCCCTCGGACTTCGAATACCTCATGCTCTACAACCAAAAAACCAATCGTACTCGAAAGACCAGGCTCTGTTCGAAGACGAAGACTATCCCCGCCCGTCCCAAATACTGCAACCAATTGACCGACCTGAAAGATCTCGTGTGGCAGAGGAGGCGTGGTTGGCGATGTTTCCTGTGTGGGGGGTGCAGGTCCTTCCACCTCGGTCGGTGAGGTGCGTGATCTATCATATTCGCCCACAATGGTGATAAATGGGGTCGGACCAGGATTCGCTAAGTTCGATGCGCGAGTCAGGAAACCAAACGTGAGTAACAGAGCTGCCAATCCAATCCCAAGCGTTATCCCGCCCGCAATCAACGCGCAAGACACTTTCTCACGGAATCCTGACAAACTAGGAAACTCATTCATCCGTTCGTTCAGCCGATCCAGGGGTTTGCACCGGTCAATGCAGGAGGTACTCAGTAATTGATCGAAGTTGAATCTGTTTCTTCTTCAAGCCTGCTTTTCTTGCCATACGGCAAGAAGAGTCTCGGACCACCATCTGCCGGAACCAGTACGCGTAGGACACGTCGTTCGACGTGAAATCGAGCAGGTGATTCAACCGTGAAGGGCTCGCCATCAAATTGCATCATCAGGGAGTCTTCTGTCTCAAAGGTGGCCTTCTTCGCACAGAAATGCACAACACCAGGCGCATCCACGTGTGTGCCCCGAAAAATCTGGACGACGCGTATAACGACATCCCGGACAGATTGTCCGCCGATCAACCAGAAGTCCAACAATCCATCATCAACCTTCGCTCCTGGTGCTAAATCAAAGAGCCCACCCGCATAGGCAGGGATATTGCATGCAACTGCAACAAGATATCGGCCCGACCAGGTCTGGCCTTCGGCTTGTGCACGGATCTCAATCCCATCCCATCCGATGCTATTCCACAGCGCCAATGTCGCATAATGGGCGATCGAGAACACCTTTTCCCATCGCTCGCGAGGTTCAATGCTGTTAACAATATTGGCATCTAATCCAAGGCCTGCCCATAGCAGAAAGGCATGCCCATTACACAGACCCAAATCCACCAAACGCACACGCCCCATCGCGAGTCGCTTGGCTGCTTGTTCAAGTGCGTTGAGATGGATCCAATCTAAGCGCGGTAGGCCCAATTCTTGTGCCCAGACATTGGCCGTGCCAGACGGTAAAACACCAAGGGCGGTTTCCGTACCCGCCAAAACGGATGCCACTTGCCCAACTGTGCCATCCCCACCTGCAACAAAAACAGCATGACATCCGGCGAGCGCAGCCTCCGCAGCTAAACGCGGTATCGCCTCGCTCCCTTCCCCCTCAACAAGCTCGATCTTCCAGCCCGCATCGCCCAATACACGAACCGCTTGCGCGAGAAATGGACCGGCAGGGAACCTCCCGGCTGCAGGGTTGTAGATCAACCATGCATTACGCATTGCACTTCCTCAAATCCATTATATCTCGAATACCAACGGACAGATTGCCCAGATCTTGACCAGCGATTAGAATCCCTTCCGGAGGAGACGTGGAAATCCCGGACGACTATATCCTTTCTGATCGCTATCAAATTCTCGATCACATTGGCACAGGTGGCATGGCAGACATCTATCACGCGCGCGACCTGAACCTGCAGCGCGAGGTTGCCATTAAACTGTTGAGAGATTCCCTAATCGAAGATCCTTCGTTCCAAGCCCGTTTTCTTCAGGAAGCACGATCGGCCGCAAATCTCGTCCACCCTAATATCGTGACTATCTTCGATTTCGGCCACGACGCAGGTCGTTATTATATCATCATGGAATATGTCCCCGGGACAGATCTAAAGAAGCTGCTTGAACGGCGCGGCGTCCTGCCGGTTGCAGAGGCGCTTGAGATCATGACCCAGGCATGTTCAGGTATCGGCTACGCTCATCGAGCCGGTCTCGTCCACTGCGATATTAAGCCACAGAATATCCTTGTGAGCGTTGACGGGAGAGTCAAGATCACCGATTTTGGGATCGCTCGCGCCCTGGCATTGATCCAAGCTGACGAACAGGCAGTAACAGTCTGGGGAAGTCCTTTTTACTTCTCACCCGAACAAGCGGCTGGTAAGCCCCCCTCACCGGCTTCCGACGTATACGCACTTGGTGTCACATTCTTTGAGATGCTTGCCGGCAAACCACCGTTCGATGGGAAAGACTTCGCAACGCTCGCCCTGCTCCATCAGACCGCGTCACCGCCTTCCTTGCAACCATTAAACCCCGAAGTCCCAGACACCCTGGATCAGATCATTCAAAAGGTCTTATCCAAGGAACCCTCAGCCCGTTATCGAACAGCAGACCAGTTTGGACGAGTCCTGAAGTCCTTCCTCGACGAGAGCGTTAAGCGCACGACAAGGGCCCCAGAACAACCCCAGCCAATCTCAGACCAAGAGCCATACCCCCCGCTTCCAGAACCCTCAATTTCTGCAACGCATATCGACTGGCTTGCAGTAGCGCTCGGTTTACTGGCATTCATCGCTGTCAGTGGTCTGATACCGCTTTGGCTGTGGGTCTGCCTGCGCTACCCCGCGTGTCCGTTGAATGCATGGTAACCCATAGGACTAGGCGCAGAGTCCGGGTAAGATGTTATAATTCAATCAAACGTCCTTAACGGGATGGGTAAAGCAACAAAGGGGAGGTTCTTGTGAATTCACCGCGAGGAAGAAACTCGCTGGTTCTCCTAGTATTGATCATGATCGTTATTGTGTTGGTGTTCCAGTTTCGTTCGGGAACGGGTCAGCCACAGCTTCTTCCCTTTAGCGTTGTCGCTGAGAAGATCCAGGCACAAGAGATTTCACGCATCGTTGTTGACGATAATTCCTTGGAAGTGATTCTCGGAGAGAGTGGTGAAACGGCTTACTCCCGAAAGGAACCCACAAAAACGCTCGTCGAGCAATTGATAGATCTTGGTGTAACGACAGATGACCTTACGACATCCCAAGTCGAAATCGAGATCAAAGAACCTAGCGATTGGAATACAGTCATCAGCTTGGTTACCTACATCCTCCCTGCGATGCTCGTCGTCGGCCTCATCTGGCTCATGCTGCGGCAAGCGCAAGGGACGAATAACCAGGCTCTCTCGTTTGGAAAAAGCCGCGCACGCATGTTTACAGGCGATCAACCAACGGTCACGTTTGAAGACGTCGCCGGGGTGGAGGAGGCCAAGGAGGAGCTTCAAGAGATCGTTGAATTCCTCAAAGAGCCCGAGAAATTCATTACGCTCGGCGCTCGCATTCCGAAGGGCGTATTGCTCATCGGGGCGCCCGGCACTGGCAAAACCTTAATGGCGAAAGCGGTTTCTGGTGAAGCCGGTGTGCCATTCTTCTCGATTTCAGGATCCGAATTTGTCGAGATGTTTGTCGGTGTTGGTGCGAGTCGCGTGCGTGACCTTTTCGAACAAGCAAAGCGACACTCACCTTGCATTGTCTTCGTGGACGAGATCGACGCCGTCGGACGTCAACGCGGCGCAGGTCTCGGTGGAAGCCACGATGAGCGTGAACAAACACTCAACCAAATGCTCGTCGAGATGGATGGCTTCGATACTGATACGAATGTCATCATCATGGCGGCCACAAACCGTCCTGACATCCTCGATCCTGCACTGCTGCGTCCCGGTCGCTTCGATCGGCGTGTCGTCCTCGATCGACCGGATATGCGCGGCCGAGAGGCCATTCTCAAGGTTCACGTAAAGGGTAAGCCCCTCGAGCCTGAAGTGGACCTCTCAATAATTGCGAAGTCCACACCTGGCTTTGTGGGCTCCGACCTGGAGAACTTGGTCAACGAAGCTGCAATTCTTGCAGCGCGCCGCGATAAGCGCACGATAGGACAGGACGAATTCGAAGAATCGATCGAGCGTGTGATCGCCGGTCCTGAGCGAAAGAGCCGCATCATCAGCGAAGAGGAAAAGCACATTGTTGCGTACCATGAGGCGGGTCACGCCGTTGTCGGGCATGTCATACCCGAAGCCGACCCGGTCTACAAGGTAAGCATTATCGCCAGAGGCATGATGGGAGGCTTCACGCTTGCCCTACCCGAGGAAGACCGGACGCTCATCTCTCGCAACAAAATGTTGGCTGATATGGCCTTCATGTTGGGCGGCCGGGCTGCTGAGGAGATCGTTTTCAACGATATCACCTCTGGCGCATCCAACGACCTGGAACGTGTGACCAAACTAGCCCGCTCGATGGTTACACGCATGGGGATGAGTGAAGTGCTCGGACCCATGGTTTATGGTCAGAAGGAAGAGCTCATTTTCCTGGGGCGTGAGATCGGCGAGCAGCGTGATTACTCTGAAAGTGTTGCAGAAAAAATCGATATTGAAGTTCACCAATTGGTGCAAGATGCCTACAAGCGGGCGCTCAGCATTCTCGCCGAGTATCGCCCCCAACTTGACGCCATCGCAGAACGCCTCATCGAAGTTGAGACGATTGATCGAAGCGAATTCGAACGCATCTTCGACCATCCTGTCCAGCCCAAAAATAGCGGCACGCCTATCCCCGTTAAAGCCCCTGCATAAAACCAATCAAAATGGCGACAACAAAAGCCCTGCTCCGCATCGAGCAGGGCTTTTTGTTCGAGCGTGATCTCCTTCCAGCTTTACCACCTTGGGCATATCATGGCCAAAGGTCATTCAGCTGCCAGAAGTTATTCTTGAGCTTTCTCCCGATCCTGGCGAACAAGCTCACGACGCAGGATTTTACCGACGGTGGTCTTGGGAAGCTCATCACGAAACTCAACATGGGTCGGTACTTTGAAGGGCGCTAATCGCTCCTTGCACCAAGTTCGAATGTCTTCGACTGTGGCGTCTTGCCCAGGCTTGAGGACAACCCAAGCTTTTACGGTTTCACCGCGATACGCATCTGGGATTCCGGCCACCCCCACTTCAAGCACCTTGGGATTCTCTGCAATGACCTCTTCTACCTCCCGCGGCCACACTTGGTAGCCGCTAGGTTTGATCAGTTCCTTCTTGCGATCGACGATGAAGTAATAACCATCCTCATCGACACGTGCAATATCCCCGGTATACAACCATCCATCCCGTAGGGCATTGGCAGTCTCGGTGGGCATGTTGTGATAGCCCTTCATGACTTGCGGTCCCTTGATCACAAGCTCGCCCACATCACCTGTTCCAAGTACGGTCACCTCGTCATCCAGGGAGATGATGCGAGCTTCGACGTCCGGCAACGGGACGCCGATCGAACCTTCCTTGTTCATCCCATAAAGCGGATTGCAATGCGTTGCTGTCGGTGCCTCCGAGAGACCATAGCCCTCTACCAGCTTGCCTCCGGTGAGACTTTCAAACGCCGATTTGGTCTCCTTCATGAGCGGCGCAGAACCGGAAATGCAGCCCCGGATCGAGCTAACATCGACCTTCCCCGCCAGTACCTTAGGATGATTGTTAATCGCGTTGTACATGGCGGGCACGCCGGGGTAGATCGTCGGCCGATATTTTGCAATCGAGCCGAGTACGTCATCCATGTCACGAGGATTCACAACCAACACGAGCGAAGCGCTTGCAGCAATCCCAAAGCTCATGCCGGCCACCAATCCGTACACATGAAACATGGGTATGGCCATGAGAACGATTTCGTTACCCGGCTTAATGTCTGGCATAAAACTTTGGATCTGCATGGTGTTCGCCACCATGTTTCGATGCAAGGCGATGGCTGCCTTCGACAGGCCGGTTGTGCCGCCGCTGTACTGGAAGATGGCGCTGTCCTCCGGTCCAATATCCACCTTGGGCCTTTCCTCAGGGCTTGACCCCGCAAGCACATCTTGTAGCCATAGATCCCCCTCCGCCAGTTCCACACGATGACCGCCCTTTTTCTCCTGGGTTAGGGTAAACAGGAATTTCAGAAGGCCTGGAAGCGCTTCTTTGATGTTGGTTACGATGATCGTCTTCAAGCTTGTCTTCGGCTGCACTTCCTTGAGAGTTCGATAGAAGCTGCTCATTACGATCATGATCTCAAGTCCGGAGTCATTAAGCTGGTGCTCAATCTCTCTCGACTTGTAGAGTGGATTGAATGCCACAACAGTCCCACCGGCCTTGAGAATCGCGTAGAAGGCGAGGATGAACTGCGGGATATTGGGCATGAACACCCCCACCGGTGTTCCCTTACCCACCCCTAATTTGGCCAGACCCGCTGCCAATCGATCTGTCAGCTCGTCCATTTGGGCATAGGTGAGCGTTGCTCCCTTGAAAATCGTACACGGTCGGTCTGGGAATTTGCGGGCCGACTCTTCTAAGAAATGGAAGAGTGGCACTGGAGGGTAATCGATACTGTGGGGCACACCCTCATCATAGTGTTTTAACCAGGGACGCTCATCCATGACTCGCTCTCTCCTTCGTAGACCGGTCTAATTTCCCTTACCGGTTCCGGCATTATCTATTTTATACAACGGAACAACCCACGGGCAAAGTCACAATGATATAATTCCACATTGCCTGATACGCATGCTCTCTCCCCCACAAAGGGGTTTCGTACGTTAGGGATACGGTTACTCTAAAAGGTGGAGAGGTTCAGGCATAAAAACACATCACTTTGCACAACTGTTGCCTCAGGAGGTCTTTAAATATATGGCAATGTTTTCCGTACCTGGTGTTAAGGCAAGGACGTATCTTGAACGTGATCTTGCCGTGATCTCAAAGTCCTATCCACGCGCCTACCAATTTGTGATGGATCACGGCGTCGGATCTGAGGTTTGGGATGTTGATGGACATCGCTATATTGATCTCGTATCTGGTATCGCAGTATGTTCTACAGGACACAGCCATCCAAAGGTCGTCGGTGCGATCAAGGATCAAGCAGATCGATTCCTTCATATCTCATCCGACTACTACCACCCCGTCTGGATTGAATTCTCGGAAAAACTTGCATCCACCGCACCATTCCGCGAGCCAGCAAGGGTATTTCTTTGCAATTCAGGCGCAGAGTCTGTAGAAGCAGCTTTAAAACTTGCAAAATATCATAGCGGTCGGCAACAGATTATTGCTTTCTACGGTGCGTTTCATGGTCGCACAGCAGGCGCGCTGTCCGTGACGGCTAGTAAGACGAAATACCGCCGTAAGTTCCTACCGCTCATGAACGGGGTAACACACGTGCCGTACCCCAATCCCTACCGCCCTACATTGGTCCCAACACATACGGATTATGGCGAAACCGTCGTGCAGTATATCGAAGATGTCGTCTTGAATCATTTGGTGCCGCCTGATGAGTGTGCAGCGATCATCGTCGAACCGATCCAGGGTGAAGGCGGCTATGTGGTCCCCCCAGAAGGTTTCTTCCCAGCTTTACGGAGCTTATGTGATAAGTATGGCATACTACTGATAGCAGATGAGGTTCAATCCGGCGTAGGCCGCACCGGGAAATGGTGGGCAATCGAACATTGGAACACAGAGCCCGACATCATCTGCACAGCTAAAGGGATCGCTTCAGGCCTGCCGCTGGGCGGGATTCTAGCGCGTGAAAGTGTGATGGATTGGGAAACCGGTGCTCACGGTAATACCTATGGGGGTAATCCCCTCTCATGTAGCGCAGGCTTGGCGACGCTTCGTCTAATCGGCAATGGAATGATGAAGAATGCTGCCGAAATGGGCGAATACATGCTCGATGCTTTGGCGGAGATACAAGCCCGCCATCCAACCATCGGCGATGTACGCGGCAAAGGGCTCATGATTGGCGTGGAGTTTGTGAAAGACCGAGATACTCGCGAACCCGCATCCGAACTGTGCGAACGGATCGTCGAGAATGCTTTCAAACGAGGCTTATTGACCATGGGTTGCGGCGAGAGTACCATCCGCTTTTCACCCGCGCTCAACATCCCGCGCAATTTGGTCGACGAATCCCTGAAGATCATCGAGGATGTCATCACAGAAGCTGAGAGGGCAAGGCGGGGCTAAAACGATGCTTCCAGACTTTCGCATTCGCCAGCGCGACTACATGCTTGAGATCTCCCGCACGCTTACAGAAGAGCTGGATCTCGAGACCGTCCTGACGCGTATTGTGCGCCTCTCCGCCGAGCTTCTTGCTGGCCATGCGGGTCTGATCGCTCTGCGTGAGAAAGGTGGGGGATGGAAAATCGGATCTTCGTATGGAATCAACCCCGCTTTTCTAAAAAACCTCGATCCCATCCTCGAGGATATCCCCGATCACGGCGACCCCGCTCGATTCGCCGTCCCGGAGATCAACCGACGGTTGCAGCGCATAACGAGATCAGCATCGGTCGGACTGCTCACGGGGGTGGGGCTGCCCATGATCGCGCATGGTGAAGTGGTGGGCGTGATCTTTGTTTTCCGGTCGTATCGAGGGCTGTTTTCGACAGAAGATCGGCGGCTCCTGCAAGCTTTCGCCTCACAAGCGGCGATAGCAACGCACAATGCTCAGCTCTATACGCAAATCGCCCAACAGAAACAACATACCGATTCCATCCTTGAATCGGCAGCCGACGGCATCTTCATCCTGGATCCAAGCCTGTGTTTTACCCGCTTTAACCGCGCCTGTTCTCGATTGACTGGCTACACGCAAGAAGAGGTGCTCGGAAAACCCATTGGATCAATCATCCGTTGGCTGCAGCGTGAACCAGGGCTAACGCTCGCTGAGGCAGAAGCGGGCGGTTGGCCACTCAATGCCCAGGCTCGACTATATGAGGAAGGCGATTTGATCACGAAAAACGGCGGTGCACTTAGCGTGGGGATTCGCTATGCCCCAACCTTGTCGCCAGACGGGCAATTGCTGAGCATCGTCGCGAATGTTCGCGATATCACCAAATTCCGTGAGGCGGAGGAGATAAAGAACACTTTTATCTCCATCATCAGCCATGAATTGCGTACACCCGTCGCTCTCATCAAGGGCTATGTGGGCACACTGCGCCGTGAAGATGCCCGCTGGGATCCGAACACTGTTCGTGATAGCCTCGCTGTCATAGAGGAGGAATCCGACCGCCTTACCAGTTTGATCGATGATCTCTTAGATGCCTCACGGTTGGCTGCAGGCGCATTAGAGCTCAACCTTTCGGAGGTCGCCCTCGATCGCTTATCCGAGCAACTCGCAAAACGATTTGAGACACAAACTTCCAAACACTCGTTCGAAGTCGAATTCCCTGCGGATTTCCCCCTCATCATTGGTGATGAACAACGCCTAACCCAAGTCTTATCCAATCTCCTTTCAAACGCAGTAAAATATTCTCCGGACGGCGGGCATGTGACGATCCGAGGCCAGGCTCGAAAGAATGATATTGTCCTCTGCGTGATCGATGAGGGACCTGGCATTGCTGTCGAAGATGTCCCGCGTGTCTTCGACCTTTTCTACCGTTCCAACGAAGCATCCCGCAGGACGAAAGGCGCTGGTTTGGGACTTTTTTTAGCCAAAGCTGTTGTAGAAGCGCACAATGGCAACATCTGGGTCGATGATAGCCGTACCGAAGGCGCACGAATTTGCTTCTCGTTGCCCCGCTCTTGATCAAAGACAGCTTAGGAAGAGACAAGGTAAACATGGTTCAATCCCATACACAAATAAAATGTCCAAACTGCCAATCGCCTATTCAAGCGTCGATCGAGCAATTGATTGACGTGGGGCGGGATCCAAGTGCGAAAGCACGCCTCTTATCCGGTAACCTCAACCGCACACAGTGCGCTGTGTGTGGTTTTGAAGGTCAGCTCGCCTCACCTCTGGTTTACCACGACCCAGAACATGAGTTGCTACTCACCTATATACCTGTAGAACTCGGCATCGCAAAAAATGAACAGGAACGGATACTTGGGCAGCTGATCAACCAGATCATGAGCTATCTCCAACCCGAGCAACGAAAAGCGTATCTTCTCCAACCCAAAGCCGTTCTCACACTTCAAGGTATGGTCGAACGCATCTTGGAAGCTGACGGTGTAACGAAAGAAGAGATCGAAGCGCAGCGAGCGAAAATGAGACTATTTGAGGATCTCCTCCGTACACCTGAAGAAGAACTTGAAGCGTTCGTTGCAAGCAACGACGAAGGACTGGACTCGAGCTTTTTCCAACTCGCGAGTCTCACACTACAAGTCACTAATGATCCAAGAGCGCAACAAGCTGCAAGCATCCGTCTTGAGCAAGCTCTCGATTTGAGTTCTTTTGGCAAACGGCTCAAAATGCAGGAGGCAGAGCTGCAAGCGGCTGCCGAGAGTCTTAAAGAAGCCGGCGAAGGTCTGACACGGGAAAAAATCCTTGATCTATTGATCAAAGCTCCCAACAAGGAGCGCGTCGTAGCGCTGGTGAACCTTACCAGGCCCGCACTTGACTATACGTTCTTCCAAGATCTCACGGAGCGAATCGACAAAGAAGAGGGAGAGAGCAAGGAGCGTCTGCAAGATTTACGACAGCGGATTTTAGAGGTCACAGAGCAGATTGATAAAGTACAAGAAGCCCGGGCTGCACAGGCCGCGGCACTGCTTAAATCACTGGTCGAGGCGGAAGATCTCGATACTGCCCTCCAGTCCGCGCTTCCGATGGTGGATGAGCTTTTCCTCGGTATTCTCGAAGCCAACATCCGCGCGACCAAGGAGCGAGGGCAAGATGAAACACTTACACGCCTGGAAATGATCCGGGATCGCATTCAGGCGATGATACAGCAAACCCTGCCCCCGAGCCTTCAGCTCGCCCAGCAGTTGCTCGGTATGAAAGATGAAAGCCAGGCTCAAACCTTGCTGGAAAAATCACCAGATCTCATCGACGAGCAGTTCTTGAATACCCTGATGGCGACAGCTGATCGATTCGAAAAAAGTGGTGAAGACGAAAACGCCGATTGGATGAAGACACTATACCGCCTCGCCCTCCGCATCTCCATGAAAGCGAAGCTAAAAAGCACATAGTCCCATTCCTCGAACGAATAAACCGGAAGCCAGATTCAGGATGGCGCGTCAACTTCCCAACCGACGCGCCATTCTTTTTATGATTTCCAGAATGGAAAATGACCCCGCATTCGCACGGCTCTCCTCTTACCCACACGACCTTTACGTATTGGGTCACGGCTTGGAATCAAAGAGAGGACTAGAAATCCACCTGACAGACCAAACCTTTGAGGTATTTTCCTTCGGGGAACGAGAGGCGAACAGGGTGATCCGGCGGTTGTCCGAGCCAAGCGAGCACCGTCGCGTCGACTTCGGCATCAAGTGCAGCATCGGCGACAATTTTCTGAAAGAACTCCGCACCGACCGCGCCAGAACAGGAGAATGTAATAAGATGTCCCCCTGGCTTGAGCAACTTAAATGCCAGAAGGTTAATATCCTTATATCCGCGCGCCGCACGTTGCACCTGTGAGTTCGTTTGTGCGAAACGTGGCGGATCGAGAATCACAACATCAAAGGAACGCCGGCGATCACGCAGTTTGCGTAATTCCACAAACACATCGCCCTCAAGCCACTCACAATTTTCAGGCGGAAGCCCGTTCAGGCGAACGTTCGCTTCGGCTAATTCCAAAGCTGCAGAGGATGAATCAATGGATAACACAAATGATGCACCAGCGGATAACGCTGCTACCGTGAATCCCCCTGTGTAGGCGAAGCAATTCAGGATCTCGCCACCACGGATGAATGATTGCGCGAACCTTCGATTTTCGCGTTGATCCAGGTAGAAGCCCGTCTTATGTCCCTTCACGACATCAACAAAGTAGCGAAGGTCATATTCCTGGATTACCAAATCTCCTTCGGGCAAATCTCCCCACAACGGACCTGCCCGAGCTGGTAAGCCTTCCTTCTCACGCACATCCACATCAGACCGCTCAAAGATCCCTCTGCAATCGCTCCTGCTCACCAAGAACTCGAC
>CAYLOP010000014.1:0-40329 GCA_964385305.1 uncultured Anaerolineaceae bacterium | reverse complement strand
TTTCGGAGTTCACCTTTGAAGCGAAAATCGGTTCGCTTTTCAGCTGCTCCTAACAGCTAAAATCAACCTGGTTGTGGAATAAACCCTTTCAGTTTCTACATAACGAGGCTTGTACATGCTCAAACTGTGCAACGAACCCCAGTCAGTTTTAATAACACCGTCGCGCAGAAAACTGCGCGACGTAATCGTTTACATTTTCATAAGCGATCACATATTAATAACGTGCCCTTCCACGTCATGGGCGGCTTCCATGAGCACCTCGCTCAACGTTGGATGGGCATGCACATTACGTGCGATCTCAGCTGGTGTGAGCTCCATCATCTGCGCCAGCGTGAGCTCCGGCAGCAACTCCGTCACCTCGGGTCCGATCATGTGCGCGCCGAGGATCTCGCCGTACTTGGCGTCGGTAACCAGTTTCACCCAGCCGGCATAATCCCCCAGACCGAGTGCCTTGCCGTTGGCCTGGAAAGGGAAGCGCCCCACCTTGACCTCAAATCCGCGCTCCTTGGCTTGCGCTTCGGTAAGGCCGAAGGAAGCCACCTGTGGCTGGCTGTACGTGGCGCGCGGCATCATCTCGTAATCCAACGTGATCGTGTCTGCGCCAGCGATGTTCTCGGCGCATATGATTCCCATAGTGGAAGCTACATGCGCCAGCATCAGCTTACCTGTCACGTCTCCGATGGCCCACACCCCAGAAATATTAGTCGCCATGCGTTCATCGATCTCGACCATGCCGCGTTCGCTCAGCTTCACGCCCGCTGCCTCAAGCCCCAATCCGGCGCTGTTGGGCTTGAAGCCGATCGCCATCAGGGCCTGTTCGGCGTCCAGGGTCTGCTCGCCATCTGATCCGCTCACCTTGACCTTCACCTTGGCCTTGAGGGTCTCAATGCCCTCCACTTTGGTGTCGGTCATCACATTCACGCCGCGCTGCTTGAAGGCTTTGGCCAGCTCCGCGCTGACCTCCTCGTCCTCAAGCGGTGCGATGTTCGGCAGCATCTCGACGATCGTGACCTCCGCGCCATAGGCGCTCCAAACTGTTGCGAATTCCAGGCCGATGGCGCCCGCGCCGACGATGATCACCGACCTGGGTAGATTCTCCTGCAAGATTGCCTCACGGTATGTGACGACGTGCTCACCGTCGATC
The DNA here is from genome assembly GCA_964385305.1 of uncultured Anaerolineaceae bacterium. Classification (GTDB taxonomy): domain Bacteria; phylum Chloroflexota; class Anaerolineae; order Anaerolineales; family E44-bin32; genus CAYLOP01. The sequence goes on along the minus strand of CAYLOP010000014.1, from coordinate 39,185 downwards.
TCCACGCCCGGGATCACAAAAGGTGTCGCGCCGGTGGCGATCACAATGTTCTTCGCCGTCAATGTCTTTTTCGAGCCATCCTCGCCGGTCACTCCAAGGGTGTGAGCGTCCTTGAGAACGGCGGCGCCCATGTGCACGTCGACCTTGTTCTTCTTCATCAGGAACCCGACGCCCTTGGTGAGACGTCCGGAGACACGTCGGCTGCGCTTCACGGCCGCGCTGAAATCGAGCTTCAGCCCCTTGACCTCGAATCCGAATTCCTTGCCTCGTTCACGCAGGGTATGCGCAACTTCGGCGTTCTTCAGAAGCGCCTTCGAAGGAATGCAGCCGATGTTCAAACACACACCTCCCAGGAACTCCTTCTCCACAACTGCGGTCTTCAACCCTAATTGAGCCGCACGAATAGCACACACATACCCGCCCGGACCAGCACCAATGACGATGACATCATACTCGGTCATACAACCTTCCTCCTCGTTCTTTCATTGCCATCATTCTAATCTATTTATTAGACCACATGACGATGATATCAAAACCCGCAATGAATGAGCTTCTGTCCTTCATCATGGCCTTGCTGGCCGAAGGGCACCAGGACAGGAAGATCTTGCTTGTTGAGACAGGTAGCACCGCCGTGAAGACTTTCCCTCCTTATTGGTATGATGAACGCGTTAGACACCCCAGTCCCGCTAAGCCCCTCGAAATTTCCTCGGGGTGCAGCGCGCAACCCGCCCACCATAGCATTTCTGGAGCGGGGTTCTCAACCACCGTGGGTACCTCGAGCCCTTCCGCCCACACCAGGCGCTCCTCGGGTGGGATGTTCCATGGATTGGCGGTGCGCTCCATGCCACGGAAGGCAGTCTGAAGCTGCTTGGGGAAGGCGTTTTCCATGAGCACGAGATGGCGGCGGTTCTCGAGGATATCCCGCATCGGCTCGTTCCCGACAGGGCAGATCTCGATGCAAGCGCCGCAAGTCGTGCACGCCCAGATGGCCTCCTCCGGGATGGCGAACGCCATCAGCGGCTGGCTGCTGGATTCGCCGGCGGCCAACCGACCGCCCTCCTGATTGAGGAAGTAACGTTTGTTGATCTCCAACGCGGCTGGAGAAAGCACCTTGCCGGTGGTGTAGGCGGGGCAGGCGTCCTGACAGCGGTTGCACATGATGCAGGCGTAAGCGTCGAGGAGTGCATTCCAGGATAGGTGCTCCAAACGCTCTGCGCCGAATTGCTCAACGCTCTCATCTTCGAAATCCGGGGGGTCGAGCGCACCCATCGAGCGCCGCTCGGGGAGGAGTAGGAAGCTGATTGGCGCCATAAAAAGGTGGAGGTGTTTTGAATAGAGGAAATAGGGGACAAACGCCAGGATGAGTCCGAGCGCAAACCACCAGGCCACGTGCTGCGTAATAGTGAGCGTCGCCGGACGCATCGAACCCGCCCCGAGCGGCGCGAGGGTTGAGGCGAAAGGCTGCCAAGGATCCGTCCCCTCCGCCGCAAGATGGAAACTCTGTCCCAAGAAGCGCGCCCCCACGTGCAGCAGGATGAAAATACCAACAATGGCCGAATCACGCCGAATGCCGCGGCGGGCTTTCGGGTGAAGCGGTGTGCGCTCGCGTGCGGTAAGCTCAGGTGCGCGGAAAACGTAGCGCCTTCCAAGCAGAGCCAACATGCCGACAAGTGCGCTCACGCTGAGCACGTCAGCACCCAGGCGGTACAGATCCCCCACCCACCCCTCACCCAAGAACCAGTAGTTGGGCATGTAACCTTGCATGACATCTCCAAGGTTCACCAGCAGGTAGTAGGTGAACCCCCAGGCGACCATGCCATGCAGGACGCTGAAGGCGCGCGTCTGCCCATCGGGGTGGCTTCCGCCCAAATTGTACAAGCGAAGTTCTCAGGGATAAAAAAACTCGGCGAAGGTCCGCCGAGTTCACATGCGAAAATAAAGGCTGTATCTTACGCCGCCCTGGCTGAAGGCGCTTCTTCCAGGATGTGGATCACAGGTTGCTCGCCAAGGTGAGCGTACACCTCCTCAAATGCTTCATCATAACGATGGAGAAGTTCCTGATCCGAGCCTTTGAAACGCCGCAACGTCTGACGTGAACAAGCCGTGCAGCCGCGCATGGCGCGGTACGAATCCGTTTCGCAACGCAGGCATCCATCCAGTCGAATCATCATCAGGGAAAAGGCCAGTTGCTCGAGGGTGTCTTGCGGCAAGCATGTAACACGGTCGACAAGCTCTTGCCAGGCTTCACCACGAGCGTTTCGTAATCGCAGAGTCACATGAGGAGGGTACAGCAGTTCATTCGATGCATACATAGGGAATTTATCTCCTCCCTTGATGAAGCACACCAGGTGTCTACTCAAGACCATTGTAGAATCTGGCCGAATCACTGAGCAGAGTACTTTGGTACCACTAAGCTAGTACGCCATAGGAGGAGGCTGTAACAAACATGTCAGGGCCGTGGTGGGGCTTATACGCCCCCAGGCCCATAGACTTCGGCGTCGGTAGGTGTCTTCCCGCTGGGATCGAAGACGTACACCCACGTTCCCTTATCGGCCCATTCGTAGAGCCAGTGTGAGTCGGCCATGGAGAGGTTTACGCAACCGTGAGAACGTGGATACCCAAAGCCGTTGTGCCAATATGCGCCGTGCAAGGCGCGCTCTTCATCGTAATAGAGGATCCAGGGCACATCTTCGAGATAGTAAAAGTCGGAACGGTCAGCTTCGAAGGCCCCCATCATCGGGTCGGCCTCTAGCTTGTCGTATACCTGGAAAACGCCTGGCTGGGTCCACCAGCCGCCGATGCCGCTGGATACAAGCGTGGCATAAACAAGTTGACCATCTTCGTACACGCCCAGCGTTTGCTCGTACAGGTTCACCGAGATCCAGCGGTCTGCCCCAACCCCCGCGGGTCGCACTGGATCGGGCTCGAGCTTGGCGATCAGGCGCTGTTCGATCCACAAACCTGGACCCACCATGTACCAATCCCAACTTCCCACACGCTGCACATCATAAATCCAGACCACATCGTAACGGTTGAACCAATGATCGGTTTTGGGCTGGTCGGAGCCAGGGGCGATGCGAGCCTGCGCGCGGTTCATGACCCAGGCGAAGGGGCGATCCGGCGTGCGGCTGAAGGCAAGGCCTTGGAAGTACGGTATGGCGATTGGGCTGACGCCCTTGTTGCGAATATAGACTCCGGGGGCGATCATGTAGATCGTCACCCCATCCTGCTTGATTCGGTCGATGTACGAGAAGAACACAAAGCCTGGCTCCACCGTTCGGAATTCGTTCTTCTCATGGATGGCATCTTCAAGGCTGGCATACACTGGGGTCCCGTCCTCGCCTCTTGCGCGCAGATAGGTAAAATCGGTCGAACCCCAGTTACCGTCGATGGAGACCGTCGGCAGCGGTCGCTCGGGATAATAGCCGCCCGCGGCAAGTTCGGCGAGCTCGCTCCCGCCGTTGGGAGAGACGCAGCGCTCCGGGTGCCGGAGCTGCATGCGTGAGGTGCAGGTATCCGCGGATGGGTAGGTCTCGGGGGACGGCTCACTACCGGAGTCAGCCTCCGCCGCGTGGGCGGTGGTAACCAGTGCCAGGGCGCAGATCGTTAAAGCTCCGATCAACCTGCAGTTTCGCATCGCAATCGACGTCACTTTCCTCATAAGTTGAATATTATATCCGCGGACCACCGCTTTGTCAGGGCAAATTCGGCTTTGTTAGTGCAAATATTATCACGCCTGAGGGATCACTCCCCATCCCTCTGCCACGGAGGGCTGTTGACCGGAGTTGCCAATGTATCTCGTCTTCGGTTCATAGCCAGTCGGACAAGCGCCAATGCTGACCTGCGGGCGATGCACCAACGCCAGAAAACCAGGCCCCGCCATCGACTTCGGGCAGGTGGGAGGGTTCGCAGCATACGTGCCCTCTCGGCCTCACACATCATCGAGCCGTAACACCGGCTGGCTGAACAGTAGTTCTTACTCCTGACCATAACCACGCTCCTGGTCAGGAGGATTATGGGTGCGGATGGCTCACTCAGGGGAGGAAATACCACCTCTCCATGTTTACGCCTGAAAGTCCGGGGATGTTCATCAGATCGCCACACTTCCGGTATGCTCGCAATCTGCAGGGTGTTGCAGGCCTGGGGAGGCGGGTTCTCCTTCCGCCCCGTCCTCAGCGTCGGGTGAATCTATCTCGCAAACGAAGGCGCGACCTTCTGGATCTGCTTTGTGGCACTACAGACCTGATGTCACTCCACCTCCTTTCGTTCTTCGATCCTTATAGATCGATCCAATCTACAGGGCGAGTTTCTGGTCCTGTTAGCCTCGCTGCTGTTCACAGATAGCTCGTTCGTGCTATGCTTATGCTTGAGCTGGATAATCTCCATCCTTTCAGTCTATGATACAGGTCACGAGAGTTAGGTATCTATGGCACCCTCGATCGCCGCCGAGATCACCAAGAGTATCCAAACCGATGATCGCGTGAGCCTCGAATACACGCGGGAGGCCTACAGCATGCTCCCCGGCCTTCACCGCCCGCGCATTCTCGACATCGGCTGCGGGCGCGGGGTCGTAACCTTGGAACTGACCAGACTGGGCGCAGAGAAGGTGGTCGGCATCGACATCGACTCCGCCGCGCTGCAGGAGCTGGCGGAACGATGCAGGCATGCAGGGCTTGGGGACCGGGTCCAGCCCGTCCTGGGCTCCATGGTTAGCATGGGATTTCGACGCGAGAGCTTCGACGCCCTCTGGTCGGAAGGGTCGATCCAATTCATGGGCTTCGAAGCCGGGCTGCAGGCCTGGCGGCGATTGCTGGTGGAGGGCGGGTTTCTCGTCGTGCACGTCATCACCTTGCTGGAGGGCAATCCGCCCGAGGGTGTGTTCACGCAGGGAGGTGGCGTTTATCAGACTGCCCGTTTCGCGGAAGACTATATACAATCCATCCCGGAGCACGGTTACGCACTGCTCGAGTATACGCCCCTGCCGTCAGAAGTTTGGTGGCATGATTACTACGGACCCTTGGAGGCCTGCCTCGAGCGGCTGTCGGAGAAATACGCGGGCGACGAGGCGATTCTACGTGCGTTGAACTGCCGAAGAGATGAGGTGACGTTCTACAAGATGTACAAACGGTGGATTGGGTCGGCTTTCTACATCATGCAGAAGAATCGTCCGTAGACGCCCTGCATCTGCGTAAGCATCTGCTGACCCATGGCTGTCTGACTCTCTGAGACCGCGAACCAGCGAATGTCTTGAAAGCTGTGTCTAGCTGGTCGTGGGGTTAGATGGCTGGTAAGGTGAGTCTGAGATGGGGTTTTACGCTTGAGTTGATAGGTATACGAAAGGCGGTGCGATGGATCGGAGCCTGCGAGGCTTATTCTGGGTACTGGTCGTCCTGACATGCACCCTACTGGCATTGCACTTCTTTCCTCGGAGCATCTCCTGGAGCGTGCATGAGCGTTTCGATCTAGACGCCGAAGCCAACATCCCGACCTGGTACGCAACCGTCCTGCTGTTCTCCGTGGCGTTATGTGCGTCGCTCATCTTCTTTGTAGAAAGAGCGCGTGTAATCCAGCGTTCACTTTGGCGTTATTTCTGGCTTGCTTTCAGTGCCATCTACCTATTCATCTCTCTCGACGAAGCCGCCCGTCTGCATGAAATCCTCGACCGAGCCATTCCTCCGAAATGGGTCGTCATCTACGCTCCTTTCTTTGTGGTGTTTTTTATGGTGTCTGCCTACTATCTGACTGCTATTCATCGGGATCTGTCGGTGCGCAGTTGGATCCTGGGCGGGTTGATTGTGTACGCTGCTGGCGCACTAGCTGCGGAGGCCATCAGCCATGCCCTGTTTCCGCTACCAACAACCTTACAGCAGGTTGAGTTTGTGGTGGAAGAGGGGCTGGAGCTACTGGGCACAATCGGCGTGCTCATGGGTTGCTTGCTGGAACTCCAGCTCAACCATCGACTCCTATTCAACTCCAAGCGCAATAGCCCATAAGCCCCGAAGGCTGTTACCCATGTCAGCCAAACCGCTTCGTCGAACATTAAATGGAAAAAATCTGCCTGGTTCTACTCCGCCGGGTATTGTTTTGCGAATCTCAAACATTCGGGGGTCTCTTTCATCACGAGAGAACGCATAGTCCATTTCATCCTCCCAGCACGCATCCTGACCCTGATCGCGTGCAGCGGCGGGACACCCGGGAGCGTGCTCTTCAGCCGCCAGTCCTGCTCTGGAGGAATCGGAGGTGGGACGTGCCGAGGCTCGTTCGGCAAGCTCACCGGGACCTACGGTGAGGACATCGATCGCCTGACAGACTAACCCGCACTTAAACGAAGTATATGTATGGAAACGCTGCACTCAGCGCCTGCTGTTCTGAGCAGGTGTGCAACGTCTTTACATCTTGACTTGGGTGGTTTATGAAGGCTCGCAAACTGAAATAAGAAACACGGTCCAATTGCCTTCGAGCGTTCCTTATGCTAGAGTCCTCAAGCAACATCTGCTCGAGATAAGGATTCACTATGCCTGCTATGCCACGACCCACACTCGAAGATTCCTATACCGACGGTCTGTCCTGCGCGATATGCGGCCGGCCGGAGCTAAGCATCGTACACAACGATCGCCTCCCCGACTTCGTCGTGTGCGGCCACTGCAGTTCGGCATTCGTGGTCGAGGAGGGCGGCGAGCGGGTGATGTACGGCAAGATCGACCCCGCCTTTCCCGATACGAACCGCTTCGCGCTGCGTGAGTGGGCATGGTTGGAAGCGGTGGCCCGCAAGGCTGACCTCGAGCGCCAAGCAATCGAAGCCATGGAGGAGCCGGATCTCCCGGCACCCATGGAGCCTGAAGCTCCGGTAGAACCAGAATTTCTCCCATCCGAACTCTCCCCAGACGAGTTCCCCTCTCCAGAGGGCGTTGAGCGTGCGGCCACACCGGCGGAAAAGCCAACTGTACCGCTACCTGAGGAAGAACGAAGGCTTGAGCCCGCTGAATTTGGTCCGTCGGCCGCACCATCCGATGCACCGCCTGAGTCCGAGCCCGCCACCCCCATTGAGGAGTTCGTAGAATCGCTGCCCTCTGAATTGGAGGAATTGGAAGTAAAGCCCCCTTCTGTAGAATTGCCACCAGATGATGGCATGCTGGAGGCCCCACCGTTACCATTCATGGATGGATTTCGCGAAGAAGTCTCACTGGAGGCTGAGCTTACACCCATGCCCAGCGCACCACCTGAAGTTGATGCGCCGGAGCTTGAAAGCGAACCTGAAGCGCCCGAAGAAGAACTGGCGGAGGCAGCCATTCCAGCTTGGGCTGCCGCGCTTGATGCCGATGAAACGCCTGAGCCCGAACCTATCGACGATGACAAACCGCCAGAACCCCCGCCGACGCCCGCCGAGTTGATCCCAGATGAAGAATACCTGAAAGCTGACGTGACGCCACTGCCAGCTGCAATACAGGAAGTTGAATTTCCATCGGAAGCACCCCCTCGTGTAGCCGAGATGATCCCACAGGAAGAAGCGCCAAGCACGCCTGAGCTTGATCTACGGGAGATCGATCCACCGCCCGGTCAGCGCTCCAGGGTGGTGATCAAGGGGACACGCGTGCGCTTCCCGGGCGACTTCTGCGCCCATTGCATGCGTAAACCCGCAAAGAACAAATTAGGCGTACCCGGAAGTCTGCCCAATGGCCAGACGCTTGGCAATCGCCGGACAACCCTCTTCACCCTGCCCCTCTGCAAAGAATGCCATAAGCGAGCCTCCAAAACCCACGAGGACGAAAAAAACGCTCGCCTGCAAGCCCATCTGGTTTCTGCGCTGTTAGCAATGGTACTGCTCGTCGCTGCGCTCGCGTGGGGACTTGACCTGCGTGAGGAACCGCTTATCGGTCTCTTTATCATCGCCACCCTGGCAACGGTGGGCTATTCCATCCCCGCCCTGATCCTTCTCGGCCGTATCCGGCCCTACCCACCGCCACCAGAGGCGAATTACATCCGTTCAACCTTGCTCGTGCTGGCTGAAGCAGACACCCTCGAAACGGTATTCGAGTGGCGCAACAAGGAGTACGCACAACGCTTCTATAACGCCAATAAGGAAATCGTGTTGGGAAGGGTGACGTCGGTCAAAGATCGCGCCCCTAATCCCGAGGGCTGATCCTTGCGCTCAAACCCGCCGCTTTCCCCCATCCTTCTAAAATGTAGAGGGCATTAACGTTCATCGTTTGTGCTCCACTCGACATGGAGGGAGAATGGATCATGAAGACGGAAACAGAGAACACTGATCCCCAGCGCTGTCCGACCTGCGGATCGCCGATGCAGCTTGTGCCTGGCGAATCCCACGCCGTATGCCCTGTATGTAACCCTATCGTTAACGCTAAGGAAACTGAGACCCCATCCGGAACCCCATCAACGCAAGCGCAGGATGATAACATTCCTGCCGCACGCTTTCGGAAGCTTATGGCGCAATCGGAAGAGACCGCCGATCATTGGCCCAATGATCTCTTGGAAGACCTGCCTGAAGGAGCCCGGGACCTGCTTCGAGCCTCAGAGCGTACAACCTCAGCACAGGCAGAAGAGCTCCGTGAAGATTTCGCCTCCGCCCTGCGTGATCAGGGCTATGTCATCAACCTCGACGCCCATGGCGTTCGCATCAGCGGTGGACCAAGCAGCCGCAGCGGTGACAGTGGCAGCATGAGTCCGTACGATGTTGTCCGTCTCGCCGCCGATCTGGAAGGCGGCGTACCCTCTCCGGACCAGCGGAAGCACTGCCCCAAGTGTGACGCGGTGATCCCCCAAGGAGAAAGTCGGTGCTCCTGGTGTGGGGAAATGTTGTCACCAGACCCCAAATCCTCCCTAGAGGAATAAGCCCACCCAGCAAATCCTCCAGCGTATTACGTCATAGGATTCGTCGCGCCCGTGGGAAACACAGTCGGTCTGTTATAATGTATATTCGCAAGCTATAATAGAACAAGTGTACGAAAAAGGTGTGGCTGAATGGGTGAAGATGCAATCCGCGTGGTTGGCGCACGTGAGCATAACCTGAAAAATATCAGCGTGGACATTCCGCGCAACAAGCTGGTTGTTATCTCCGGCATCTCAGGCTCAGGCAAATCATCCCTGGCATTCGACACCATTTTCGCGGAGGGTCAGCGACGCTACGTAGAGTCGCTCTCCGCCTACGCACGCCAATTTCTCGGCCAGCTCAACAAGCCTGATGTCGACTACATCGAAGGTCTCTCTCCAGCGATTTCGATCGACCAACGCGGCGTATCGCACAACCCTCGCTCAACAGTCGGCACGGTTACGGAGGTCTTCGACTACCTGCGCCTTCTCTTTGCACGGGTCGGCCAGCCACATTGCCCCATCTGCGGGCGTGAAGTCCGTCAGCAATCCGCACAGGAGATCGTCGATGCGGTCGAGGCGCTTCCCGAGGAATCACGCGTCATAGTGTTGGCGCCTCTTGTGCGTGGCCGCAAAGGCACACATCAGGGTGTGTTTGAAGAACTGCGCCGCTCTGGGTTTGTGCGCGTGCGGATCAATGGTGAGGTGCGGTCGCTCGATGAAGAATTTGAGCTCGACCGCTACAAGAAACACGACATCGAAGCCGTCGTCGACCGGCTGGTCATCAGTCCCCAAAACGAGAAAGAGATCGACGCTTTTCGCTCCAGGCTCACTGACTCCGTCGAGACCGCCCTGCGTTGGGGAGATGGGACGATGTTCATCGCAAATCTGAGCGAAGAACCTCCCACCGTGATCCCCTTCTCCGAACACCTTGCGTGCCCAGAACATGGCACAACCTTGGCCGAGATCGAACCACGCACCTTCTCTTTCAACACCCCTCACGGCGCGTGCCTGCAATGCCAAGGCCTGGGCATAAAGCTTGAAATCGACCCGGATCGGATCATCCCCGACCGCTCCCTTCCCCTGGCCGGAGGGGCAGTGGTCGCGATGAACTGGTCAAATCCAGGCAAGAATCACAGCGGCTACTATTGGCAGATGATTGAAGCAGTCGCAGAAAAATACGAGATCGACCTCGAGACGCCCGTTAATGAAATCCCAGAAGAGAAGCTCGACCTGATCATCTATGGTACGGGCGAGCAGGAAGTACCGATCCACTACATCAGCCGGGAGGGGCGAAGCGCTACCTACACGACCACCTTCGAAGGAATCGTGGGGAACCTTGAAAGACGCTATCAAGAGACCCAATCCGAGTATATCCGTGGTCGGATCCAGGAATACATGGCCGAGAGACCATGTCCTTCCTGCCAGGGCAAACGGCTGCGCCCCGAAGCTTTAGCGGTCCTTATAGATGGAGTCAACATCATTGAAGTGACCAGTTGGCCTGTGCAGCGGACTTTAGAATGGGTGAGGAAGTTACAGGGCGAGGGCAGCCCGCTCAGCGAGCGTCAAAAAAAGATTGGCGAACGCGTGCTGCGGGAAATCGCCGAACGGTTGGGCTTCCTGGTGGATGTGGGCCTGGACTATCTCACCCTCGACCGCTCGGCAGGTTCGCTCTCCGGAGGGGAGGCGCAGCGCATCCGACTGGCGACGCAGATCGGTTCGCGGTTGATGGGCGTCCTCTACGTACTGGATGAGCCTTCCATCGGCCTACACCCGCGCGATAACGCCCGCTTGATCCGCACGCTGGAGGGGATGCGCGATCTCGGCAACTCTGTGCTCGTGGTCGAACACGATGAAGCCACGATCCGCGCCGCCGACTGGGTGATCGACCTCGGCCCCGGCGCGGGTGAGGCTGGTGGTGAGGTCGTTGCAGAAGGCACTGTGGGGGAGGTGAGCCGAAATCGCAAATCCGTCACAGGCCGCTTCCTCGCTGGAAAATTGTCTATCGACACACCCTCCACACGCCGGTCCGGAAATGGCAAATCACTCATTCTGGTTGGCGCTCGTGAGAACAATCTCAAAAACATCGATGTACGTATTCCGCTGGGCACCTTCGTTTGCATCACCGGCGTTTCGGGATCAGGCAAATCCTCCTTGATGGTCGAGGTGCTGTACAAGGCGCTGGCCGAACAGCTCCATCGTGCCAGGAAACAAGCTGGCGCGTATGATCACATCGAAGGCCTGGAACATCTCGACAAGGTCATCAGCATCGATCAAAGCCCGATCGGTCGCACACCGCGCTCTAACCCTGGTACCTATACCGGCGTCTTCGATCACATCCGGGCTTTATTCGCCGAGTTGCCCGAATCCAAGCTGAGGGGCTACAAGCCAGGGCGCTTTTCCTTCAATGTGCATGGGGGACGCTGCGAGGCATGCCAGGGTCAGGGGCAACTGCGTATTGAAATGCAATTCCTACCGGACGTCTATGTGCCGTGTGAAGTGTGTCATGGTGCGCGCTACAATCGAGAGACACTCCAGGTGCGTTTCAAGGACCACTCCATTGCAGATGTGCTGGACACAAGCATCAACGAGGCCACCAAACTGTTCGCCGCCTTCCCGGCGATGATGAAAAAGTTCCAAACGCTGCAGGATGTCGGCCTGGGTTACCTTAAGATCGGCCAGCCCGCGCCCACACTTTCTGGCGGCGAAGCGCAGCGTGTGAAGCTCTCACGGGAGCTCTCGAAGCGCGGCAACGGCCACACGCTGTACGTCTTGGACGAACCCTCCGTCGGGCTGCACGCAGCGGACGTCTATAAACTCATCGACGTACTCCAGCGCCTCGTCGATCAGGACAACACGGTTATCATCATCGAACACCACCCGGACATCATCAAAGTTGCGGATTGGGTGATCGATCTGGGCCCCGAAGGCGGGGACCGGGGCGGTGAGATCGTCGCTGAAGGCACGCCAGAAGACATCTGCAAGATCAAGGCGTCCTATACGGGCAAGTTCCTCAAGCAACACCTGCACTGATCTCTGTTCGACCTCATACGCATTAAAATCAAGTAGAGGCGATGCACCCAGCACCTGCGTCAGGTTTGCAACGCCTCTACATTTGTTTCAAGCCATCTCCGTCTGCACCTACTCGTAGCGCAGGGCTTCAACCGGCTCCAAATCCGCCGCGCGCTTGGCCGGATAGAGGCCAAAGAAAAGCCCAACTGCTGTGGAAAAGAGTGTCGCAAGCAGCACAGCGTTCAAGCCAATGCTCGGGTTGAGATCCGCTTCTGATGCTGCAGCGATCGCACCGACGAGCTCCGAGAGTCCCCATCCCAATGCGATGCCGATCAAGCCCCCAATGAGGCTCAGTAAGGCCGATTCGGTCAGAAATTGAAGCATAATGTCGCGCTTGCGCGCCCCAACCGCCTTACGAAGCCCGATCTCACGTGTGCGCTCCGTCACCGAGACGAGCATGATGTTCATGATGCCGATCCCGCCGACCAGGAGCGAGATGGCTGCTATGCCTCCCAGGAAGATGGTCAGGACGTTCGTGATCGTGCGCGCCGTCTCCAGGAAATCCTCCTGCGTGAAGATGGTGAAATCATCCGCACCGATCGGCGTCTTATGTCGTGTGCGCAAGATGGCCGCGATCTCATCGCTTGCCGAGTCCACATCCTCGGCGCTGATCGCCTGGACCATGATCATGTCTACAGCATCGCGCGTGGAACGTCGTAGAAGACGCGCCTGGGCGGTCGTCATGGGTACTAAAATCTCGTCATCAGGATTGTTAAAGCCCGAGCCGCCAACCGCCGCCTTCACCCCGATGACACGAAACGGTTGACCCTCTATCCGTATGGTCTCTCCTAGTACCCCCTCGGAACGTCCGAAAAGATCTTCTGCTACATCGGGCCCGAGCACAGCCACCGCGGAGCGTCCCAGCATGTGCACTTCGCTGATAAACTCCCCTTCCTGCATATCGACGTTACGAACGGTAAGGTAGTCGGGCGTGATACCATTTGCTTGGGTAAACTTGCGCTCACCGGCATAGGTCACCTCGACGGTGCCATTGAGCATAGGAGCCACACCAATCACAGAAGGCGTGGCAAATGGGTCGTCTATGGCATCCGCGTCGGCCAGGGTCAGCCGCTTCGGATTGCGTATCTCCTCGGATCCACCACTGAAAACAAAGATGAGGTTCGTGCCGATGTCACTGATGGAGCCGGTGATGGTATTTTGCGCCCCGCTGCCGATCGCAAGCATGGCAATCACCGCACCCACGCCAATCACGATTCCCAAGACCGTCAAAGCCGAGCGCGTCTTGTTGCTCGCTAAGCTGTCCAATGCTTCAAGGATACCCTGTAAGATATTCATCGCAGCACTCTCACTAAGAACCTTCGACCAGACCGTCGCGCAACATGATGACCCGCTGCGTGTACTCGGCGATCTCAGGGTCGTGCGTCACCAGGATCAAGGTGGTACCGAAATCTTCGTTTAAACCAAGCAGGATTTTCATGAGCTCCTCACCCGCCTTGGTATCCAGGTTTCCGGTCGGCTCATCCGCCAGGATGATGGCTGGATTGTTAACCAATGCGCGCGCGATCGCCACACGCTGCTGTTCGCCTCCGGAGAGTTCATTGGGCCTGTGACGTACACGGTCACCAAGCCCCACCGCCTCCAGCGCGGCTAGTGCCCGCTTCCTTCGTCCGTTTGCAACCCCGGCATAGCGCAAGGGCAGCTCTACATTCGTAAGCGCTGACTGGCGACCCAGCAAGTTGAAATTTTGAAATACAAAGCCAACCTTGAGGTTTCGGATCTCTGCAAGATCATCATCGGTCAGATCGGCAATCGTCTCACCATCGAGGATATAGGTCCCGCTCGTTGGACGATCGAGGCATCCGATGATGTTCATCAGTGTGCTCTTGCCGGAGCCGGAAGGGCCCATGATAGAGATCACTTCACCGCGCCTGACGCGCAAAGACACGCCGCGCAGCGCGTGCACCTCGATCTCACCCATCTGATAGATCTTTATTACATCGTCAGCCTGAATGACCCAATCGCTCATAGTTACTGTCTCACGAAGGGCGGCGGGCCCCCCGTTGATTCAAAGATCGCAGGAGGATTGAGCACGATCAGATCGCCCTCGCTCAATTCGCCTTCGACGACCTGACTGTAAAGGTCGGAGGAGACGCCCAGCTTGATTGGAACGGGTTGATAGGAATCGTCACGAATAACATAGACGACGCGCTCGCCCTCTCGCACGCGTACAGCGCGGTTCGGGACCAGGAGCACATTATCAATTTGGTCCACAACGATATTGGCCGCTGCCGTCATCCCGGGTTTGATGGATTCATCCGTTTCTATCACTTCCACAACCACGGTGAAATTGACCACACCCTGCACGACATCGCCGCTCAAACCGATCTCGACGACCTGACCCTGGTAGGGCTCTTCGAGCACAGCGTCGAAGTTGAGTGTGACAGGTTGACCCAGTGTGACTTGGTTGATATCGACTTCAGAGATATCGACATCGATGAGCATGCGTGAAAGGTCCTCAAGCCGGAACGCAAGGGTCCCCGGTCCCACCTGGTCACCAGGCATGACTTCCACAGCGGTGATGGTGCCGGAGAAGGGCGCTTTAATATAGGATTGCGCCAGCGTCGACTCCGCCGCGGCGATACGCGCCTCCGCAGCTGCGACATCATTAGAATCCGGTCCATCCTTCAAACGCGCCCATTCCCTTTCAGCGTCGGCCAGACGCGCTTCTGCGAAGGCCACATCGGCGTCCAGCATCGCTTGTTCAACCGCGGTGGGATGACCGGTGTACCAATTCAGGTTCCGCTGTGCGGCGTCGCGTCTCTTGCGCGCATCAGCAAGTTTTGACAAAGCCAAAGCTCGTCCCGCGTTGTTTTCCGGGAGTCCCGAAAGACTATCGTACCGCGCCTTGGCAAGATCCACTTCACTCTGTGCGAGGATTAAATTGGCGCGGGCGGAGTCGAGCGTTTCCTCGCTAGCTCGATTGCCTTCTTGGCGGACTGTCCGAATATACTCCGCGTCCTTGAGTGCGTCTTGAGCTTCTGCAAGAGCTTTCTGCGCCGATGCGCGGGCTGCGTCGGAGTTCAGTAAATCCTCAAGCGCGCGCTTCGCAGACACCAGATCAGCCTGTGCAAGCACCACCTGGGCTGGTAGCGAAGTCTGTTCGAGAGTCGCCAGGATCTCGCCATCCTGCACAAAATCTCCCAATGCAACCGTGACAGTTTCCACCGTGCCGGAGGTTTCGAAAGTCAAGATGGTGGATTGATTGGCCCGCACCGTCCCCGTTGCCCCTACCGTCGCAGTGAGCGGACCGGTCCCCGCTTCAACTGTCTGCAATTCACCCAGGGAGGATTGGATTCGTGATTGTCGATAAGCCTGGTAGCCGAAAAAACCGCCAACCAGAACGACAACTGCTATGATGATCGTTATCCATCGCTTCATGGTTTTTCACCCTCCATGAAAAGCCCTCAATACCCAGATGCCTTCTTGGGAAATTCAGGCTTGGTATCATTCAAGTTTCACCGTTGTACAGGTATTTGCGCATGCGCATCCCAATCACCTACCCATCTTATTGCATGGTGGGCCTGGCATAAAGGATGGCTCTGGTCCTTGTTTTATAAGTTCCCCGAACGCAAATATTCTGCCTTCTACACGGATTACCTACAATACATTCTTAACGATATGAATTGTACCTTATGAATACAACTTTGCGCCTCCGATGGGAGAAATCTAACCCCCGCTTGTGACAACCGTCATCCCGAGGCATGACTTTCTCGACTGAGATTACCGCTTGGTGGCGGGTATGATCGAAATGTAATTATCGTGGAGGTGAAGTGATGGCAAAAGCGACAGGAGAAGAACCCGTCGTTGATCGTAAAGCAAGAATGCAGCTCCCCTTTGAGGATGTCGAGGCGCGCCCGGCGGTTGAACGGATCGGCGATTTCGGTCCCACGTTTATCCCCCTCACGCCAGAACAAGCACAACGGGCTGCAGAACGGTGTTTGCACTGTCCGGATCCAGCGCCATGCATGAAAGCTTGCCCAGGACATAATGACATCTCTGCAGCGATGTGGCTCATCGAAAAAGGTGACTTCCTGGGCGCGGCGGAGATCTACCGCCAAACCAGCTCGATGCCCGAAATTTGCGGCCGGGTTTGTCCGCACGAGGCACTATGCCAGGGCGCATGCCCGCGCAACAAACGCGGCGAGCCCGTGTTGACGGGGGCGCTCGAGGCGTTTGTGGCAGATTACCAGCGCGCCCATGGGATCGTTGAAATCCCGGTCGGCAAACCAAGTGGAAAGCGGGTCGCAATTATCGGATCGGGACCTTCGGGGCTTGCATGCGCCGAACAGCTCGTTCAACGCGGTCACGACGTAACCATCTTCGAAGCCGCGCCTGCGGCTGGTGGTTTGCTGCTCTACGGCATTCCCAACTTCAAGCTAGAGAAGAGCGTCGTCCATGCCCGCATCCAAGACTTGAAAGATGCCGGTATAGAATTCGCCACCAGCACACGTATCGGCAAGGCCAAGACAATCGACGACCTCTTGAAGGATGGCTTTGACGCTGTCTACGTTGCGGTCGGCTCGCAAGTGGACGCCAAGATGGATGTCCCGGGCGCGGATCTTCCCGGTGTGTATCAGGCGACGGAATTTCTCGTTCGGGCCAATGTTGATCCCAACCTGCTTGAGGAGGACATGCGCTCGAAACCTAAGGTGGGTCGGCGCGTGGCCGTCATCGGCGGTGGCGACACAGCTTCTGACTGCCTGCGGTCTGCAATTCGCCTGGGCGCGGAAGAAGTGACCTGCCTCTATCGCCGCACAGAAGCCGAGATGCCCGGCGGCAAGAAAGACCGTGAGCTTGCCAAACAGGAGGGCGCCAACTACCGCTTCCTCACCCAACCCATCCGCTACATCGCCGGCCCTGAGGGGCACGTAAGCGCAGTGGAATGCCTGCAGTGCGAACTTGGCGAGCCCGACGACAGCGGTCGGCGTCGCCCTATCCCCATCGAAGGCTCTAATTTCACGGTGGAAGCGGATACCGTGATCCTCGCGCTAGGCTATTGGCCCGATCCACTTATCGGTGAAACCACACCCGACCTCGAGACCCACAAGTGGGGCTTGGTTGTGGCTGACCCTGAGACAGGCGCCACCTCACGCGAAGGCATCTACGCCGGTGGCGATGGGGTTACAGGCCCTGATCTCGTCGTCACAGCCATGGTCGCTGGCCGTAAGGCTGCGGCAGCCATTGACGAATATCTTTCGAAACGCTAACCGTTCTTTCATCTCGATAAAAACAGTTCACTTGCGACGGTGCCATGCCGTCGCAAGTTATTTCATCCCCGAGTTGATCCATCGGGAGCGTACGTCCCCCGGGATGTTCATGTGAATAGCTGCCTGCGTTTATAATTCCCCTGTGTAAACCTATCGGAGCACAACCAGACAATGCCAGAATTGAATGCAGCCAGCCTGACAATATCCATCAAGGCCGAGGCGCACCGGCTAGGGTTCGACCTGGTCGGCATTACAAACCCAGAGCCGCCACGGCATCTTGACGCATACCAGCGGTGGATCGCCCAAGGGTGTCATGGTGGTATGGCCTATCTGGCGAGTGAACGGGCGCTTCATCGACGAGCAGATCCCCGCCTGATCCTGCCGGAGTGCGAATCCATTCTTGTCCTAGGCGTGAATTATCTCCCCCAGGCGGCATCGATAACCCCGGAGAGCGGTCATGCCCAGATCGCCGCGTATGCACGCGGTGAGGATTACCATGATGTACTTGTCCGACGGCTAGAAAGGCTTGTAAGCTATATCGAGGAAACACTCCAAGAACCCGTGCCCAACCGCATTTATACGGACACTGGTCCCGTTCTCGAACGCGAGTTCGCCCAACGAGCCGGTTTAGGCTGGATCGGGAAAAACACCTGCCTCATCAACCCCAAGCTTGGTTCCCACATTCTGCTTGCTGAAGTGCTCCTTGGGATATCGCTGCAGATTGATGCCCCTTTCAGCGAGGACCGCTGCGGTACGTGCTCACGCTGCATCGATGCCTGTCCCACCTCCTGCATCCGCCCCGACCGAACGATCGATGCCCGGCAGTGCATATCCTACCTGACCATCGAGGAAAAGGGGACCATCCCCTCCGCTTTACGCCCCGCCGTCGGTGATTGGCTCTTTGGCTGTGACGTTTGCCAGCAGGTTTGCCCTTGGAACAACCGCTTCGCCAAACCGACCAAGGATACTGCCTTTCAACCCCGCCCTTTTCTATCAGAACCCGATCCCAAGCCCATCTTAGAACTGACTCCGGAACGTTGGCAGGAACCCTTACGCGGTAGTCCGCTGCTGCGTCCAAAACGCCGGGGATTGATACGCAATGCAGCTATCGTGGCAGCGAATACCGATGACACTGCCGCCATCCCGCAGCTTGCGCATCTCCTGCAACATGATGAGGAGAGCCTGATACGCTCCCATGCTGCCTGGGCATTGGGACAAGTGGATGCTGAAAATAGCAAAGCCCTGCTTGAGGGCGCACGTGAGACGGAAAAAGAACCTGAAGTAAAAGCTGAGATCGAAGCAGCCCTGGCCAACCTTCCTCCCGATCCATGTTGAGATTCAACATACCCATCCCATGTCGGTTGGAGAATGGCCGCATCGACAAATGTACCGCGCACCATAATTCCTGGTGCGCGGCTTGATGCGCGATTCTGCCCGTGTTTCAAGGAGCACGAACGGAGAGATATCTAGCTTTCGATCGTTGGTGTGGGCGTAGCAATATAGACTGGAATGATGAGCAACTGCCCCACACCGATGGTGTTGGGATCCTCGATCTCGTTTTCTTCGGCGATAGCCTCCGCTGTGCTGTTGAACTTAGCGGCGATCGACTGAAGCGTATCACCGGGCAGCACACGATACTCAATCTTCTGTCCCACCGTCATGGTTGCTGGCAGCGGCGTCTCAGTGGGTAGTACGGTGCCTTCTTCCGGAATGATTAACTCCTGACCCACATTGATCGCGTCCGGGTCCGTGAGATCGTTGACCGACATGATGAGTCGGATATCATCGATGCCGAATTCCGCGGCAATCGTCCAGAGCGTATCCCCGAGTTCAACCATGTAGGTCACCGGGCCGGAAGGCGTCGGCGTTTGACTGGGCTCAGGCGTCAGCGTGATCGTCGCTGTGGCTGTCGGTTTTTGCGGCGTTGCAGTCTCTGTCGGTGTTGGCGTATCACTAGCAAAGATGGCGGGCAGTTGTGGTGATTTATCCCCTGAAAGCCACATAATGATCATGAACACCCCAACGACCAAGAGCACAATCGCCAATCCACCCAGCAAGAGCGGTACCAGGCGCTCGCGTCGTTTTCGGTAGGCATGGATCACATCAGCAGCTTTCATCTCTGTTTCAGGCATATATATCACTCCCCTTCTGCACCCCTGGTATGCCTATAGGTATGGCGAAAATCATTGTACACGAATTCCTTAACCGCAACATGACTTTCAGAGAATGGTATAACCCTTTTTTCACCATCCATCAAGGAGGAAATCAAGCATCTCCCCCAGCACAGCTGTCCATGTCTCTGAATCATGCCCGCCCGGACTGATAACAAGGTGCAATTCAACATCAGAATCCTCAAATAACCGGCTGAATGCCTCCGTTTTCTCGCGAAATGCAGGTTCCTGATCCCCCGCACTGAGAAATATGCGTTTCGGCAATGCATCATTCTCCTTGGCCAGTAGCATCGGGTCATAGGGCGGACGGGCATAGTTCACGTGTAGCGCTGGGCTGAGTGCTGCCACAGCATCAAATAATTCTGGATGCCGGAGGGCGATTTCCAACGCCCACACACCTCCCCGCGAAACGCCGGCCAACACCCGAGAATCCGCGCTCGCTTCGGTGGCATAGGTCTCATCGATAAAGGGGATCAGACCTTTGACCATCTCTTCTTCATACGACCCCGGGCCGCCATCCGTTCTTGTATTTAATGGGTCGGGTTGACGAGGCATGACCATCAAGAAGGGAGGCCACTCCCCCGATCGAATACCTTTATCTACGCGCTGATCGACTCCAAGTTCGATCCAATGGGTTTCGTCATAGGGGAAACCATGCAGCAAGTAGAGAACCGGATACCGATCCTTTCCTGAGGGGTAGCATGGCGGAAGATAGATCCACACCGGAATCGGCTTTCGGAGGACATAGCCTTGATACGTGGTCTCGACGAGTCGTCCGCGCGTCTCCCGACAAACGGTCGTCGGGGATGGGGTAGCGGTCGTCGGCTTCTCTGCCGGTGTTGGCGTGATCGTAAGTGGCGCTCCCCGAGTGGATGAGGTTGGCGAGATCGTGCGGGTAGGCGTAAACGCGGTTCGGGTCATCTCTACGCCTCCCGCGCGTTGGCATCCAACCCCAAGCGCCGCAAGGAGGACCATGAAGACCACTCGTGTGAGAATATATCGAACCTTCAAGTTTCTAAACGCCATTGATCAAACGCTCGATCCGCCCTGTCGCCAACCCGCTGCAGCGCTGTATGATACCGCACTTCGCCAATTTTGCATGGAGGATAGATTCGGGATGGGATATACGCCGCCCTTTGATGAGAATCATACTTGGTCATCCAACCCAACGGGGATCTCTGCGTCGCGTCGGAGTGGCAGAGGTTATAATCACGGTTATGAAGTACTACATTTGGACATCCGGCTGCCAGATGAATGTTGCGGATTCTCAACGCGTCGCATCTGCGTTAGAGAGGCTGGGGCACATTCCCACCTCTCGGGCAGAGAGCGCGGACATTATCGTTCTCAACACATGTGTCGTACGCCAGAGCGCGGAAGATAAAGCCTATGGTCGCTTACATTCCCTGCGGCCCCTCAAAGAAAATCGGCCGGATGTGGTGATCAACCTAATGGGATGCCTCGTTGGGGTCAAAGGTAATCGTGCTCTCAAGCAGGCTTTCCCCTTTGTCGACGTCTTCTCGCCGCCTTCCGACCCCGCTCCGCTCGTCGATCATCTTCTCCGCGTTGACGGGCGCGCTACAGATCTCGCTGAAACCGAAGTCCGCAACGCCATCATGGACGGTGAGCTGATCCTCCCTGCTCATGAACGCAGCACGTTGGTGTCCGCCTACATCCCCATTGTCTACGGCTGCTCGCATGCCTGTACATATTGTGTGATCCCGTATCGGCGCGGGCCCGAGGTGAGCAGGCCTATCGATGAGATCCTCGCTGAGATTCACACCCTCACCGCACAGGGTGTGCGTGAGGTAACGCTGCTGGGTCAAATTGTAGACCGCTATGGACTGGATCTCAACGACAGTATCACCCTTGTGGACCTGCTTCACGCCGCCCATGCGATCGAAGGCTTGGATCGCATCCGTTTCCTGACATCCCATCCCAATTGGATGACGGACAAGTTGCTTGATACCGTAGCCGCGTTACCGAAGGTCTGCGAGCACATCGAGATCCCATTCCAGGCAGGCGATGACGAGGTCCTTCAACGCATGAAGCGTGGCTACAACGTACGGGAGTACAGGGCATTAATCGATCGTATCCGCGCGCGCATCCCCGGCGTCTCCATGGCAACCGACATCATCGTCGGATTCCCGGGCGAGACGGAAGAGCAGTTTCGACATACCTATGAACTGCTCGAAGCTCTCCGTTTCGACGTGGCACACCTTGCGCGCTATTCCCCTCGCCCTGATACCGTCTCCGCAAGACGCATGGAGGATGACGTGCCCAAATCCGAGAAGATGCGCCGTTTTCGCGCCCTTGAAGATCTTCAGACCCGTACCGCCACAGAGATCAACGCCGGATATGAAGGGCAAACCCTAGAAGTCCTCGTAGAAGAGATGCAGGGTGGGCGCTGGAAAGGTCGCAACCGTACGAATAAATTGGTTTTCATCGATTCCGAGGACGATCTTAGGGGAAAGCTTGTTAATGTACAGATCGAGTGGGCGGGCCCCTGGAGCATGCGCGGTTCCCTTGCCCTGACTTCCACACAGCCATCCACGCGTGCAACTGTGGCCTAGTCTCGCTCCCCTTCGCTCCTGCCTAAGGAAGTTCATCCTATCAAAAAACCCCTTTCCTTTGAAATCCTCCGTCGGAAAGCAGCGTGCAGCGCTTTCATACGGTTTTTCCCCGCCCGATCCCCTCTTGACCTCTCGGCCAGCCCGAAGTAGCATCCTAGGCAGTATTGTCTCAATCCATCCAATATAGTATCGTTCTGTATGGTCTCAGGTAAGGTTTGGAGGGGATCCGATGACAACCAACCATCGAAAATCGACCTATTTATTGGCTATCATGGTCCTTATTGGTATGGGTCTTTCCGGTTGCAACTTTCCGGGAGCGCAGGCTACGCCGGATATGTTCGCCACTTCCGCCGCCCTCACTGTGTCCGCACAGTTGACCCAAGTTTCCGACACAACAACTGATGTACCACCCACTACACCGGCACCACCGGCTATCGCGACCACACCTGCACCTCCCTCAAGCACACCGACAAATACGGTTATCCCATCCATCACACCCACCACCAAAGCTTGTGACAGGGCAAGCTTCATCAAAGACATGACCATCCCCGATGGAACAGAGCTCGATCCTGGGGAGGATTTCACAAAGACCTGGCGTTTGCGAAATGACGGATCGTGTACCTGGTCGTCAAGTTACTCCCTGGTCTTCGATAACGGCGATTCCATGGGCGGTCCAGCCTCCCAACAATTGACCTCCGGCACAGTGCCCCCAGGAGAAACTGTCGACATTTCCGTTGACCTCACCGCACCGAACAACCCGGGAACCTTCCGAGGGAACTGGAAATTACGCAATAACGCCGGTGTGGTCTTCGGCGTCGGCAACTCTGGCGATGGGGTTTTTTATGTAGAGATCGATGTTGTCCCTGACACCACCACCGTCCTGCTCACACAAGCTGACGGAGAAAGCGGTTCCGTACGATCTAACGGCGATGTGAAGGGCGTCAAATACGTCGGCGACACCTCGACAGATCTCTCATCCCAAGCCTTCCTTAGCTTCGATATATCAGCGATCCCTGGAGACGCAACGATCACCGAAGTTGTCACCGATTTCGGCTCGCACGACCAACTCGGCGATCCCTTTGGGGACCTCGGATGCCTGGACCTTTTCAAATATAACTTCGTTCCATTGGACTCAACGGATTACTTCACCAGTGCGCCCTCGGGGAGATTGATCCGTTGGTGCAGCACGAGCTCCCTTAACTCCCCCGTGATCGATAAGGACATGGTAACGGCATTGCAGAGCAAAGTCGGCTCGTCACGTTTCGAACTCAGGGTTCAGTTCCAAACGGACATCAGCAGCGATGGTGAAGCCGACATGGTCCGATTCGTCCTTCCTGGCGATGCTTTGGAACTGAAGGTAACCTACTACACACCCTAGGATCGACATCAACTATTCACCCCTCTTCCCGCGAGCACATCGCTCGCGGGAAGCCTTTCTCCGGCGAACGCTGACAATGGACATCATCCAGCCCACTTGAGTCCTATGACCGTGATCTGGTGTACAATCGCCTAGAGGTTGAGAAGAGATAGCTTTGGGATGACTGCTCGAAGGACTTTTTTCCTTCCGATACTCCTAACAATGCTCGTTACGCTGGTGGGCTGTAATTTCCCAACCCAACCCACACCGCAACCCCCTGGACCCGCAACGCAGGCTGCCCGCACCGTTGATGTGATTCTCACACAAGCCGCGCGTGGCACGCAGCCCGCCCTTACAATGACCCCGACCGCAAGTTCCATTGCGCTCCCCCAAGAGACAGTCACCACAGCAAGCCCGTCCACTTGTCAAGACCGAGCCACGTTTGTCCAAGATGCGACCATCCCGGACGATACGATCTTGAAGCCCGGCGATGCCTTCCTCAAGGTGTGGACCTTGAGGAATAGCGGCACGTGCACCTGGACCCAGGAATACAAACTGGCTTTTTTCGGCGGTGAGCGCATGAACGGCCTAGCTGAGATATCTATGCTCAACAGCATCTCGCCTGGTGCTGCAATCGACCTGGCCATCGACCTCATCGCCCCAACAACCCCTGGAACCTATCAAGGATTCTGGAGGTTGCGCAATGCCCAAGGCGCGTATTTTGGCATTGGTCCTGGGGGCGACCAATCCTTCTGGGTTAAGATTCTCGTGCGCGGACCTTCAACAACAACATCCACACCTTCTGTAACTCCGACAATTACGCCCAGTATGACACCCTCACCGATCGCAACCACCTCGCCAGCGGCGACCTCCTCCCCCACATCTACAGCTACCCTCACAGCCACAGCGACAGCATCTGAGACTGCTACAGCCACACCTACGGATACGGTCACGACAACGGCAGCACCAATAAAAACAACTGAAGAATGAACGCCCGCCAAGCATCAGAATCAACGACCTCCTGCTCCCAACCCCCTACTGGCAGGAAAGAAGATCAAGCCAATCGTTTTCATAAGCATAAAAAATATACCCCACCGCCTCCCAGCAATGCTACAATCTACATACAACGTATATTAGGAAGGGGAATTCACGCATGGTATCCAAGCCTCGTTTGTTCTTAATCGACGGTCACGCACTTGCCTACCGCACCTATTTCGCACTGACCCGTGCAGCAGACACAACGCGCTGGATTACGAAGCGCGGCGAGCCAACCGCAGGCACCTATGGTTTTGTGTCTGTCTTGCTCAGTCTGCTAGAACGCGAGACCCCTGAGTATCTCGCTGTGTCCTTCGATACCGGACGAACCTTTCGGGATGATCTTTACCCCGAGTACAAGGCCACGCGCGAGAAGATGCCGGACGACTTAAGAGTTCAAATTGAACGAATTCGACAGCTTGTAACCACCTTTGATATTCCCATCCTTGAAGCTGAAGGTTACGAAGCGGATGACGTGCTTGGATCGGTTGCAGGTCTCGCTGCCAGCCAGGGCGTAACAGTCACGATAATCACAGGCGACCGGGATCTTCTGCAATTGGTTGACGAGAACGTCATCGTTCAATTATCCGGTCAGAAACTGTCGGAGGCCAAAGACTACGATCCGGTCGCTGTGAGAACGCGCTACGGGCTCGAACCCAGCCAGCTTGTCGACCTTAAAGCCATGGTGGGTGATGCAAGCGATAACATCCCGGGGGTGCAGGGCGTGGGAGAGAAAACTGCCACCACACTCCTTCAAGAATACGGCACGCTGGATGAGATCTACGCGCATCTAGAAGAGGTTCCCACTCGTTTTCGCAATAAACTTGAAACAGGCCGAGAAGACGCCTACCTCAGCCGTAAACTGGGTAAAATCGTAACGGATATCCCCGTCGAATTCGACCTACAGGCCTGTCGAGTGAAGGCCTTTGATCGAGAAGAAGTCAGCAATCTGTTCCGTGAGCTCGAATTCCGCTCTCTGCTCAACCGGCTACAACCGGAGGGCGAGACGGCTTCAGGGCGTCAGATGCGCCTGTTCGAAGGAGGCGAGGTCGCACCAGCATCGAATACAGCAACCACGCATGTCGTGGATAGTCCTGAAAAGCTCGAACGATTGTCGCGTCGTTTGGCGAATGCCGACCACATCGCTTTTGACGTGGAAACGACGAGCACAGACGCAATGCGGGCTGAGCTCGTCGGCATCTCGCTTGCGACAACACCTGGAGAGGGATATTACATCCCGGTCGGTCACACACCGGAGATCGCGGGCAGCCCCCAGCTCGAACTCGAGTCTGTCATAGATGCATTGCGAGACAGTCTCACCACGGAGAGCATCCCAAAAGTTGGACACAACTTGAAATACGATTTCCTCGTGCTTTCTCGCTATGGGCTACGTGCAACACCCCTGGCCTTTGACACCATGATCGCGGAATGGCTCTGTGATCCCGCCTCACGCAACCTGGGTCTGAAAAGCCTGGCTTGGATCCGCCTGGGCTATGAGATGACTGAGATCACAGAGTTGATTGGCAGCGGCCGCAACCAACGCACCATGGCGGAAGTCCCCATAGCAAACGCCGCGCCTTATGCTGCTGACGATGCGGTGGCATGCATCCGCTTGATGCCAGAACTGCAGCAGGAACTTGAAACCAAGGATCAATGGTTGCTCTTTCAAGATTTAGAAATGCCGCTGGTATCTATCCTTGCAGACATGGAAGCCGCCGGCGTTCTCCTAGATACCGCATTCCTCGAAAGTTTCTCACAAGATCTCTCAAGGCGGCTGGTCGACATTGAAACGGAAATCTACCACTTAGCCGGCGATCGAAAATTCAACATCAACTCTACCCAGCAATTGTCGAAGATCCTCTTTGAAGAATTAGGCCTTACACCCCCCGATCGGACGCGACGTACTGCCTCAGGTACTTACTCTACCGCAGCCGGTGTGCTTGAGGAGATGCGTGACATGCATCCCATCATCGAACACATCCTTGAGCAGCGTGAGATCTCCAAGATCAAGTCCACCTACGCGGACGCCTTGCCTCTACAAGTGAACCCAGCCACAGGTCGGGTTCACACTTCTTTCAACCAAACCGGATCGGTTACCGGTCGGCTGGCATCCTCAGACCCGAACTTGCAGAATATCCCCATTCGAACGGAATTGGGGCGCGAGATTCGCCGCGCCTTCATCGCCTCACCCGGCTGGGTTCTCCTGGGGGTGGACTACTCTCAGATCGAACTGCGCATTGTGGCTCACATGTCGAAGGACGAAGCCATGATCCAGGCTTTCCGCGACGATCAAGACATTCACGCCGCCACCGCTGCAGCCGTATTCGGTGTCAATATCAGGGATGTAACGCCAGAACTTCGAAGGCGGGCGAAGGCGGTAAACTTTGGATTGATCTATGGTATGAGCGCCTTTGGCCTCTCGCGCACCACCGATCTCACATTGGCGGAATCAGAGGACTTCGTCAAAGCGTACTTTGAGCGTTTCCCAGGCGTGAAAGGCTACCTTGACGAGATCCGTTTAATAGCGGGCGAGCAAGGTTTCGTATCCACACTTCTAGGTCGCCGGCGTTATTTCCCCCAGCTTACACCCGGCGCTTCCGTCTCGGAACCAGCGCGCGCCCGCGCTATTCGGGAAGCCATCAACGCCCCCATCCAGGGAACGGCAGCCGACATCATCAAGATCGCGATGCTCCGCTTGCCGCGTGCGCTCCAGGAAGCGGGCTTGAGTGCCCGCATGCTCCTCCAGGTGCACGACGAACTCGTCCTCGAGTGTTCAGAGAAAGAATACCGGAAAACCTCACAAACCGTTCGTGAGATTATGCGTGAGGCATACCAACTCAGTGTGCCGCTTAAGACCGACGCGAAGGTAGGCACAACGTGGGCCGAGATGAAGTTGGTCACTTGAATGCGGTGGTCAATTCGCAACAGATCAACAACGATGTTCTGGAAAAACTTGCATGAAGTGGGGGTTGACGCAGCGCCTAGAAAGTTGTGCTATACTCGCCTCGTCACCCCATCGAACCGAAAGAGCAGAGCATGACAAGTCGTCAAGACCTTTTCGATGAATCCATGCGCCTTGGCCATTCTGCAGCCTGGGACCTGCAGTGGTCACGCGCGATTGAGTTTTATCGTAAAGCATTGGCTGAATTTCCTGAAGATCCCACTGCTCTGACCAGCTTAGGGCTTGCCCTGTTCGAAACCGAGCAATTCAAAGATGCCTTAGGGGTATACCACAAAGCCGCTAAAATTGAACCTGAAGACCCCGTTCCAGTAGAAAAATGCGCTGAGATCTTCGAACGCCTCGGTCAAATCAACGATTCCATCCAGCAACGAAAGACTGCAGCTGAGCGTTATCTCGCTCGCAAGGACGCCCAAAAAGCCTTAGAGAACTGGGCGCATATCGCACGGTTAACCCCTGATGATCTATCCACACGTTCTCGTTTGGCTATGACATATGAACGCACAGGCCGTTCTCGCCAAGCCGTTCAGGAGTATTTGGCGGTTGCATCGATCTTACAGCGAGCAGGCAAGGTGGAACGTGCAGAGGAAGCTGTTCAGCGCGCCTTGCGAATCATCCCTGGCGATCCGGAGACTAATAATGCCATGCGCATGCTTCAAAGTGGGAGACCCTTGCCCGCACCTGTGAAGCCCCGGGGCGCGACCGCACCGCTTCGCATGGCGAAAGTACAGGAATTCCTGAAATCTGAGAGCACCGATATAGCTGAGGAAGACAGCGAATTGGCGGATCCGGAAGTAAGCGCCCAGCGTCAAGCACTGACGATCCTTGCCGGCATGCTCTTCGATGAACCCAAGGATGAGGATGGTGAATCTTCAGATGCCCCCAGCATGGCCGCACTCACAAGCGGCCGGCCAAGGATTGGGCACAAACCAGTTGGGCAACCCCAGATGTATCGTTATCTTGGACAGGCGATCGACCTTCAAACCCGCGGGCATAAGAGCCAAGCGATCAAAGAATACGAAAGGGCAATGAAAGCCGGCCTCGACCACCCAGCAGCACATTACAATATCGGCATTCTCTACAAAGAGACCGAGGACATTAAGAGCGCACGCAAACACCTAATTTCTGCGCTTGGTAGCCCCGAGTTAGACTTAGGCGCCAATCTCGCCTTAGGCCGCATCTCTCGTAGTCAGCATGACATGCGTGAAGCCGCTCGCTACCTACTCCAAGGCTTACGCCTGGCAGATGCCCTCTCCGTGGATGAGAGCCAATCCGCTTCGCTCAACCAGTTCTATGACTCGATACTTGCATCGCAAACCGAGGGGGACGAAGAAGCTCTGGCGAAGATCGTTGAAGGTACCTTGCGCTTCCTAAGCGGACCAGACTGGCTCCAGCGCTTGCGGCAAGCCCGATTGCAGCTTGAGAGTCAGCGTCCGGAGACAAATGTTGTCCCCATTGCGGAGATGCTTGCTGTTGGAGGAACCGAGCGGGTCCTTGATTCTCTGGCGCGCATCGACGACTACATCGCCAAAGGATTGCTCAATCCAGCTATGGAAGAAGCCATGCTGTCGCTCGATCACGCACCAACTTATCTAGCACTTCACTCACGCATGGCAGACATCCTGCTTCAATCTGGTGACGTAGAAGACGGTTTGGCAAAATTACTTGTCATCGCAGACGCACACCAAGTGCGTGGCGAGATTCAACAAGCGTGCGAAGTGTACTTAAAGATTCTGGAAGTGGCTCCGATCAATGTCGCCGCTCGCACCCAACTGATTGAAATGCTCATTCAACAGGAGCACTACCAAGACGCGCTGGAACAATATCTTGGGCTGGCGGAGATCTACCAACAAATGGCCGAGATCGATACCGCTCGCAAAGTGCTTGCATCCGCCTTGCGTCTTTCTCAAGATGTATCCATCGGTCAGGATTGGTCGCTAAAGATCCTGATGCAAATGGGAGACATCGACCGCTCCCGCCTGGACTGGCGACGAGCCTTACGGGTGTACGTGCAAGCTCGAACCCTCGATCCGAGCAACGAGGATGCTCGCAGTCATGTGATCGATCTCAATTTGCGTCTTGGGCAAGAGGAACAAGCTGGGCAAGAATTGGACAGTTACCTAGAATACCTCGTCGAAAAAGATCGGGGATCCGAAGCGCTTTCCTTGCTCGAAGAAATGACTCGCATGCATCCTGGCAAACGGGTGTTGCACGGACGCCTCGCAGAAGCCTATCGCGCGGCTGGACGCCAGGCGGACGCCATTGCCCAATACGACGCACTCGGCGAAATCCAACTAGACGCGGGTCAGGTTCAAGAAGCTATTCAAACCATCGAAACCATCATTGAACTCGATCCGCCTGATATTGAAGGATATCAAGATTTACTGAGCAACCTTAAGGGCAAAGGATAATCGAAGTCGATCCTTCTTTAGGTTTATCACCGTGGGAAACTTGATCTCTGAGTTCACATTCTTCTTTGAACGCCTCAATTGGCTGAGCATCGTCGATCTTCTGATCGTCACCTTGATTGCATTCCTGTTGTTGCGCCTGATCCGCGGCACCCAAGCCGTAGTGTTGCTAAGGGGTATGATCTTCCTGATCATCCTCGTCACTTTGTTCACCACCCTCCTCGATCTCCCAGCCTTTTCGTGGCTACTGAAAACCGCAGTGCCCGCTCTACTCATAGCAATCCCTGTGATTTTCGCACCAGAGATCCGCCGTGCACTCGAACGGCTTGGCACCGCGGGGAGCATGACCTTTGTCGCATCCAATCCAGATCGCATCGAGCGCATGATTGATACCATTTGCACCACAACGCAACGCCTGGCAGACCAAAAGTATGGCGCGCTTATCGTCATCGAACGCGATGCGCGTCTCGATGAATATCTCACGACTGGTGTACGACTCGATGCAAATCTAACACCACAGTTACTGCTGCAAATCTTTTTCACCAACACACCCCTACACGACGGGGCTGCAATTATCCGAGGAGACCGCATTATCGCAGCTGCATGCGTGATGCCCCTTTCATCAAGCGGTACGCTTTCAAGCTCACCCGAGCGTCATATAGGGCTGCGTCATCGCGCTGCACTCGGGATCAGTGAGGTGAGTGATTCCGTCGCGGTCGTCGTCTCGGAAGAGACAGGAGGCATTTCAGTCACACATAATGGACGCATGATCCGCCGGCTCGACCAGAGTCGACTACGGAACATCCTGAACGCATTCTTCCGCCCCAGGATGACAGGCCGTTTGCCCGATTGGTTCGAGCAGCTCCTTGTACGATGGAGTCGAAGTCGGGATCAAGTTATTGGTGACTGACAGGAATCAGGATGGCGCTGAGGCTAAGAAGAAACGCAGGTGCGCTTGTTCTCGCATTTCTCATCGCAATCACAGTATGGGTTGCGGCTATCAATCAGGACGACCCCTCTGTTGAGCGCTCTTTTAACAACCCACTTCCCATCGAGTATGTCGGTTTATCTGAGGAATTAATCATCGTTGGGGATCCACCCGCGGAAGGGATGGTAATACTCCGTGCGCCGGCCTCGGTGTGGGATGAGCTTACAGAACAGGATATCCGCTTGACAGCGGATTTGAGCACGCTGCAAGCAGGGACATACCTTGTCCCCTTGGAAGCCAGCACCGATCGTTCACCGGTTCAGATCAAATCGATCGAACCACAACGTGTCACGATAAGTGTCGAGCCGTCCGCGACCCGAAACATCGCGATTCAGGTATCTACGCTCGGCGCCCCCGCGCCTGCCTATCAGGCAGGACGCGCCATCGTCGAGCCCAGTAAGGCGACTGTGATCGGCCCCGAATCTGCTGTGATGCGCGTTGCAGAATTACGGGCATTCGTTAACCTAGCAAATATGCAGGAGAGCATAGATCACTCTGCTGTGTTACAGGCCGTTGATGTGAACGGGATCGAAGTTGAAGATATTCAAATCATCCCAAATACAGCACGGGTTACGGTTGAAATCAGATTGCAAAGTTTGTATCGTGTTGTATCCGTCATCCCGGCGATTGAAGGTCGTGAAGCATTGGAAGCAGCTGGGCATTACCGCGTGACGAAAATTTCCGTGACGCCATCTGTGGTCACTGTTTTCTCCTCCGATCAACAGGCATTGGATGCGCTGCCGGGCTACGTCGAGACTGCGCCGCTCAGCATCATCGGTGCCACAGCGAATGTCGATCGCCAGATGCCGCTTGATCTCCCGCAAGGATTCTCAATCGTCGGAGAACAAAGCGTGTTGGTGCAGGTGGGCATCATCCCCATCGAGATTTCCACCACAATTACCCGGGAGATCGAAATCCAGGGTCTCGGCCCTGAACTTTACGTAAAACTCTCACCCACCACCGTCAACCTCTTGCTCACAGGACCTGCAGCTACGTTGGAAAACCTAGAGGTCGAAGCCGCGCGTGTAATTGTCGATCTCTTCAATCTAACCGAAGGTACGTATCAACTCACGCCACAAGTTATTGCGCTGCCAACGGATGTGCAATACGACGATCCCATCCCGGCCACAATTGAGGTTGTGATCACAAGAGAACCTCCACCCACACATACTCCCTCCCCGTGAAATCTCATGGCTAAACCTGTTGTTGCACTTGTTGGGCGCCCTAATGTGGGCAAATCGACTCTATTCAATCGCCTGGCTGGCGAGAGACTGGCCGTCGTGGACGACCGCCCAGGCACCACGCGTGACCGCCTCGTCACGGAGATGGAGTGGAACGGCGTGAAATTCGACATCGTCGATACCGGCGGTATTGACCCAACTAATCTGCGACGAAGTGAGCCCCTTTCCCTCGATTCCGCAGACTTCATCCCCCAGATCCGTGCCCAGGCCGAACTTGCGGCGCGCGGGGCAGATGCCATCCTCTTCCTTGTAGATGTCGAGAGCGGCGTCACACCTGCCGATGAAGAGGTAGCACAAATCCTGCGCAAGCAACAACGCATGGTCGGTGGAAAGGCTGACCCGCCTGTACTGCTTGTCGTCAACCGCTGTGACAATGCCCAAAGGCGGGCGCAGGTGGGAGACTTCTATCAACTCGGCATGGGCGATCCGTTCGGGATCTCCGCACTGCATGGCAGCGGCACGGGCGACTTGCTCGACGCGCTCATCGAGGCCTTGGATGTCCAAGCTGCAGAAGATACAGAGATCGATGAGAACGTTAAGATCGCCATCATCGGCCGCCCCAATGTGGGTAAGTCCAGCCTGCTCAATCGGGTGCTAGGTGAGGAGCGCACAATCGTATCACCCATCCCGGGTACAACGCGCGACGCCATCGACACCATGCTGGTTTACCACGGCACGCCGTTGATACTGATCGATACTGCCGGGATCCGCAGGCGGGGGAGTATCGAACCCGGAGTCGAGAAATATTCGGTCTTGCGGGCTTTGAAAGCCATGGACCGAGCGGATGTCGTCTTGCTCCTCATCGATGCCACAGAAGGTGTGACCGCACAAGACGCCCATGTCGCTGGAATGGCGATCGACAAGATGAAAAGTGTGGTTGTACTCGTGAATAAGTGGGATCTTGTGGAGAAAGACACGCACACGATGCCAGCGTACACAGAGCATGTGCGAGCTCAACTCAACTTCTTGGCCTATGTCCCTGTGATGTTCATCTCCGCGAAGACCGGGCAACGCGTGAGTAAAGTTCTACCTACTGCGCTGCGTGTGCAGGAGGAACGCCTGAGACGCATTCCCACGGGTGAGCTCAACCGAATTCTCCGGAAAGCGCTCATCTCCCACCCTCCACCCTCCTATAAGGGGAAAAGGCTGAAGATCATGTTCGTCTCCCAGGTACGAACCGACCCGCCCACGTTCCTTTTCCACGTAAACAACCCGGAACTGGTTCACTTCAGTTATGAGCGCTACTTGGAGAACCGCATTCGGGAAGAGTACTCCTTCACCGGCACGCCACTGCGCCTATCTTTTCGACGACGATCAACACGCACCTGAGTGAGAAATGAACCACTGCATGAAAGCCACAAGTTGATAACCCTCCAGACGATTGAGGGTTGAAGATGTAACGCGTTCACAAAGGGGGAGGGAACATGAGAACGCGTCGCGACACTCTTTACCGAGCCCGCGTTCCAATACAGAACCCGTAAACGAATGCCCATGCCGCGTATTTTTTTATCCATGCCACTTGATTGTAGCATGATATAATTACCCGCCATGTTTGAGCCACAACAGCTTGAAATTGAACAACCCGCAACACCCAGCATGGGTAAACGCCTCCTGCGTTTCCTTGGTGAGCTGATACAAACGGCGCTGATTGCCTTAATCCTCTTCATCGTCGTTAACTTGGTGACTGCTCGCATCCGCGTGGAGGGCATCAGCATGGAGCCCAGTCTCAACGACGGCGAATTCGTCGTCGTGAACCGGTTGGCTTACCGCTGGCTAGAGCCCAAACGCGGCGATGTCGTTGTTTTTTACTTCCCACTCGATCCTTCTCGGCGTTTCATCAAACGCATCATTGGTTTACCTGGAGATAAAGTCGTCATACGGGATGGTCAAGTCTTTGTGAACGACCTCCCCATTGAGGAACCCTACATTGCTGACTCCATACAGTACCACGGGGAATGGGAAATCAACCCCTATGAGGTATTTGTACTGGGAGACAATCGCAATAATTCAGCTGATTCGCATCGGTGGGGGCAACTTCCGATGGACGAAGTCATCGGTAAAGCTATATTGGTCTACTGGCCTCCCGACTCGGTGGGGCTGATCCCACACTTCGAACTCAATGGTGAGTTAAGCGAATGACCAAGGTCCCTCACCTGCCTGAGCCGCCTTGTGCTAAAATCAGCATATCAAGTACGTCCTTTTCGTATGGGCTTCGGACGGATTCCCCGATCTGAACCCTTATCCAATCCCTACCTATAGGGACCTGTTCTATGAAACTCGACCCACGCTATCTTTGCCCACATTGTCAGATCGGCGCCCTAAAACCTCGTCGAGCATTCTTCTTCACGGTTCAAGATGGCCAACCCATCTGCGTGCCGGATTTCCCGGCTTGGGTGTGCGACCTGTGTGGATCTCATCAGTACGACCCAACCGCGCTCATCGAATTACATACGATGCTTGAGTCAGATCGGCGGTTACGCCGACGGCGAGGCTACCCGCGCACAAACGCAAACCCGGAATCACCTCGCCATCCAATCGACCCGCATAGACACCGCTAACGCTAAAGCCTCACATAATGGAAAAAGGGGATTCAAGAGCAGGATGTCTGAGAATATTCGGAAGCCAGCACCGCCGCGTGTGATTGTTCTTGCGGATGTGGAAAGCAACGCGCGGGCGCTAGTCAACCGAGTCCTACGGCCAGCAGGAATTCAGGCATGGACTTTGGGAAGCGAAGCCCCCCCACCGGATCTATTCGTCCTCGACATCACCCAATTACGCGGCGATCCACTCTCTGGCCTGCGTGACCAACGTGCAAGTGGAAACGTCGCTCCAGCCATCGTGATTGCCGCACACTTCCCCAACGCACACTTGAGGGATATGTTCCGTCTGGGCGTGGGCGATGCCTTGCTGAAACCCTATCGTCCTGAAGCACTCTGCCAAGCCATACTAGATCTTCATGAGGTTAGATCGCCAGTTACGAACACGAAGATCCTCGCCCAGAAGCTCGAAACCATGCGTGATGAACTACGTCAGAGAACGGATGAGATCCGCCTTCTAAGTGAAATCGGGCGCGTTGTCGTCAACCTTGGGGATCTCGATGCGATCCTAAGACGAGTTGTTGAAGCTGCCGCATTCGTCACAGACGCAGAAGAAGCCAGTATCTACATGGTCGAGCCCGAGAGCAATGAATTGGTTCTGCGCGCGTGTAAACTTGCCGGGCACCGCCATGCAACCTTGCAGCGTCTTAGGGCGGATCGTAGTATTGTCGGGGAGGTCATCTCCACTGGGCAGCCGGTACTGCGTAAGCCATCACTCCAAAACGGCCCCCTAAAGATTCAAACTGGTTTCCTGGTGCGCTCAATGATTAATGCGCCCATTTGGTCCGGCAACAAGGTAATCGGTGTTCTGGGAATATACAATCAACTCGTTTCCCGGGCTTTCGACGACCACCACCTCACACTGCTCGTCGCCCTGGCGCACTGGGCTGGTGTGGCGTTGGAACAAGCCTCGCTATTACACGAAACGCGTTCCACTTCATCAGCAGACACCACACTCACAGCTGCTCCCACCGCCATGATTGAGGGGCTCGACAGATCGATAAAAATGCTCCAAGCACTGCTCGACACTCCTACACATAATTTAACCGGGACACAAAGCACCACCTTGCATGAACTGCACAAACAAATGAGTGACCTGCGCGCAATGCCGATAGCTACATTACACCCAACAGAAGCCCAAGAAATGGTAGACTTATCAAGCATGATGGATCAGATCAAAAAAGACCTGCGCCCCGCCGCGCATCGCCAGGGTGTCGATCTTATCACCGAGTACAGCACAGGAATGCCATGGTTCCATGGCGATAGCGGTCGAATACGGCGCATCATCGACACACTCGTCTCAGCCGCGATCCGGCGTACGAGACGCGGCCACATCGTCCTGGAAGCTCACCGAGTGGAAATAAGGAGTGGCAAGAGCGACGAAATCCCCATTCCAGAAGGTATTCGCCTGAGCGATGGGTTCTGGGTCGTTGTGCGCGTATCAGACAGCAGCCCTGGCTTATCGAGAGATACGATACGCGCCCTCTCTTCGCAAGATAACGATCCCGCACTTGGGCAAATTGGACCTGGTCTCTCGCTCGGCGAGATCCGGATCATCGTCGAGAGCATGGACGGTTTCGTGTGGCATGAACATACACCTGCAAGCACTTCGATCCTTTTCGCCCTTCCCATGAGATAACTGGAGCGATAAGATGGCAATGGCAAGCAAGGGAATCTCCGTCGAAATCTACACCGCCAGTCATCGTGTGCTAGGCCGAGTACACCCGGGGGCAACAGGGCTCTTTAGCTACCTTAATATCCCAACAACTTCCTATGTTGAGATCCAGGGCGCCCACCTGATGCGCTTGCATCAACCGGGGCGGTTGGTAGCACGCCATCCCACATTATGGCTTGTCAAAGGCGAGATCGTGGTGATCATGCTAAGCAGCCGGGCCGAAATTGGCCCGATCAGCTATGCCCGCGGCGGTTACTCGAGCTCTGTTCCACATTGGGTCCGTATCATCATGGGGGGATACGAGTTGATGGGAAGCGTAGAAACGCCAGGAAAATTCAATTTCGGTTCACTGATGTTTGAAGGGGAATCGATTTTTTTCCCCATTTATCAGGCTGGCCTGAGTGCAATCCTCTTCCCAAACGTGCGCGGCGAAGCACCTGCGATGCTCATCAATCGTCATATGGTGGATGCCGTCGCCTTGCTCTCCAAGGACGAGATCCCAGTAAGCGCACCTGGGGAGCAGTAGCGCCACACCACCGCCCAACTGAAGACATTTTGGACCCTCTGCCCGCCAAGACAGAGCATACGTCATTAAGAGAAAACACCATCGAAGCGATGGAACAAGATTTGCGCCACTCCATTATCGCCAGTAATTGGAAGCTGCGTGTGTGCAATACGGTGGCAGCGTCAAACCGGAGAACATCACCGCCTTCATGGCCATGCCGGATATCGACGGCGCCCTGGTCGGCGGTGCGAGCCTGAAGCCTTACTTCGTGGAGCTCGTATAGTGAGGGACTTCCACCTAAGCCGCTTTAAATCTCTCAACAGCTATGACAGACGCTCGGTGCGCATACACCGAGCGCTGTCTTTTCACGCGGGCACATCAAGTTAAGGATATCGACTAGATTCATTCCTCAGATTGCGCTATTATGATCGCAGGGGATCACGCTGGGGGATCCATGCGCTTATTTTGGCTAGGTCTAGCTTGGTTAACCGGGCTTGCAGCCGCACGCGCTACCCACCTTGTCACGTGGCAGTGGCTCGTCTTGGCTGCATGCTGTCTGGCAGCCATCCTTCTCTTTCGGCGTACACGAACCTATCGCGATCTCTTCCTCACCCTCTTGATCTTCACACTCGGCGCAACCCGCGCAGGCGCGGCCCAGAAACCGCTAGACCCCGGTCATGTCGCACACTACAACGATCAAGATTGCAAAGTCAGCCTCACAGGTGTGGTCATCGACTCGCCTGACGTGCGCGATACATACACCGGCTTGCGCCTCCAGGTCGAAAGTTTGAAATCTTCATGCGACCCTACACGCCAGTCTGCCCATGGTCTGGTCCTGCTGCGGGCTTCACGGTATGAGGATTGGTCCTACGGTGATCGCGTGCGCGCACTAGGCTACTTAGAGACTCCTCCTGTTTTTGAAACCTTCTCTTACCGCGATTACCTTGCACGCCAAGGGATTCACAGCATCATGTCCTTTGCAGAGATCACCTGCCTGGCAAGACGTCAGGCAAACCCGATCCTGCAAGTGATCTTCGACTACCGTGCTCACGCACTGGAGGTCGTCTACGCGCTATTCCCCGACCCCGAAGCTTCCCTCCTGGCCGGCATCCTGCTTGGCATCGAGAGCGGCATTTCGCCGCAGGTTCGTCAAACCTTCAACGACACCAGCACCACCCACATCATCGCCATCTCCGGTTTCAACATCACGATCATCGCCTCGCTGTTCATCTCTCTCTTCGGACGTTGGCTCGGCGCTCGCCGGGGCGCCCTGGCCGCCGGATTGGCGATTGCCGTCTACACGGTGCTAGTGGGCGCGGATGCTGCCGTGGTGAGAGCGGCCGTGATGGGCGGTTTGGCGCTGCTGGCGCGCTACCTGGGACGGCAAACGGATGGATTGGCATCGCTCGCCGCGGCGGCCATCGGGATGACCGCCATCAACCCCACCATCCTTTGGGATGTCGGCTTTCAACTATCGTTCGCCGCCACCTTGGGCTTGATTCTGTACGCCAACCCCGTGAAAAGTTGGTTCCTCAGACAGGCCTGCCGCTGGATGCCGGAGGAACGCGCCGAGCACCTTGCAGATCCCGTGAGTGAATACCTCCTTTTCACGCTGGCTGCCCAAGTCACCACGCTGCCACTGACCGCCTATTACTTCCAACGTTTCTCCCTGATCTCCTTTCTGGCCAACCCCGTGATCCTCCCGCTACAGCCTGCGGTCATGGTGCTGGGCGGCCTGGCGACGATAGCGGGAACGGTCTGGCTGCCGCTAGGCCGCGTGCTTGCCTGGATCGCATGGCCGTTCGCCGCGCTCACCATCCGGGCCGTGGCATTCTTCGCATCGTGGCCTGTGGCAGCCATCCCATTAGGGCGTGTGAGCCTGCTGGTCGT
Organism: uncultured Anaerolineaceae bacterium; assembly: GCA_964385305.1. Taxonomy (GTDB): domain Bacteria; phylum Chloroflexota; class Anaerolineae; order Anaerolineales; family E44-bin32; genus CAYLOP01. Next base: position 663 of record CAYLOP010000014.1, on the reverse strand, counting down.
GGCAGGTTTCTATGCCACCCTTTTCGGTCTGACTGCACTAAGCCGGTTGCCGCCTGAGAGACGACAGACATTAGCCGTGCTGGGTTCGATTCGAGAGCGGATCAACCTTCAAGCTGGTGTTGCCCTGCTCACGCTCGCCGTGCTGACCGCGCTCACATGGCGGGTCGCGGTCGATCGCCCCGATGGAAAAATCCACATCAGTGTGCTCGATGTCGGCGACGGCGATGCCGTCCTGATCCAATCCCCGACCGGCCGCTTCGTGCTGATCGACGGCGGGCCAAGCCCTGTGGCGCTTTCCGATGCGCTCGGCAGACGCCTGCCGCTACTCGATCCGCGCCTCGATTGGCTCGTGATCGGCGGCACGCACGATGAACAGGTCGCAGGCCTGGCAGGCGCGATCGAACGTTTTCCAATTAGGAACGCACTGGCTTCCGGAGGATCCGGTGGGTATACGTATCGAAGGCTGATGGATGATCTCACAGACCGGGGCATACCGATCACAGAAGCGCAGGCTGGGCAGGTGCTCGACCTGGGAGAAGGGGCTCGGCTGGAGGTCACCGCCATGGGAGAACATGGCGTCGTGTTCACGCTTAGCTTCGGGAAGGCATATTTCCTGCTCGCGCCGGGCGCTGACCCGCAGATCATCGGCGAACTCACCGACGT
>CAYLOP010000013.1:0-42944 GCA_964385305.1 uncultured Anaerolineaceae bacterium | reverse complement strand
GCCCTCGCCGTCGGAATACCATGCCTTCTCCAAACGGAAACCTGTAGCGGCGGCAAGTTGTGCTAGCTCGTCCTCGGCGAAGAGGTGCACGTACCGGATCCCGTGTCCGTCCCGCCGCCAATCCAGCAGGTAGTCACCCGGTTCAACAGCGCTGGACTCGAGACCAATGGCATCCCAGGGAAGGATGCGCGCTTTCAGGCGTGGGCTGGCCGTGAAATTCCACACCGAGAGCACAAACTGTCCATCTTCTTCAAGGACTTTATGGATTCGACGGAGCAGGCTTAATCGCAAGCGTTCTCCCGGGATGTGGTGCAGCATGGCGAAAGCGAAGATGCGGTTGAAGGATGTTCGTACATGCTGTACCCAGGATGGATCTGCGAGATCAGCTTGGTGGAATTCGGCTCGTGGATGGTCGCTGGAAGACTGCGCATGCGAAAGAAGAACAGGGCTCGAATCAAGGCCGAGGTACGCTGCGCGGTGTCCAAGCGCGGCGAGTTGGCGGACGACTCCACCAGTCCCACAACCCAAATCAAGCACGGAGGCGTCTTGCGGTGTACCCTCGAGAACGCGTATTACGCCTGGTTGGAGACGGGAACGTGTTTCCGCGAACGATTTCCCAAAGGTCTGGTAGAATTCCTGATTGAGTGTGAGCAGGCGTGAGATGATCGCGTCTTGCATATCTGGATTATACGTGATGGAACGCGAACAGGCATGGCTTGAAGCCCGTAAATATTCGCCCGAACAGCTTGAACTCGCCAGGGTTATCCTGGAGGAGATCCTCGCGGGTACGGAAGTCATGAAGGCGGTACGCAGACACCCCCTTCCCGGCGGCGGATATCTCGGTAAGCATTTACTCATCCACGCTTATCGCATGATCACAGATGCGGGTGAATGGGCTTATGATCCGGCAATCCTGCGCCGCATTCGTATGAAACCGGGGCGGACGCTTTCCGGTGTGACGACGGTCACCGTGCTCACCAAGCCTTACCCATGTCCTGGAACCTGCCTTTTCTGCCCCGATGAATTTCGTATGCCCAAATCCTACCTGCCGGATGAACCGGGGGCGATGCGAGGCGTGTTTCATGAATTCGATCCATACGATCAGACCGCGGCGCGCCTTGAAGCGCTTGAAGCGATCGGACATCCCACGGACAAGATTGAGCTACTTATCCTGGGCGGCACTTGGAGCGCTTACCGTGAGGATTACCAGGAATGGTTCGTCCAGCGCTGTCTGGACGCGATGAACGGATTCGAATCAAAAACGCTCCCTGAAGCCCAAAGCGCGAATGAAGACGCAAAACATAAAAATGTAGGACTGGTGGTCGAGACTCGCCCGGATCAAATCGACCGCGACGAGATTGCGCGATTGCGTCGGTTCGGCGTCACCAAAGTGCAGATGGGGAGCCAGAGCCAAGATGATCATATTCTGACCCTGAACCAGCGTGGACACACCGTCGAGGACACACGCCGAGCCGTGGGCATGCTGCGTGCGGCGGGTTTCAAGATTGTCCTTCACTGGATGCCCAATCTGCTGGGTGCGACGCTCGAATCCGACCGTATAGATTTCCTTCGCTTATGGGATGATCCCGGTTTTCGACCCGATGAGATTAAGATTTACCCATGTCAATTACTCCAGACCGCACCGCTCTATGCCTATTGGGAGCGAGGCGAGTACATACCCTATACGACGGAAGAGCTGATTGATTTGATCGCCGATTTAAAACCCAGCATCCCGAGTTACTGCCGTGTGAATCGGATCATCCGCGATATCCCTTCCGATAACATCGTAGCCGGCAATAAGCGCACCAGCTTACGCCAGGATATCCAGCGTGAGCTTAAAAAGCGGGGAGAGCGCTGCGAGTGTGTGCGTTGTCGTGAAGTGCGCGGTCAGGACGTCGCCCTTGATACGTTATCGATAAACGATCTCGTCTATCGTGCGGGGGGCGCAGAGGAGCATTTTCTATCGTTCGTCACACCAGATGACCGTCTCGCAGGTTACCTGCGTCTCTCCCTCCCAGGGACGTCTTCTCCCAAGACCGGCTTGGAAGATCTTGAAGGAGCGGCGCTCGTTCGCGAGTTACACATTTACGGTCAATCTTTGGAGATCGGCATGGAGGAGGAGGGTGCTGCGCAGCACTATGGTTTGGGTGCTCAGTTGATGTCTCACGCGGAGAGTCTTGCCAGGGAGCGGGGATATGGACGCATGGGGGTGATCTCTGCTTTGGGTACACGAGGCTATTACCGCAAGATTGGATATGAACTCGCCGACACTTACATGGTGAAGTCTTTTATTTGAGCTTCTCGCAGTGCGTGCAATCTGACGGCGTCCTTCAGGACGCCGATTTCATTTGTATTTGGGGAGGGGCTTGATACTTGCAATAGGTAAGTTTGACAAGAGCCATGCGGAAATTCGTCCATGGGTTACACCCGAGAGGTGCTTTGTTGATTTTGTCGTATGTGCACACGATTGTGGGAGCGGGTTAAACCTCGTGCTGGTGCATTTCCTCGAAAGCGCTGCTAACGACATGCGTCCAATTGGTGTTTATTGGATGATCGGCCGTGATCAGTTTTCCTTGAATAAAGACGCCCTGCGCAATGCCGAAGCGATCGATATGGATGAATTCGCAGCGTGTCACCCTGCCCAAGCGGACACAGATACGGATTTTACGCTCTTGTTTATCAAAGCACGGTGACTATTTCCGTCAATAGAGAGAATACCGGCCCCATGGGGGATAGGGGTTTTTTGTGGAGCGGGTTATGAGATCAATCTTCAATACGATCAACGCGCACCGTTTCACCGTCTTTGATAGCTTGGAGAAGCGTTGGATCCTCATCGACTTGACCGAAGGGGTTTACATTGGAATAAGCACGCGGCTTGTCTCCCGTGCTTACGGGAGTCGGACCGAAGAAAATGCAGAAAGCATTGCCATCCGGCCAGAAGGCGAGCTCCCCAACCCGCATATCTTGCCGGGCATCCGGCGTCTCTTGAAGGTTCACGGGAATGCTGAAATAGATTTCAGCACCCCAACGCCGCACCAGGCCGCTCAACGGGAGGGCTTCCCAGATAGCATCTGCCGTCGGTGAGGCGTCCAATGTTGCTATGATCGCGATCTGACCTGCCTGGATCTTGATTTTACGAGTCATATCTTTTCTCCGAGGAAATTGAGAGGGATGGATTTCGCCAACGATGAAGCGCGGAAGGTGTGGTTGCTTCGATGGCCTCCCATATCTCTTGCAGGCGTGGACCATCGCCGAGGTAGATGAGATGGCCGGGACAACGGCAATCGGAGGCGCCAAACCGTGGTTGCTCAATGATCCCAATTTGGGCGAGTAGTTCCGCCCAATGGCACTCAAGTCGAGCCGCGTCTGTTGTCCACCAAACCTCCATGATGTCAGCATGGGCAGTGAGGGCGTCGATATGCCAGTGGGGTTTTTTCAGACTAGATTGTGTGAGATGTCTTTTAATCCTTCCCCGAAGCCCGCCTGGTCCGTGCGCACTGCCGGTGTAGATGTAAAGGCCGGCCTTGAAAGCATGCAATCCAAGGTGTCCAATCACGATGGACATGGCATTTTCCAGCGCGATTAGGAGCGCGTATGAACCCGCAATGGATTTAATCCAGGCACCTTGCTTTGGGTAGGGTTGGGATTCATATGTGTTCACGAGCGCTTTCCCGCGGGTGTTAATCCGATTCTAGACCGTGCTTGCCGGTCTCATAGGCGTGGAAGAGCGATGTATCCTTCGAGCACGATATTCTCCGCGGACACGATGGGATCTGTGCCCACAAGGATGACCCGATCTGGATCACGATCGGCGATCGCGCGCCCGGCTGGTAGGCTTACAACGGCCTGCAACTCATCATGTGTCAAACTTGAGGGAATTTGAAGCCCCGTTACAAGCTGGAGCGCTTCCTTTCCAGCTTCGAGCAGCTCCGGGGTTGATTTCGGTTTTGAGGGAAGCCTCGGTAAGCCAAGCATCGTCCATGTACTGGAAGGAAAGGTTTCCACGATCCATCGGATCCCGGTGCGATGCTGCCACCCCTCGTGGAGCAGGCCCCAGCCATGACGCTGGCGGAGGTTATTGAAAAGATCGATTGAGAACTGGATAAAGGGCAGGTAGGTGCTCGGTTTGGCTGTCCCAGGAATACCGGTTTTTCCGGGAGTGTTGAGTACACGCTCGCAAAGGCGCATATTTTGAACTTGGGAGCGAGGGTATCTCCAACCTTGAGGACCATCAATGAGGAGCACTGAGACCGATTGGTCGGCGCAGAAATCTGCGAGCGCAGCGGCGAAACGGTCCGGTATTGGTGGATCTTCTAGGCCGAGATCGGAAGGCTTGATGATTTGCACCTCGGCTTGCCCACCCGTAAGAAGAGCAATGCCGTTGTCGGCGTAGCGTTTACAAGCTAAGTCCACAGACAGAACACCAACCGTCCCGCCTTGTATTCTCATGATTGTCCTCCATCTTGTAAGCAGTATAGCACTTGATGCGTGAGGTTCTTAGTGGAAGGAAACGGTTCTATTTTGTTTCACCCCCTGTGTTTAAGAAACCTGTCATCGCCAGCATCGAAACCGCAGACCTTCGTCGCAACCGTGGCGGTTTCCAATTCGCAGGAGAAAATGGATGGGGACCTCGGATATAATCCTCATAGATAAAACTACGAAAGGTTGTCATGATGGGTTTTCATGGTGGAGGTTGGGGCTCGTTTATTCGCTACGATGAGGAGCAGGATCGCCCTCAGATCAGTCGAGCATTGTTGAGGAGGGTGGCGAAGTATGCCCGTCCCTACACTGGCGGGATTCTCCTGATCCTGGTCACCATGCTTGGGATCTCCTTGCTCTCGCTCATCCCTCCATTACTAATACGAGATTTACTGGATCGCGCCTTGCCGCAGCGTGAAATCGATCGCTTGAACCTCCTTGCCTTGGGTATGGTTGCTGTGCCCTTGATCAATGGTCTCCTGGGTGTGGTGCAGCGCTATACAAGCGCTCGCATCGGTGAGGGCATTATCTGCGATCTGCGCCGGGCTGTTTACGCACATTTGCAACGCATGAGCCTGCGGTTTTACACAAATACTCGGGTAGGCGAGTTGATGTCCCGGCTTAACAATGATGTCATCGGTGCCCAGCGGGCGATCACGGGCACCCTGGTTTCTCTCATCAGTAATTTCTTTTCATTGCTGGCGACGTTTGCCATCATGTTCTCTCTTGAATGGCGCCTCACACTCCTTGGTGTTACCATCCTGCCGCTCTTTATTTTGCCTGCGCGACGGGTGGGGAATGTGCTCAGGCGCGTGGCACGCGAGTCGATGGATCTAAACGCCCGTATGAATGCTCTCATGAATGAAACGCTCAATATCAGTGGGGCGCTTCTGGTCAAGATCTTTGGGCGTACTCATACCGAGGTGGAGCGTTTTGGTGAAAAAGCTGCCAAGGTGCGGGATATTGGCGTTCGTCAGGCTGTTATTGGACGCTGGTTTTTCATGGCGCTGAGCCTTGTGAGTGCGGTAGGAACGGCGCTTGTATTCTGGATGGGTGGGTATCTTGTGTTACGCGGCGTATTTACGATTGGGACGATTGTAGCTTTCAGCGTATACCTGCGAGATCTTTATGGCCCAATCACGGCCATGACCAACGCCCGCGTCGAGTTTGCGACCTCGATGGTGAGCTTTGAGCGGGTTTTTGAAGTGCTTGATTTGCCGGTTGAGATCACAGATCGATCTGGCGCGATCCATCTCCATGATGTCAGGGGCCACATCTGTTTTGAAGACGTTTCCTTCAGTTATGGTTACGATGGCGCCAACGTATCTGGGTTCGGGTTGGAGGATGTTCGGCGATTCACAAGGCATGCAGTGCGAGACTACGTCGTGCCGGTCAAAAAACACCAGCATACCACCGAGACAGAGGAAGGCCGTACACAGCGCATACAATATGCCTTACGGAAAGTCAGCTTTGAAATCCTCCCGGGAGAGGTGGCTGCATTGGTGGGACCAAGCGGCGCGGGTAAGACGACGATCACCTATCTCCTGCCTCGATTGTACGACCCGACGGAGGGTCGCGTACTCATGGATGGCATGGACCTACGTGATATTGCATTGGATACCGTGGCGAATCATGTGGGTATGGTTACCCAAGAGACCTTTCTCTTCCACACGACTCTGCGTGAAAACTTGCTCTTTGCAAAGCCAGATGCCACGCAGGCTGAGATCGAAGCTGTTTGTCGTGCCGCGAACATCCACGACTTCATCCTTTCGCTTCCTGAGAAATACGATACCGTTGTTGGGGAACGCGGCTATCGTTTATCGGGGGGTGAGAAGCAGCGCGTCTCGATCGCTCGCGTGTTGTTGAAAGATCCCAAGGTGTTGGTTCTCGACGAGGCAACCAGTCATCTTGACTCTCAATCTGAGGCTTTGATCCAAGAGGCGATGGAGGTTGTGATGCAGGGGCGTACATCCTTTGTGATCGCACATCGTCTAAGTACCATTATGGGGGCGGATAAGATCTTGGTGATGGAAGACGGTCGCTTGGTCGAGCAAGGACGCCACGTGGAATTGTTGGCGGCTGGAGGACTCTACGATAGCCTCTATCAAACCCAGTTCAGCCAAAATCCCGAGATAGACGTAGATACCATGGGGAATAACTCGATGGATTCGCAAGACTCCTGGTGAGCATTAAGCCAATCTGAAAGAAAGTTGCGGGGATATGCTGCAATCCGCCATTTCCTTGAAAGATGAGCGGCCAGGGTTTTAGATACTGCATACCTATCGTTCGTGATAATTTTGGCGTTAGCTACTGCGATGGGAAGGGATGTGAGTATTTGGGCGTAAAGAAGCGGTAGATGTCCCAGATCATGGTCAGCTCGCTACCTCATTGTGTGTTGAATGTGCTCCTGTAATCCCGAGCTGGAAGATCTATAGGCCATCATCATCAGACAGTTTCATCAAGAGGGCTTCAAAGAAGTAGAATTAAACTCTGGAGAACCGGGATAGCGTCTCCAGAAACATGCAACCCACATGCGATTTCTGCGTATAGTTTGGTAGAAGCGCTTATTACGTAAAGAGAGGCACATGGCCGAGGACGGTCAGGAACGCGAATGGATCCTAGCTGCAAGGCAGGGCAGTGACGAAGACTTCGCCAATTTAGTGGAGGTTTATCAAGTGCCAGTTTATAACCTCTGTCATCGAATGCTAAGTGACCCGGTTGAGGCGGAAGACGCCGCACAGGAAACCTTTTTTAAGGCCTATAAGGGTTTGAAGCGCTACGATCCAACCCGCCCTTTCGCCACATGGCTATTATCGGTTGCCTCACACCATTGTATTGATCGGTTGCGGCGTCGTCGGTTTCAAACGTTATCGATGGAAGAGCTTTTGCCCTCTCAGGAACCACCAAGCGACGTGTTGGGACCCGAGTCAGCCCTTGCACAAAGTGAGAGCCAGGAAACTGTGCGATCCCTACTGCAATATCTGGGGACACAGGATAGGGCGACAGTGGTATTGCGTTATTGGTACGAAATGTCCTACGAACAGATCGCCGAGACGCTATCTCTCACAGTTCCAGCCGTGAAAAGCAGGCTGCACCGAGCGCGCCGAACGTTAGCACGTTCATGGTCTGAACAAGGACAAATTGCCATGACATTGGAATGGGAGGCCTGATGGAGCATCAACCGTTTGAGCGGTGGATCTTTGAGGCCGAGACGCTTTCAGATGAACAAGCGAGCGCTTTGCGAGATCATCTTCAAGGATGTGGGCGATGCCGGGCAATCGCCGATGCATGGCATGCGGTCGAACAGGAAATTGTCCTGGCACCTATGATTTCACCCGCACCTGGCTTTACGCAGCGGTGGAAGGCTCGTAGAAGTGAACGCCGCCGAATAGCGGAACAGCGCCAGTTTGCTGCCCTTGGTGTTACGGTCCTGTTTGGGATCTTGGTCGTCGCTGGCCTCTTATTGATGCGGTTTGTTATGTTATATCAGTCTTCGAATGTAGATTTGCTAACTTGGATTGGTGAGATCGTGAAAATTGTTGAGCACCTGAATCTTGTTCGACAGATTTGGGGCGCCGTGTTTAGTAGCATGCTTTCGACCGTGCCACTTGTCTATCGCGTTGCACTCCCGATGGTGTTAGCTGGGTTATCAGCGCTTTGGTTTTTCTCGATGGCGCGGCTTGGCATGATTAAAGTTCAAAAGGAGTAAAAACGATGAAACGCGGACTTAGTTTCGGTCTCTTGGTTGTCCTGCTAGCGTTTGCATTGCCCATCAATGCACATGCAGGAGGCCTGATGGACAGTAAGCTTGTATTGGGTGGGACGTTTACGCTCAGTAGCGATGAGGTGCTGCGCGGTGATCTCGGCGTTTTCGGGGGCGTAGCCACCCTGGAGCCAGGTTCTATCGTAACTGGATCCGTATTCATTCTCGGAGGAAACCTTGAGGCGGATGGCGAGATCGACGGCGACCTGATCGTCATCGGGGGGAATGCAAGCCTGGGTGCTTCGGCTCTCGTGAAGGGCGATGCTGTGACCCTCGGAGGCAATGTCGACCGAGATGGAGCGACGATCGAAGGTGATGAGATTCGTGGCGAAAATGTGACGATTCCGTTTGATTTTAAATTTGATCAACTGGTGAATGTTCCTTTCCGTGCATTTCGGTTCTCACTTCAGACACGTGTGCTCGGTTATCTGTTCCAGAGCTTCGTCTTGGCAGCGCTTGCCATCTTGATCGTGATGATCTGGCCTGGTGCTACGAATAAAGTGGGGGCAGCGCTTGTGAGACAACCCGTGACGAGTGCTGGGATTGGGATCCTCACAGCGGTTGTAGCACCCGTGCTGATCGTTGTTTTGATTGTAACAATCTGTCTACTCCCGGTTGGTCTGGTGGGGATCGTTGTGTTGCTTGTTGCAGGTCTTTTGGGCTGGGTAGCGATCGGTCAGGAGGTGGGTCATAGGATCGCAATGGCGCTCGATCAGGATCTTCAACCTGTGGTAGTCGCAGGTATTGGAACACTTGTTATGGCGCTTGTGGTACTTGGTTTCGGGTTCATCCCTTGCATTGGTTGGATGGCGCCAGCTTTAGTCGGCGCGTATGGGCTTGGAGGGGTTATCCTCACGCGATTTGGCACACGCCTCTACGCTCCTGGAGTGCCGGGTGCTGTGGCGATACCAGCGGTTGAAACCGCGGAAGAACTATTGGCTGAAGAAGTTCCAGAGGATGAGGCTCAGGACCAAGCAGAGGATGAAAGCAAGTAGGACAAGCCTTCTTTTCTAAGGCAGTGGACTTTGTGAGCATTCGGATCAGGGAGAGGGTGTTGAAAGGCGCCCTCTCAACTTTTTAACATTTAAGGGAAAACGCCACGCTTACCAGATGGTGAATCTCTGAATTTTTAATCAAATCGACTGGCGCAGCTTCTGAGGGTTGGGCTATAATGCCCAAAACCCCATCCTCTTGGGTCGCCAATGTCCTTTGTACATCTACACGTTCACTCAGAGTATTCTTTGTTGGATGGCTTGAGCCGCATCCCGGTGTTGGTAAAGCGGGCTGTTGAGTTGGATATGCCTGCAATCGCGCTTACAGACCATGGCACCATGTTTGGAGCCATCGCGTTTTACCGAGCAGCCAAGGAAGCCGGCATCAAGCCGATTGTGGGCATTGAGACCTACCTCGCTCCGAGAGGCATGCAGGACCGGGATGGTAAACAGGATAGTCAGTCTCACCATCTCTTGTTGCTGGCTGAAAATCAAACGGGTTACAGGAATTTACTTAAAATCGCCAGTGCATCCCAACTTGAAGGTTTTTACTACAAACCGCGTATCGATCGTGAATTCCTGGCCGAGCACAGCGAAGGTCTAATTTGTGCGACAGGTTGTCTATCAGGGGAGATCCCTCGTGCGCTGAAGCAAGGTCGGGTCGAGCATGCCCAAACATTAATCGAGTGGTATCTGGGAGTCTTTGGGCGCGACCGTTTCTTCATTGAATTGCAGGACCACAACATCCCAGAGTTGAGAGATGTCAATGCGGCGCTGATCGATCTAGGGAAGCGCTACAACGCGCATTATATTGCCACCAATGATGTACATTACGTATACCCGGAAGATGCGGAACTTCAAGACATCCTGCTTTGTATACAGACAGGATCAGTGCGGAGTGATCCGGATCGCATGCGGATGAACGACACATCCTATTACCTCCGTACCCCTCAAGAGATGAAGGAACTCTTTGGGAATATTCCTGGTGCGATTGAGAATACACTGTGGATTGCAGAGCGGTGTGAGGTTGACCTCGACTTCAAGGGATATCACCTCCCGAATTTTGATGTGCCGGAGGGGCGTACCGCTAAAGCCTATCTGCGCGAGTTGTGTGAGGGGGGCTTGGTGCGCCGCTATGGTGAGCGCGCCCAGGATGCCATGTATCGAGGGCGCCTCGATTATGAGTTGAACATCATCCATGAGATGGGCTTCGACACGTATTTCCTCATCGTCTGGGACCTTTGCCGGCACGCGACCGAGGAAGGGATTTGGTATAACGCGCGTGGTTCGGCAGCGGGTTCCATCGTGGCGTACAGCCTGGGCATCACGCTTGTCGATCCCATTGAGCACAACTTGATCTTCGAGCGCTTCCTCAATCCTGGAAGAGTGTCTATGCCTGATATTGACCTCGACTTCCAGGATGACCTACGCTGTAAACTGCTGGAGTACACCGCGGAAAAATATGGCCGCGACAAAGTGGCGCAGATCATCACATTTGGGACACTCGGCGCACGCGCTGCCATCAGGGATGTCGGCAGGGTGCTGGATATCCCGCTTCCCGAAGTGGATCGCGTCGCAAAGATGATTCCGAACATCCCCGGCAAACCCGTCACCATCCAGGAAGCCCTCGAGAACGTCACACCGTTCCGTAAAATCTACGATGAAGTGCCCTATATCCGCGAACTCATCGACATCGCTTCCAAGTTGGAGGGAGTGGCAAGAAATGCGGGCACGCATGCGGCCGGCGTGATCATCACCGATAAGCCGATCGTCGAATACATACCTCTCCACCGGCCTACAGGAGGCAGCCAGGAAGACACTCCCATCGGAGCTGTCACGCAGTTCGAGATGAATATCCTTGACTCGTTGGGACTGCTCAAGGTCGATTTCCTGGGGCTTTCAACCCTAACGGTGATGCAGCGTGCTTGCAGACTCATCCGCAAACGTCATGGGGTTGATCTCGATATTCATTCTATCCCGGTTGATGATCCTGCGACGTACGAACTCCTTGGGCGTGGTGATGTACTGGGGGTCTTCCAGGTTGAGGGCGCTGGGATGCGCCGGAATTTGATGGAGATGAAGCCGCAAAACCTTGCGAATGTCGTCGCGATGGTGGCGCTTTATCGACCAGGACCACTCGAAAATATCCCTGGCTATATCCGGCGTATGCATGGCGAGGAGGATGTGGCCTATCTCCACCCCATGCTGAAACCCATCCTTGAAGAGACCTATGGGATTACGGTCTATCAGGAACAGATCATGTATACCGCGATGAACCTTGCGGGGTACACGGCTTCGGAAGCGGATACGCTTCGCAAAGCCGTTGCTAAAAAGAAAGCCAAGGCTTTGCATAAGGAACGCTCTAAGTTCGTCGCCGGCGCCATGAAAAAGAACATCCCTAAAGAAACGGCGAACACCATTTTCGATCAGTGGGAGGCTTTCGCGCGATACGGCTTCCCCAAGGGTCATGCGGCGGATTATGCCGTGATTTGCGTGCACACAGCCTACTTAAAGGCACATTACCCCCTCGAATTCATGACAGCTAACCTATCGGTCTTTAAGCACGTCAGCGATAAGGTTGCGATTTACATCGCGGATTGCCGCCGCATGGGCTTTGACGTGCTCCCGCCTGATATCAATGCAAGCGGGCTGGATTTTCAAATCGAGGATCGTAGCGATCAACCATCTGCAGTCCGGTTTGGCCTGGGCGCGATCAAGAATGTCGGGGAAGGGGCGATCGAGAAGATACTCGAAGCCAGAGAACGCGATGGGATCTTCGAAGACCTGGAGGCGTTCGCAAGTCGCGTTGATTTACGGCAGGTTGGGAAGCGTGCACTCGAGAGCCTTATACGTGTGGGTGCGCTTGATAGTCTTGGCTCTCGCGTTGCTATGTTGGAATGTCTTGAACGAATCATGGCAATTTCGGCCACCCACTTCAGGGCGGCTGAAATTGGGCAGATGTCATTTTTTGGTTCATCAGGGGTTTCGGATGGGCTGTATCTGCCCAAGGATTCCTTTGATGTGCCGCAACGCCGGCAGCTAAGCTGGGAGAAGGAATTATTGGGCGTTTACGTTTCAGACCACCCTCTCACACCGATCTTGGATGAGTTGGCTCAAGTGGTTACCCATTTCAGCGCCGAACTGGGAGAAGCGCTTCACGGGCAAGCCATTTGCGTGGCAGGCGAGGTTAGTCATATTCGACCTTACCAAACACGTAGTGGGAAGGAAATGGGCTTTGTCACGATCGAAGATCTGCAGGGGATGATCGAATTGGTTATCTTCCCACGCGTTTGGAAGGAAGTGTCGAGCTGGATACAACCCGACCAGATTATCTTAGTGAATGGGAAGATTGACAGCGAGCGCGGGGAACCGAAGATCCTAGCCGATAAAATCACAACCAATCTTGGGATTGCGGACCCATCTGGGAAGATGCCGAGAGAGCGGTCAAAGGCTTTGGCGACCGAATCTCAACTTCCACCGACGGATGCTGTGGATGAGGCGGTGGCTGCCTCCGAGGAGGGTGCACAATCGAAGCAAGCTATTCCTGTCGAAGAAACTTTTAAAATAGAGATTGCGGAACCTCCACCCCGCAGACTCCACGATCATGATATGGCAGCAGACCAAGTGCCAGCACAGACGTACCCAGTCTCACCACCCGAAGATCCGATTGTCAAAGTTGAACGGACTGTGGGGGTTGAGCAGGACGACCTTCCTGCGAAGGAACTGGAACTGGAGGGCGAAATCTCACAACCGGAGATTGACCCAACCGAAGAGCCTCGCGCACGTGCGGATGCACGCATGGTCGTCGTCTTACTACGATCAACGGGAGACCAGCAGCGCGACGCGCGCCGTATGCGGCGTGTGCATGGTTTGTTGACCTCCTATCCAGGGAAGGATCGTTTCGTTTTTCAAATTTTCGAAGCCTCGCGACGTTATCACCTAGAATTCCCAAGTTCAACAACCGGCTATTGCTCCGAATTACACACCCAACTGCTCACATTCCTAGGAGAAGGTTCCATTAAAGTTGAGCCATTGAGGATACAGTGATGTTTAGAAGAATAGGAATATTGACATCAGGCGGTGACGCACCTGGGATCAACCCATGTATTCGCGCGGTGGTTCGTATGGCAATCCATTATGACGTTGCGGTCAAAGGCATTCAAGAGGGATTTGATGGACTTATCCGCGGGGAGATGGAAGAACTCAGGGCGCGTGATGTCGGCGGAATCTTACAGCGGGGCGGAACCTTTCTACGCACCGCCCGTTGCCCCCAGTTCCTTGAATACAAGGGTCAACGTCAAGCGCTGCGTGAATTGAACGAAGCGGGCATCGAGGGGCTCATTGTGATTGGCGGCGATGGTTCGATGAAGGGAGCGCATGCCTTGGCGAAGTTGGATTTCCCTGTCGTTGGCGTGCCAGCCTCGATCGATAATGACATCTGGGGAACCGACATGGCGCTTGGCGTCGATACTGCATTGAATACCACGATGGATGCTGTAGACAAGCTGCGTGACACGGCATCATCCCATCAACGGGCTTTTCTGGTAGAGACCATGGGGAGAGGTTGCGGCTACTTGGCTTTGCAAGTGGGCGTTGTGTGCGGTGCGGAAGTGATTCTCATCCCGGAGCGAGAGATCAGCCTTGAGGAGATCGCGGACACGGTTGAGAGCGCCTACGAACGCGGTAAAACGCATGCGATCATTGTCGCAGCCGAGGGCGCGTCGCTGAAGGTCGACGAAGTCGCCCGGTATTTGAACGAGAAGGAGGTTGGATTTGAGACGCGTGTGACGATCCTCGGGCATGTCCCCCGAGGTGGGAGCCCTTCTGCATTTGACCGTTTGCTGGCCACACGGATGGGTGTAAACGCTGTTGAGGCGTTGCTTGCAGGTGAGACGGATGTGATGGTTGGCCTGCATGGCAAAGATATCAACCTGATGCCGTTGGAAGAAGCCACAGCGCAATCTCATTCTCCGAATCTCGCATTTTACGAGATGGCGCGGATCCTCGCACAATAGATACTAACGTAGATGGTGAAAGCGCATAGGAGGATGTGCTTTGTAGTTTGGGGATACGGTGACATGTCCCGACCTCACCCAATTTCAGCCGTGGGTTTGATGTGAAACTGTCAGCGGCGATTTCCTTTGATGGCCCAACCACTAACAAGATGCTCGTGCATATGAAATTCACCTTTGACGCCTGACCTGCAAGAAGTGTGAGTCTATAGACGTCTCGAGGATCTTCTCATGGAGAGTACGAAGCGTATGACCCGAATTACCGTTCCGTATGGTCATAAACATTTGGCTGTAGACCTAGACGCTCGTCAAGCTCGGGTGAGAGTGCTTAAGCCCCCGAAGCTGGAACACTTGCCTCACGCGTTGGTCCTACCAGAGCCGATCGGTACCCCGCACCTGCGTGACATGGTGAGACCAGGAATGTCGATCGCCATTGTCACAAGCGACAACACCCGTCCCTGCCCAACGGCCGAGATGCTGCCGGAGATCATGGATGATCTGGGGGAGGCAGGTGTTAATGACAAGGATGTGGTGGTTGTGTTTGCACTCGGCATCCATCGCACGCAATCTCCGGAAGAGCACGCTCGGTTGGTCGGGAAGGAGATGGCCGAACGATTGCGCTGCATCGACCATGACAACGAACGGGTAAACCACCTCGGTACAACAAGCAGGGGTACGCCTGTTGAAGTGTTCACACCTGTTGTGGAGGCTGATTTCAGGATCGCACTCGGTGTGGTGCAACCCCATTACTTCGCCGGCTTTTCAGGCGGCGCGAAGGCGCTCGTTCCGGGCGTCTGCTCGCGAAAAACGATCGAGCGAAATCATGGCTTAATGATGCAGCCGGGCGTGGGGTCCGGGGTGCTTGAAGGGAACCCGGTTCGGGAAGATATCGAGGAGGGGGCTGCTCTGATTGGGCTTGACTTCATCTTCAACGTCGTCGTGGACCGCGAGCACAGGGTTGTCGCCAGTGTGGCAGGTCATCCAAAGGATGCACACCGACGGGTTTGTGCATGGCTTCATGGCCAAATCCAGGAAGAGATCGCCTCACCTGCGGACATCGTTCTGGCCAGCCCGGGAGGTCATCCCAAGGATGTCAATTTCTATCAGGCGCAGAAGGCACTCCGCAATGTGGAAATGGCAGTCCGGCCTGGCGGGGTGGTCATCCTGGTCGCGGAATGCGCTGAGGGGATTGGCGAAGCGCGATTGGAACGCTGGCTTGTGGAATACGATACTGAAGAAATTCTTCGTCGATTTCGAGAGCGATTTGTTCTGGGAGGACATATCGCGGCTGCCGTGGCCCGCCTTCTCAAGAAGGCTGAAATTTACCTAGTAAGCGAAATGGATCCGGACCTGGTTCGCGCCTGTGGGATGGTACCCTTTCGTGACCTTGAAGAGGCTACCAGAACGGCGATGGGGAAGGTGGGGGAGGATGCTCGCTTCATTGCCATGCCGGAGGCATCTGGTTTTATCCTCTCGATGAGGTCATAGATTGCGAATGCTCTCTGGATACGAGAATACGGCTTGATCTCGAGCAAACTTAACGTTCATTGGCAACGTGATAACCGGGGCGTGGGGGTTGCGCCCTGGTTTGTTTCTCTTGCTCTCTCCGTTCTCGAGATGGGAGTCCTGCTTGTAAGGAATGTGCCTTTAAAACCACCTCAGTACACGTTGGCGCTTGTCGAGGCGTGTCAGTCCGGCGGCGTGCGCCATGTCAATCGCATCTTGGTATTCCTCGACTGTGATACACCGATTGAGGGGCGGGTATTCGTGAGCCTTATACGCCGGGCGGTATTGATCCATGAGGTTTAAATACGTATCAGTAGATACTTTTTCCGCCAGGAAGCTGATGATATCCGCTGTGCCGGCCAGGCCTTCGGGCAAGATGAGGTGACGGACGAGCAGACCGCGCTGCGCGATGCCGCGCTCGTCGATGTCGAGATCGCCCACCTGACGATGCATCTCCCGCAAAGCTACTTGATTGATTTGAGGGTAATTGCCAATCTTAGAAAGCCTGCGTGCTACAAGACGGTCGCTGTACTTCATATCGGGCATGTAGATATCGATCACGCCGTCGAGTAAGGCCAAAGCTTCCGGTGAGTCGAACCCACCCGTGTTGTACACCAGAGGTATCTTCAAGCCGTGCTCAACCGCGATCACAAGCGCTTCAAGTATCTGGGCCACAACATGCGAGGGCGAGACGAAGTTGATGTTGTGGCAGCCGGCTTCTTGGAGCGTAAGCATGATCGCCGCTATTTCTTGCGCTTCGAATTCCCTTCCGCTCGGGGCCTGGCTGATATCATGGTTTTGACAGTATTGGCAACGTAGATTACACCACGAGAAGAAGATTGTCCCTGAACCGTGCAAGCCGCGTAGGGGATCCTCCTCTCCATGGTGCGCGCCGTAGGAAGCAACACGCGCGTTTAAGCCTGTATGACAGGCGCCATGACGTTCAGAACGATCCACCCCGCAGTAGCGGGCACAGAGATCACAGCTCCTCTCTCGCTGTTGCGCCAGGAGAGCTCTTCTAGCTAGTTCACCCGTGTTATGGAGGTGAAGGTAGGCCGGCTGAAAGCCTCTCATCCTATACCTGCTTTACGCCACCCCAAGAGCTCGCTAATCCGTGGTCATAATAAAAAGAGGTTTCTGGGCGAAGCTCTTATAATACGGTCGCAGGCGATCGGTGTTATAGTGCTTCTTGATATTTACAACTTTAGACGTGCTTGTGACCACCTCAATCGGAGCATCATCGTAACGGCCGTTCTTGAGGACGACAAGACGGCCATGAACGCCGGCAAGGATCAAGTCAAGAGCGAGGTTCCCATAGGCCATCGGTACAATTGAGTCGATGGCATCTGGATCTCCACCGCGGACAATGTAGCCCAACTGCTGGTTGATGACGTTAATCGGCATACCGTTGTTAAATCTCGGCGAGATCTCCTTTAGCTTCGCGGAAACCAAGCCCCCGATCCCCCCTAGCTTTGCATGGCCGTACGCATCCTTCACAGCATCTTGGTAAATCATTTCGCCGCCCTCGAACATCGCTCCTTCAGATATGATCACTACCGAGTATCTACTCGGATTCTTTTGGCGATCCTCAGTCAATAACTCTGCTAGGCACTCGATGTTGAATTTGTATTCCGGGATAACACAGCGGTTTGCTGCACCGGCCATGGTGGGCAGCATCGCTGTGAAGCCGGCATATCTGCCGAATACTTCTACGACTAGAAATCGCTCGTGGGAGCCGGCTGTTGTCCGCAAGCTGCTGGTGATCTGAATCGTGCGCGTGACGCAGGTGCTAAACCCGATGCAGTAGTCCGTGCCAGGCACGTCGTTGTCCATTGTCTTCGGTATGGCAACGATATTCACACCTTCATGGTGGAGACGCACTGCGTAACTCAGGGTATCGTCGCCGCCAATCGGGATGAGGTAGTCGATGCCGAGGAAATCGAGATTCTTTATGACCTCTGGCGTAAGATCGTTGGTGTCCTCGTGATATTTCGATTTGAGATGCTCCGGGACATCTTCTTTCCTGACATTACTTGGGCGCGTTCGTGACGTGTGCAAGAAGGTGCCGCCTGTTCGCCCTGCTTTATTGACGAGCTCTTCTGTAAGAACCATATAGTTCGTACCATTGCTGTCCTTCTTGGTACGATCGATCCCGATGGCACCCGCCCATCCACGTCGGATGCCGATCACCTGATACCCTTCACGCAGCGCGCGAAATGTGACAGCTCTAATGGCTGGATTGAGGCCGGGAACATCTCCGCCACCGGTGAGAATACCGATAACACCTTTTTTCGTATTAATATTGGCCATACTTCTTCCTCCATTCTGAGCGAAGGACCCTGATAACAATAGGATTTTGTTTGTGTTTAGCCCCCTTCGAAGCCACGAACAGATTGATTACCTTGTACTGTTACTCAATTTTACACTTGCTTCACGTGTTTTCCTTCAACAAGCCATTCGTTCATTTATCCTCATAAGTGTCGTTCACTAAGTACAAAGAAGAGATTGCCTTGAAACTGCGTAACTGCGAGCTTACTTGGATCAAGATCGCGCAGTCCGATTGGACATGCATGGATGTAGGAGAGCAGATATCTTTAACTCCCCGCAAACCCATGCAGTCTTGAGATGCATTTTTCCTGCAATGAAAAATCGTTTGGCTTAAACGGGTCTTCCATTGTTGTCAAACTGAGTTGAGTGTGCATGGCCTAAAGCTTGCATCTATCTGGTCGGATGCTGGATGCTTCCAGCTACATCTGAGAAGGGGAAAGGAGTCGGGCGATGCGATCATGCAGAATGGAAGCGGCGCGTTTGGTTCGAGAGATCAATACGCTCAGAGAGCCCTATCGACAACACGCGAAGACATGGCTTAGAGCATACACACGAGCGCAGGGGGAGGATCTGTTTACGGATGTGGATCGTTTCCTTCAGGACCTTGATCCACTTGTACGTAATTACTTTGTCCGAAGTACATGGGCGGTCCTGCAGGAGGCAGCACAGTATTTTAGAGCTAAAGAATAGCATAAAGCGGCGGAACCACTTAATTGGAAACAGAGCTATTATTTGCGTACTTCAACAGCCGAGTAACCACGTCTATTCGTAGGGGCTTTCTCGAGCCTCCGATGCTTCGTGTATGAACGGTGCGAGCGAACCAAACCTACAACCAGTTTGGCTCTATATAGGTCCCAAAGACCTCCTTCATGACTTTAATAATTTCACCAAGCGTGGCATAGCTTCGTACTGCGTTCAAAATAAACGGCATGGTGTTTTCGGTGCCTTGGCATGCGATCCGTAATCGGTCGAGGGCCTGGCCTACAGTACCACTGTCGCGCTCCTGGCGTAGCTCATTTAACCTTGAGACTTGTTTCTCATATCCCTGTGGGTCCATGTGCAAGATAGGAATATTGATCGGCTCATCCTCGTTTAGGGCGTTGACACCAACGATGAGGCGTTGACCCGTATCGATCTCGCGCTGATAGCGGTAAGCTGCCTCGTGTATCTCGCGTTGGAAGAAACCGGCTTCAATAGCGGGCATCACGCCGCCTAACTCATCGATGCGTCGGAAGTAATCTCTGGCTTGCGCCTCGATACGGTTGGTCAGTGCTTCCAAATAATAGGAGCCGCCTAGGGGATCGACGCTGTTCGCCACGCCTGATTCCTCAGCAAGAATCTGTTGTGTGCGAAGTGCGATCGTCGCAGCTTTCTGTGATGGCAGTGCCAGGGCTTCATCCATTGAGTTCGTATGGAGAGACTGCGTCCCTCCCAAAACACCTGCAAGCGCTTGAATAGCAACGCGTATAATATTGATTTCGGGTTGCTGGGCGGTTAGGCTCACCCCAGCCGTTTGTGTGTGGAAACGGAGAAGCCAAGACCGCGGGTTTTTTGCTCCAAACGTGTTTTTCATTTCTGTCGCCCAGATTCGGCGGGCAGCACGATATTTCGCGATTTCCTCGAAGAAATCATTGTGTGCGTTAAAGAAGAAGGAGAGCCTTGGGGCGAAGCTGTCGATTTCCATGCCGCGCGCCAGCGCCCAACGGATATATTCCATGCCGTCTGCCAAGGTAAAGGCAAGTTCCTGCGCTGCTGTAGAGCCTGCTTCACGAATGTGGTAGCCGGAAATTGAGATGGTGTTCCATTGAGGGAGGTGTTCAGTTCCATACTCAATCGTATCCGTGACAAGGCGCATGGATGGGTGGGGGGGGAAGATGTATTCTTTTTGGGCAATATATTCCTTGAGGATGTCGTTTTGGATTGTTCCACGCAATTTTTTCGGGTGAACGCTTTGTTTTTCAGCGGTTGCTATGTACATTGCCCAGATGATCGCCGCTGGTGAATTGATCGTCATGCTGGTCGAAACTTTATCGAGCGGGATTCCGTCTAGCAAGATCTCCATGTCCCTAAGCGAAGAGACAGCGACGCCACATTTGCCAAACTCGCCTATCGCTTCAGGAGCGTCGCTGTCGTACCCCATGAGTGTTGGGAGATCAAAGGCGGTCGACAGGCCGGTCTGGCCCTGATCAAGAAGATAGTGGAATCGCTCATTCGTTTCCTCGGCTGTGCCGAAACCCGCGAACATACGCATTGTCCAGAGCTTGCCCCGATACTGTGTGGGGTGTATGCCACGTGTAAAGGGGAATTCTCCAGGCAGTCCAAGATCGCGAAGGTAATCTAATTCTTGGATATCGAGTGGCGTGTAAAGACGATTGACGGGCTCGGATGACGTCGTGATAAATTCTTCGCGTCTTTCAGGTTTCTGGGCTATGGTCGGGCGCAGCGTATTCTCCTCCCAATTCTTTTTTCCTTGGCGGAGAGCATCCTGCGTATCTTGGTCCTGCATGTAAGCCTCCAGGTTTTTCGCTCCAAAGCGATTATAGCATGGGCGAAACCCGTCCGACATACGGCTACTGGGTGCCCCTCGAAACCCCGGATGTTTGTAGATGTGTGATTAGGACGAGATGCGGGGCTATGTTGCTGGAAAACGGACTATTTGTTTTTGTGTTCGCGAATGAGTGGTATCCGAGGGAGTTGAGATTTTTGTTTCTAGGGTGATGACCGTGGTGTTTGACGGAGTTCGATTAGGACACCATGCGTGCTCTCCGGATGGATGAACGCGATCTTAGTACCTCCGGCACCCATGACGGGTTCAGCGTTGACCAAGCGAATGCCCTCTCTCTCGAGTTTCTTCAAATGAGCTTCAAGATCCTCCACTTCGAAGCATAGATGGTGGATGCCTGGACCTCTCTTCTTTAAATAACGCGCCGAACCGCTATCCTCATTAGTAGGCTTCACCAACTCAAGGATTGCGTTGCCCGTTGGCAGGAAGGCAACTATGGCTTGCTGCTCGGGGATATATTCGATGTGTGAGACCTCTAAGCCGAGTGCGTCTCGCCAAAAGCTCAAAGCCATCTCTAGATCTTCGACGAGAATAGCAACGTGATTGAGATGTTTTATCGTCGACATCATTTCCCCAAGCCGGCTCGATGAGAGCCTGGAACCAATCGCGGACCGAGCGTCTATCTGTAGTATATCGTATCGCTTGCCTAATAACAGCGAAGCAGCGTGAGCTTACCAAGCAAAGCGTGACCATGCGTTAGATCGAGACCGGAGGTTGATACTCGCCCCATATCTGGCGTAGGCGACCGCATATTTCACCGAGGGTCAGGTCGGCTTCGACACAGGAGATAAAGATAGGCATGAGGTTATCGCCACTATCGACAGCTTGTGTCAGGCGATTCAGTGCATCCACTGCGAGCTGGGGGTCTCGATGTTCGCGTATGTGTGCGAGGCGTTCGCTTTGTGCGCGTTCGACCTCCGGATCAACCTCCAACGGGCGAATTGATTGCGCCTCATCCATCTGACAAGCATTTACACCCACAACCAAGACTTCGCCCTTGTCGATGCCTTGCTGGTGTTTGTAAGCTGCATCCTGGATCTCGCGTTGGACATACCCCTCTTCAATCGCAACCAGTACGCCGCCCATCTCATCAATTTTCTCAAGATATGCCATAGCTAAGATCTCGATTTCATTCGTCAGGTGTTCGATGAGAAAGGAACCCGCGAGTGGGTCGATTGTATGAGGCGCACCTGATTCGTGTGCGAGGATCTGTTGCGTGCGAAGCGCCACTTGCACGGCATGCTCGGTTGGCAATCCGAGAGCTTCATCCATGCTGTTTGTGTGCAGGGATTGCGTTCCACCGAGCACGGCCGCCAGGGCTTGAAATGTGACACGGACGATGTTGTTGTAGGGTTGTTGCGCCGTGAGTGTCGAGCCTGCGGTTTGTGTGTGAAAGCGTAAGTGCATGGATTTGGGATTCTTCGCACCGAAACGTTCACGCATAATTCGTGCCCATAAGCGCCGGGCAGCGCGAAACTTGGCGACTTCTTCCAGGAAATCGTTATGCGCGTTAAAGAAAAATGTCAGGCGAGGGGCAAATTCATCCACGGCCAAACCTGCGTCGACGGCGGTTTGGACATACGCAATGGCATTTGCCATCGTGAACGCTATCTCCTGAACAGCGGTCGATCCAGCTTCACGGATGTGATAGCCAGAAATGGAGATCGTATTCCATTGCGGCACGTGGCTCTGGCAATAACGAAGGATGTCTGTCGTGAGACGCATCGCTGGGCTAGGAGGAAAGATGTATGTGCCGCGGGCAACATATTCCTTGAGGATGTCGTTTTGGATCGTCCCACGAAGATCCTGTGGGGCGACACCCTGACGCTTCGCGATTGCAAGGTACATGGCCAGTAAGATCGCGGCAGGCGCGTTGATCGTCATACTCGTCGAAACACGGTCGAGAGGGATTTGATCGAATAAACGTACCATATCATCCAGGCATGAAATCGAGACGCCCACCTTACCGACCTCGCCCAAGGCGTGGGAGTCATCGGCGTCGTAGCCCAGTTGCGTCGGCAGGTCGAAGGCTACTGAGAGCCCTGTCTGACCTTGGTCTAAGAGGTAGCGGAAACGGTGATTCGTCTCTTCGGCGGTGGCATATCCAGCGTACTGACGCATCGTCCAAATTCGGCCTCGGTACATTGTGGGGTGGATCCCGCGCGTGAAGGGGAATTCTCCTGGGAAACCTACTTCGTCTAAGTAGTCAAGGGCGTCCTCCGAAGGGACATAGAGCCGTTCAATGGGGATGCCAGAAGCGGACTCAAAGTTCGTTTTACGCTCAGGGTGCACCTTGAGTGTGCGTTCTTCCCATGATTTACGAATGTCATCGAGAGACTGGCTCATGGACTCGCTTCAATCGCCTAGAGATGTGTCTGGATTCGCACCGAAGAGAATGTCGAAGTTTGTGTTAGAACACGACGCGAAATTATCGAATGTTGCATCGCGGAAGGTTAGATGGTATCGCGCGCAGAGCGATTCGAAGATGGTACGGTAGGTCAAGTGGATTCGATCCTCCCATGAGAAATCTAACGCTTCGGCAGCATCTTTTACATCCATCAGGGTTGGACCTTCGATCTCTACAAAACATCCATAGGGCAGTTCATCTAGCATCACCCTCACGCTTCCGAGCGTGAATGTTTCGCGGTATTTTTCATAGATGAAGAATACTTGATATCCCAACGCTTCCAGGAGGGCTTCGGCGGCGTGGGAATCGTCGATTTCAAGCTCGATCTCTTCTCGCACTTCGGGGCTTTGCGAACGTTTATAGCTGAGGGTCGCACGATGGTCTGCGCGCAGGCGTAAGACTTGATGGGACGCTGTGAGTTCACCTTCGGGATCATCGAAGCGCAAATTTCGCTCCAAACCTCGCGGGATGATCACGCGCCCGCCATGATCGATCACTTTCTGGCGAAAATCGACAAGACGGTCAACGATGAATTTGGCTTCGATTTCAGTTCTGTCGTTCATGTACTTAGTGTAAACCAATCATGACCTGGTTTTGGTCGACGTTATCTCCCGCCCGCACGGCAACGCGAATCACGTTGCCCGCACGCGGGGCTTTGATCTCATTTTGCATCTTCATGGATTCGAGGATCACAAGATTATCCCCTTTTTCCACTTGATCTCCCTCTTGAACGTACACCGAAACGATGAGACCGGGCATAGGGGCTTTGATATGGATGTCGCCGCTAACGCCAACTTGGGCTTCTGACGCCTGCCGAAGCCTGCGTTGGCGCTCGTCTTCAACAGTGACGCAGTAAAGTTGGCCGCGTAGTAGGACATCCATGCCTGTCTTCGAAGATGAGACATGCGCCTCATAGGATTTGCCATTGAGGAGCAGCGAGTACACGGGGCGTCCTGCGATGGATCTGAAATCGACGCTTTGGGGTTCTCCGTTGACGGTGATCTCGCCATCTGCCTTAATTTCGATCTCGTATTGTTCATCCTCGATGGTGGCAATGTACTTCATAGTTTCTCCGGTACGGTCTTCGGCCGTCCTATTTTTGAGATCCGCAGCGATGGGGTTAGTGGTGCATACGTTCCCAGCGGCCAACCCATTTCCAATTGCTTGTGTCTCGCTTTCCTCGGCGCACAATCTGCGAGGCAAGTTGGGATTCGCGATGGGCGAAGAGCGTGGCCATGATAGCGGCGATGTGTGGTAACGTTTCCTTTCCCTCCTCCGCTTCATCGAGGGAGAAGCGCTCTTCTACGAAGCGGGTATCGAACTGTCCGGCGATAAAGCGGTGTGAGTCCAGGATGCTTTGGTGGAAGGGGATGTTGGTTTTCACACCCACGATGCGGTATTCCTCGAGGGCTCGGCGCATGCGCAGGATGGCCAAGCCGCGCGTCTCGCCCCAGCAAATCAATTTCGAAATAAGTGAGTCGTAGTAGGGGGAGATTTCCATGCCCGGATAGACGCCTGTATCGACCCGAACGCCAGGTCCTGTTGGGGGGATCACCTGGCTCAGCCGGCCGGTGGAAGGTAGGAAATGGTTATAGGGATCTTCCGCGTTGATACGACATTCGATAGCCCAGCCGTTGAGTTTGATGTCCTCTTGCTGGACACGTAATTTCCGACCACGAGCAATGCGAATTTGCTCTTGTACGATGTCGATGCCTGTAACCAGTTCCGTCACTGGGTGTTCGACTTGCAGACGGGTGTTCATCTCCAGGAAATAGTAGTTGCGCTCTGAGTCGACCAGAAACTCGATGGTGCCGGCGTTCAGGTAATCCACTGCGCGCGCAGCTGTGCAAGCCAAATCCCCCATTTTTTTCCTCAGCGTTTCGTCCATGAAAAACGATGGGGATTCTTCGAGCAATTTCTGGTGCCGGCGTTGGAGGGAGCATTCACGTTCCCCAAGATGGATCACATTCCCATGCGAATCCGCCAAGATCTGGAACTCGATATGGCGGGCGTCGGTTATCAACTTCTCAAGATAGACGTTGCCTTCTCCAAATGCCGCCTCCGCTTCGCGCCGCGCAGCTTGAATAAGCCGTGGTAATTCTTCCGCAGTTTGCGCTTCACGCATACCTTTACCACCACCGCCAGCCGTCGCTTTAATGAGCAGCGGGAATCCCACGTTGGGGGCAATGGCGATAAGTTCTTCGTCGCTCAAGCTGCCCTCGCCCTCTGTCCCAGGTACAACCGGCACACCTGCTGCGGTGACGGTTGCGCGCGCCTCAGCCTTGTCGCCCATGGCGGCAATGGCGCTTGGTCTTGGACCGATAAAGACTAATCCGGCATCTTCCACAGCCCGCGCGAAATCTTCTCGCTCGGCGAGAAAGCCGTAGCCGGGATGGATGGCTCCCGCGCCGCTCTTTTTAGCGATGTCAATGATTTTATCGCCACGCAGGTACGAATCGCGCGCCGGTGCAGCGCCGAGAAGATATGCCTCATCGGCGTAGCGAACATGCATGGCGGTGCGATCAGCCTCGGAAAAAACCGCTACGGTCTCAAGGCCAAGCTCTCGACATGAGCGTAGGACGCGTACGGCGATTTCACCTCGGTTTGCAATTAAAACTTTCTTGAACATCCATGCCCTCTCTCGTGCTTATCCGCCTGCAGGAAATGTGTGCTCCTCGAGCATCCCGAGTACCATACGGTTGAAATTCTCCGGAAGCTCATGTGGCGGCATGTGGTGGACTCCCGGGATGAGCCACAGATGACCATCCTGCATACCGTCTGCGATGTCCTTTGCGTGCTGCGGTGTGGTTTGCTCGTCAAGTTCACTCTGGATGACAAGCACCGGACATTTGATTTTGGGTAGTTCATCAACTACCGTGAGCGCAGCCGTGTCGGCATGCAGCCAATGCCCAATCCAAGCCTTCACTAAGGCCTCTGCACGCGCCCCGTGCTCGCGCTGCAAGGCGGTCTGGAGTGGTGGCGATTGGGCAGAGGCGAGAACGCCCTGCAGCGCCAAAGCCATCACCGGCTCGTAATAGATATATGCGGCAACGGTGACCAAGCTGTCGATTCTCTCAGGATATTCAGCGGCAAGCATGATCGCGATTGTGCCGCCGTCGCTATATCCAATTAGCGAGATGTTTCCCACCCCCAATGCATCTAGCAGCATGATAGTTTCCTGTGCATCTTGGTGAAGAAATTCTGGGGCAAACGAATCTTGAGTATCCGAGCAGCTATAGCCCCAGAGATCAAAGAAAACGACCTGCCAGTTGCATTCCAAAAATGCAGGCACTTGGTGTTGCCAGGAGCGTGTTGATCCAAGACCATGGTGCAATAGCGCGACAGTTTTTCCACCCTCGGGACCATACTTTTCACAGTAGAGAGCATGCCCGGCAAATTGAAGTCTGCCGGTCGTGGATGGTTCGAGGGATGGTTGCTCGAGATCAAGAGCGCCCTTATGCCTTGCCCGATCAGAGTGGGATGTTTCCATGTTTCTTCGCTGGATTCGCATCGCGTTTATTGGAAAGCATTTCAAGCCCATTGATCAATCGCGGCCGTGTGTAACGAGGCTCGATCACATCATCGATGTATCCCCGCGATACTGCAATGTATGGATGTGCAAATTTCTCTCGGTATTCTTTCACAAGCTCGGCTTTCCGACTCTCCGGATCATCTGCTTCCGCGATTTGCTTGCGGAAGATGATGCTCACGGCACCTTCGGGTCCCATGACGGCCAACTCGGCGCTAGGCCATGCGAAGTTCAAGTCGCCACGGATATGTTTGGATGACATGACGTCGTATGCCCCGCCATAGGCTTTGCGTGTGATGACTGTGATCTTGGGGACGGTGGCCTCACAAAACGCGTAGAGAAGTTTGGCGCCATGGCGAATGATGCCGCCATGTTCCTGACTCGTGCCGGGTAGGAAACCGGGCACATCAACGAATGTGATGATCGGCACGTTGAAGGCGTCACAAAAACGCACAAAGCGAGCAGCTTTTGTGGACGAATCGATATCAAGCACGCCGGCGAGGACATCGGGTTGATTCGCCACGATCCCCACACTATGACCGCCAAGGCGTGCAAAGCCAACGACGATGTTTTGAGCGTAATTTTCGTGGATCTCGAAGAACACACCATCGTCGACGACCATGCGAATGACTTCGCGCATCTCGTATGGCTTACTCGGATCCTCAGGCACGATATGGTCGAGGGCTTCTTCTGTGCGTAATCTGTCGTCGCTGTTAGGGACGAAGGGGGGATCTTCCATGTTGTTCTGGGGCAGGTACGAGAGCATTACCCGGATCATGTACAGGCAATCGGCTTCACTCTCGGCCAGATAATGACATACACCGGAAGAGGTGGCGTGGACCTCAGCGCCGCCGAGATTCTCAAAACTCACTTCCTCGTGGGTGACGGTTTTAACCACATCAGGACCTGTGATGAACATGTACGAGGAGTTGCGCACCATAAATATAAAGTCAGTCATCGCTGGGGAGTACACTGCCCCACCGGCACACGGGCCCATAATGGCGCTGATCTGTGGGATGACGCCGGAGGCGAGTGTGTTTCGCAGGAAGATGTCGGCATAGGCGCCAAGAGAGACCACACCCTCCTGGATGCGCGCCCCGCCTGAATCGTTTAGTCCGATCAAGGGAGCCCCATTCTTAAGCGCCAAATCCATGACTTTGCATATCTTTTCGGCATGAACTTCTCCCAAGCTTCCACCGAAAACTGTAAAGTCTTGCGAAAAAACATATACCAATCGCCCCTCAACTGTCCCCCAGCCCGTGACAACACTATCGGATAGCACTTTATGGAGATCAAGACCGAAGTCGTGTGTACGATGTGTCACGAACATGTCGGTCTCGCGGAAGGAGCCTTTATCCAATAGAATTTCGAGCCGTTCACGAGCTGTAAGGCGGCCGCGTTTATGCTGGGCTTCGATACGCTCAGGGCCGCCGCCCAATTGGGCTTCCTCACGCTTCCTACGAAGTTCTTCCATTTTTGAAGAATGACTCATTAGGTTTTCTCCCGAAAGAAGCCACGTACAGATCGTCGAGATAAGATCCATAAAAGGCAAGTTGCGACCGAAACCGTGGTGGCGATCGCCAGAGGCCATGTGTACTGGGCGAACTCGGATCGGACGATAAGGAGACGATCGAACCAGTACCAGCCGATCAACGCCCCCGCGAGCCAGCGTGTGAGACGCGGAGCCCAAGTCTGACCCAAAAAGAGAGCGATTGCGGCGATCAAGCTGCCCAGGCCCCACAACGCGTTCTTCAACCACAAATACCAACGAGGGATCACAAGAGGAAGCTCCGGCAATCTCAAGCCAGCCGCCAATCCCATCCATTGGATGGTTGAAAAGGTTAACACTCCAAGCCCAAGGACAGTTACGAGGATGGGTGGTCTTTTAAATGGCAAGTGTTATTTTACCCTTCTGGAGACCTTGGGCGAGTCGTTCCTGTGCTTTAGCGGCGTCTTGGAGAGGGTATTGTACATCAACTACAGGATTCAGCCGCCCCTCAAAGATCAAACCCATAACTGTAGCAAAATCCTGATGTGTCCCCATGGTGGATCCGAGTATGGACAAGTGTTTCCCAAAGATGAAACGGTTGTCGATCTCGAATTTTGCACCACCGGTGTTTCCTACAGTGAGGATTCTGCCGCCTTTTGTTACCGCCCGCATGCTGAGGGGCATCGTTCCGGCTCCGACATTATCTACGACGACATCTATGCCCTTCTGCCCGTTTGCCTTGTACACGGCTTTTGCCCAATTTTCCTCGGTTGAACGGTCGATGAGCACGTCAGCCCCAAGGGATTCTGCGAGGGCCAGTTTCTCGGGTGCGGAACCGACGACATAGACCCGCGCACCGGCCATTTTGGCGATCTGAATGCAGGCCGTGTTTACACCACCTGAGGCACCGATAATGAGTACACGCTCGCCAGCTTTCAGATGCCCTCGTGTGATAAGGGAATGCCAAGCAGTATGAAATACCAATCCAGCAGCAGCTGCAGGCGCAAATTCCATATTGATAGGCAGACGAAGCAGATTCACCGCCGGCACGACGACGTACTCCGCATACGTGCCGCGAATGGTCTCACCTAGAAGGTGCCACGTGTTGCACATATTATCCTTACCCGCTAGGCAGAAGGAGCACCTTCCGCAGCTGAGGTTGCTGTTGATCACAACTCGATCCCCGATCTCAAACTCGGAGACGTCTGCACCCAGCGCCGACACCACGCCCGCGCCATCCGCCCCAGGGATGTGAGGGTAGTCGAGTTTTAAGCCAGGCCAGCCTTCTCGCACCCAAAGATCAAGGCGGTTAAGCGCAGCGG
Organism: uncultured Anaerolineaceae bacterium; assembly: GCA_964385305.1. GTDB lineage: Bacteria > Chloroflexota > Anaerolineae > Anaerolineales > E44-bin32 > CAYLOP01. The sequence continues at coordinate 13,554 of CAYLOP010000013.1, read as the reverse complement.
CATGCAAGCGTACTTGAACCTGCCCTGGTCCGGGCTCGGGCTCGGGAAAATCCTCATATGAAAGAACTTCGGGTCCACCGTGTTCGTGAAGCAGTATGGCTTTCAAGGGAAATCCTCCATGTCAGGGCTGTTGTTTGATCTTGTTCTCAATCTTAATTTTCATGCTCACCTTGTGGACATCGAGCCGCTTGAACTGATGCCATTATATCTCGGGATCAAAATCCGAAGTCCTTTGTTTGACCGCTTCATAGGAAAATATGGGGTCGAACCGCGTTGCCGAGAAGGTCGTCTGGGTGAAGTCTTGCGAGCACATTCGGCGCTGACTCTCGAGCGTATGGTTTGCCAAGGTCAACCTGAAGCTGGCATGGCTATCGCTGCGTAAAGTCTTCTGGTGTAGGGTGCAACCTCTCGCCCAAAGGTTTCCCGATGCCTGGCTGGAATGCCACTCCTCTCATTCTTCTAAGGCTAGATCACGCAGGTGAAGTCTCTCTGAGTCGTTGAGGTTGAAGCCGGTGATCTCGATTTCTAAGCGTCGTACGCTTTCTATTCCCCGACCGAAAGTGAGATAAACGGTTGGGTCGGGTGGCAGGTTTGAATAGATTTTATGGTATGTCCTTGTAGATTGGGTTCCCGTTTCGAAAAGCTTCACGACCAGCGAGAGATCCATGGTCCCGGTCGTAAGGCTTAACCCGGTTAACTTGCGAGGGGTTTTAAAAATCAAAGTTATGTGCGCGGGGTTGATACGATCGGTTCGCACAAGCGTGAATGGGTCACGGTCGAAGAGGCGCTCAAGCTCACCCATGTCGAAGCGAGGGTGAATGACACGCGTGGTTTGGCCGTCGAGTGTGATCTCCTCGTCTACCGGGACGAAGCGTGCTCTTTCTTCTTGGGCAAAATATTTCTCGGCGTCCGGAGAGTATTGCATGCGGATGAAGTAGAAGCACGTGGTTCCATCGGGACAGGGGATCGTCTGCGTGGTGCGGACGTTGGTAACTCTTTCTGATTCCAAAGCCTGCTCAACCTCATCTTGTGTGAGCACAAAATACGTATTCTCGTCTAAGTCGAGCTTTTTATCGTAGAAGGAGTCAGCGTTGCCCATAATAATATCCACATCATCTGAGACAAAAAAACGTTTGAGGATGTGGGCACCGTTGGCCCAGGTCGGCGTGACGAAGACACGGCTTTCCGGCTCTCGCTCGAGTAAGGCATTGGCGGCAGGATAAACCTGGCGTGCACCGTATTGCATCCCACCGAGGCCATAATTGTGGTACCAGGTAGGTCCATTCACCAAGGCGTCGCGGCACATCAGGATATTTACGGTACCCAGCAGAGCAAAGATCGAAATAGAAACGACCTTTTCCGGGATGCGTTGAACGAGCCATTCGACAAAGATGGAGAGGCCAAGCGCCGTGATAAGCGCTGTGGGGATCACAAAGATGATTACACGCGTGATGCCGACATGGATGAGCGCGCCCCCTAAGGGCGCTGCCAGGAGGGTGATGAGCAGCGCGCGATTGGCGCTAGAGCGGAGTGAGCGCAGTATAGACACCAAGCCCAACAAGGCGAATGGAAGTGTGACGGCGAGGATATGCCCATAGCCCTTCATAAGGTGGCGCTGCAGGTCGATTTCGTTTGGAATGTACCAATAGTAAGGATTCAATCCACGCAAGTAATGTTGAAAGAAGGTCGCTAACTTTTCAAGTATGGAGATGTTGTGAAGCCAGTAGGTATCGAGCATTCGAAGGTGAAAGTAGGTCGCTTCGGGATACTGGATTCGAAATCGGATGTAAGGCAGCGCGAGAAGCAAAACAAGCGGGATGCCATAGCGTATCATGCGCCAATGCTTGAGGTGGAAAATTATATCGGAGAAGATGAGCAGGATGCATGTTGCTGCGATTACCATCTGGCCACCGCTGTAGCTATAGAACGCAGCACCAGCGAATAGAAGTGCGGGGAAAGCGAATTTCACAGCCCCACGGCGATAACGAAGATAGAAGTAGAGGAACCATGTGTACATGGACGCAAAGAGTATCGTCTCAAACGCGGTCCGAGAGTGTAGGAACCAGGCAGGTGTTATGGAGAGGAGCAACGTTCCAGACCACCAGATGCGTATGTGAAAGATTTCTTTCAAAATCAATCCTAGCGCAGCGACCGCGGTGATTGTGATCAACACGGATACGGCGCGGGTGACAAAAACTGATTTACCGAAGAGGGCGTAGGGCAGAAGTTGTATGTAGACAGATAAGCATAAGTTATAGAGTGAATTGTTTTGGAAGAAGGTGGGGAAAAGATGACCCTGGTAGTCATGAAAATTATCGCGCAGGAAGTCTGCAGCCAAGACCGTCTGCACGGCTTCATCTGTGAAGAAATAGATTGGGAACTCCTCAAGCTGAACCAGGCGAGTGAGGGCATAGATCATGAGCGAAAGCACAAAAAGGGACACCTCGAGCGACGGCAGCTTGTTAGGGATTTTTAGGACGAGGGTTTGAAGCGCGCGCATCAGTCTCGAATCGAGCGCGCGCGTAATGAATGCGCGAAGCCGGTTTAGGAGTAGGATGGGATATGCGTCATGTGCGCATTCGACCCATGTCGAGTGAGTAATGACCTTGTGGGAGGGGGATGGAGCCGGTTGTGGTTCGAGGATGATGCTCTCTGGTAGCTGATCCAGGCTAGGATCAATCCTGATCTGAGCTTGTGAGGGACGGAGTTTGGGGATCTCGTCTGCGGCTTGGTAAGCTCGGACATTGATGTCGATCCCTTGGTCCTCAGCGAGTTCAAAGGAGATCTCAACCTGTGTGGCATGCGGCTTCATGTCCTCCGGTCTGCTCGTCCGCTGTCGACCTCTGCGCCTATGTAAGAGCCATAGAATCAGCAGATCAAGAAGGATGGCGCTCGAGATACCAAGAATAATCCACGCTAGGTTCGTCATATCTCATCACATTTGGTAATCCGTAAACTGTCCGTGAGACCTCACCCCTCCTGTAGCTCACGGACCCAGCATACGCGCATAAAACTCAATTTGACCCTCCTCATCGGTTTCTATATGAGTGGTTCCATTCGGGTAGCTTTGTTCGACCGCTTTTAGCGCGTCGAGCTGTTCGGGAACGAAGATGAATAGACCCTGCTCATCCTTGATGGGGGGATTCTGCTCCGCTTCCAAAGGAAGCAGCATGTCATAACCGATGGCGTTGGAAGCAATGTAAGGAAGGCAGGGCAAGGTACGGTAATCCATCTGTGGCTTCCCAAAGAAGTACACCTCAACCTCGCGATCCTGGGAGAGGATGAAGTCCCCGATTTCACGTGCCAGTTGGCTTTTCTGATCTGAATATCGTCCCTCCGAAGTTGCTTTTACGAAGAAGCGGACTTCTCCAATCCCCAAGCCCAACGCAAGCGCGACGATCAGGATACTGAGGACCGGCGCGCTTTGTGGCCAGGCTCTAATGAGGAGCGATCGAATCTCATGGATAGGTAGCATCACGAGGATGGCGATGACCGGAGTGGCGAAGAGAAGTCGTTGGGCGCTCGGTGCGCCGACGCTGAATGTGCCCGCGAGGACGGGTCCCAGCAAACCGATGATCAAGATGGTGTAGCGGGGATCCTTGATACGCAGAATCGCGATGAAGCATCCAGCCAGGAAGAATGTAGCTGGAATGGTAAGCAGCATTGGCGCACCAGGGCTGTAGACCCCCAAAATCGGGCGAGCTGTGAAGCCCTGAATGGTTTTCCAAAACTGCTCCCCGAAAATGATCACCGGGCTTTTTCCGGTAGAGGCGGTGGTTTGCCTGATCCAGTCCGCTTTGAGTAGGGAGACGCGATTCATCGGCGCAAGCAGTTCATTGGGGTATTGGATGTAAAACAGCATCAGGGGCAATATCAATGCAAGCACGACGAGCGTGAGACAAACGAAGCCAGGCGCGCGTGCCCTTTCTCGGGACCAGAAGAAAAGCGCGATCAGCCAAAACGCAACGTAGATAGGAAGCAGGTGTGCGGTGGTATAGAAAAATTGGGCGAATCCGATGGCAGCACCTGTGAGCAGGAATGCCCAACGAAGATTCTGCCGCCATGCAACCCACAATGCACCTATCGTCAGGGCCAGGAAGAAACCATCCCAGATGTTGGGCAGAGCGACCCGACTGAAGAGTACATGGAAATGAAATGCGGCCAGGAAGAGCGCGCTGAAGATGGCCATCTCACGGTCAAACATCTTGCGTACAGCCCAATAGACTGAAAGTACAGCAAGCGTGCCACCCAAGGCGGAGGGGAAGCGCATGGCAGCGACTGTACGCCCCACCACTTGCTGTGTGATCGATGCCAACCAGAATTGGGGCGCCGGGAAGGAGAACCAGCCCATGATGAGCATGTTGTCCCGTGTCCCAGATGCAAATTCCCATGCCATCAACCCTACGGATCCTTCATCGCCGCTGACGGTGAAAGGTACGGTCGCGATGTGGATAGAACGAATGGCGAAGCTAAAGACTAACAGTAGGAGCACGATGGTCCATTCGACCCAGACTCGAGATATTTTTTCGGGTCTTGTGATCCGCTGCCAGCACCCTAGAACCACGAGCGCACAGCCCCCCATCCAGAAGAGGCCATACAAAGGCGAGTGTGACATGAGCGTGTCACCTGCGGCGGAGCGCGATGCAAGGGATAGGATCAGACCTAAGCAAATCAGGACGAACTGTAGAGGCAAGACGCCCAACCACCTCGCCGCTCTTTCAGCATAGTCCCACCACGTATCCAGGAAGCGTTTGCGGCTTGTGGAGGCGATGCTGATGAGGAAAAAGGTCACGCCGATGAGGATCACCGTGCCGTTGATGATTTTGTGTGGGCTCAGTTGTGTGAGGTACTGACCAACAATGGCCAGCCCGAGTCCACCGAGCATCATGGTGGCAAGTGTGGCATTTCTTGGGTCAGGCTTGGCTGGTGCATTCTGCGCAGTTCCTTCTGGCATTACAATCGCCTCCGATCAATGCTGGGGGTTCGTACTTCCATGCATTGGATCGATACCAGTCCTGCTCGAGGTCGCGGCTGCTAATTTCGCCTAACGCAACAGCAGGCAAGTCGACAACTTACGACCAGTTGTACGGGTTGCGTAACCCACACGTCCTTCCCTACCTACCTGAAAAAGTCGCCTTCATCGCACAGGTAGGCTTATCGTAGAAGGTTAGCGCAATCCCAGCTCCAAGCGAGAGATCACCAATTGTTGAATTTCTGAGGTGCCTTCGTAAATCTCGGTGATCTTGGCATCTCGGTAATAGCGCTCAACCGGCAGTTCCTTCGAGTATCCCATGCCGCCATGGATCTGGACGGCTGCGTCAGCGCAAAAGACGGCTGTTTTTGCTGCAAAGAGTTTTGCCATACAGGCTTCCATTGTGAAACGGGTGCCGGTCTCTTTAGAGCGTTCTTTCGCCAAAGCTGCCTGATAGATAAGGAGACGGCTGGCTTCTATGCGAGTCTTCATATCCGCAAGCTTGAAAGAAATGCCCTGGAATTGCCCAATCTTCTTGCCGAAGGCCTCTCGCTCACGCGCATATTTAATGCTGGCATCATACGCGGCTTCGGCTATTCCCAAGGCTTGGGATGCGATCCCGATCCGCCCAGCGTCGAGGACGCTCATCGCGATTTTAAATCCCTGTCCCTCATCGCTGAGCCGGTCTTCGATGGGGCATCGGTAGTCTTCAAAGAGGATCTCGCTCGTCGCCGAAGCGCGAATGCCCATTTTGGGTTCGGTCTTCCCGCGGCTGAAACCGGGTTTGTCCGTCTCAACCAGGAAGGCTGTGATACCTTTGTGTTTCTTCTCTGGTTCTGTCATGATGAACACAAGGATGAAATCCGCCTTCGGTGCGCTTGAGACCCACGACTTTCGCCCATTGAGGATGTATGCATCTCCTTGAAGTTCAGCGCGTGATCGCATCGTGCCTGCATCCGAACCCGACATGGGTTCTGTGAGCGAGTAGGCGCCAATAGCCTTGCCAGATGCTGCTGGTTCCAAGAACTTCTTCTTTTGTGCCTCGGTCCCATAGCGCAGAAGTGCATAGCAGAAGAGGGAGTTGTTCACAGACATGATGGTACCGTGGGCTGCGTCTGCTTTACTGATCTCCTCCAGCGCCAGGACGTATGCCATAGTATCCAATCCCGCTCCGCCATACTCTTCAGGGACCTCAATCCCCATCAACCCCATCTGGCCCATCTTACGGATTGTCTCGAGTGGAAATTCGCCGCTCTCGTCAAATTCCGCCGCGATGGGCGCAATTTCATGCTGGGCGAAGTCCCGTGCGGTTTGCTGGATCATTTTTTGCTCGGGGGAAAGTCCGAAGCTTGGACCAGGGTGCGGTGTCTCGGACGTTGACATCAGGACCTCCTACGTTTGGTCTCATGCGGATAAGCGGGGCGATTATAGCATGTCCAAAAGAAAGAGACTTCATCATGCTCGTGCAGTGGATTACTGCGGGCGAAGTATGTACTACCCCATAGGCGATATCTCGTGTGCTTTGGTTTACGGGGTGGCAACCCGCCAAATGCCCCGCCCGTACGTTGATTCCAAATTTCGTGATGGTGGTGGCATTGTATACCCCCGACCCCGCAGGCGTTGCGCATCTACCCCTAGCGAAGTTTGTGAACATATTTTCAAACCCCTGTTCATAAAGCACTAGAAACGGCTCGCAACCTTTGACCGGTCATAAGCCAACGAGTACAATGAGCGCATCCTGATCCCGGGAGGAAACATTGTCAACGCGTGAAGGGAACCCCGCCGAGGGGATGAGCAAAGCGGTCTTCGATCATCTTGTCGAATTAGCTGCGTTTGCGCTTGAAGAGGAGGAATCCGAATATTTGCATCGTGAGTTAAACAACCAACTGCGAGCTATCCGCGAACTAGAAGCCATCGAGGTCGATGATTCGCTCCCTATCGTATCCCATGGTGTACCTTATACCGCTGCGATGAGCCTGCCTCTGCGGGAAGATAAAATCGAGGCATGTCCGGATGCAGACGAGATTCTCGAGCAAGCCCCCAAGCGCGATGGGCGGTTCATCGTTGTGCCCGATATCCCACAAGAGGAACTGGAATGAGCGACGATCTCTGCGACCTTCCCGCTCATGCTATCGTTGCGCGAGTGAAGCAGGGCGAAATTAGCGCCATTGAGGTTCTTGAATCAACCCTATCCCGCATCGGACAGGTCGAAGGCAGATCACCCTCGACCTCGCCATATCAACCCGACCCGGAAGATTTAGAGAAGATACACAGTTTCATCACCGTGACGTCGGAGCGCGCCAGGGCGCAGGCCGAGGAGGTGGATCGCAAGATTGCAACTGGGGAGGATCCCGGTCCGCTTGCGGGTGTGCCCCTGGCTGTTAAGGATATTTTTTGCGTCAAAGGCACGCCGTCCACCGCTGCTTCACGCATCTTGGAAACGTTCGTTGCCCCGTACAGCGCCACACCGGTGGAGCGGATGGAGCTGAGCGGAGCGGTAACGGTGGGGAAAGCCAATCTTGATGAATTCACTTTCGGCTCGTCGAACGAGTCCTCTGCTTTCCTGCCGCCGCCCGGGAACCCATGGAACCCCGCGCATGTTCCCGGCGGCTCATCTGGGGGAAGCGCAGCTGCGGTGGCAGCAGGCGAGGCATGCATATCACTCGGCACGGACACCGCTGGTTCGGTACGCCAGCCAGCCGCGTTCTGTGGCGTTGTCGGGATGAAGCCAACCTATGGGCGTGTGTCCCGTTATGGCTTGATCGCATTTGCATCCTCCCTGGATTGCCCGGGACCGGTGACACGCGATGTGACCGATGCCGCATTGATGCTCAATGTCATCGCTGGCGTCGACCCGCACGATGCGACCTCCGCAAAGGTCGACGTCCCCAACTACTTGGCGGGATTAGAGGACGGTGTGAAGGGGATGCGTATGGGTCTCTCGCCGGACTATTTTCGTCTGAAATTCCCCGACCCCGAGACTGGCGAGTTACGGGAGCAGCCCATCGCACCTGAAGTCGAGGCAGCCGTCTTCCGTGCTGCTGATGTTATGGCGAATGCTGGCGCGGAGATTGTCGATGATGTACCCATACCCAACACGCGTTTTGGGATTCCAGTTTATTTCGTTGTCTCTCGCGTGGAAGCCGCCTCGAATCTTCACCGCTATGATGGTGTGAAGTATGGCTTCCGGTACGACGGTCCAGTAGCGGATTTACGAGAAATGTATCGCGCCAGTCGGGGACGTGGTTTTGGCCTGCAGCCCAAACTTCGCATTTTGATGGGCATGTATGTATCTGCCGAGCAATACGAGAAAGGTTATTATGAGCGTGCGCTGCGAGTGCGCCGGCTCATCCGGCAGGATTTCGAAACGATCTTTCGTGAGGATGGAAAGTATCGATTGGATTGTCTCTTGACCGCAACCACACCTACCACAGCGTTCCGGATCGCTGAAGTCTATGGGGATTCAGTGTTGATGCAATATGCGGATCTCCTAACCGTTCCCGCTAATCTCGCGGGTGTTCCGGGACTTTCCTTGCCATGCGGCTTGGATACCCAAGGCTTGCCGATCGGGCTCCAATTCCTTGGTCCCGATTTTTCTGAAGACCAGTTGTTGAAGGCGGGCCGCAGCTACGAGATGAGTACAGAAAGTGCACCGTGGCGGAAGGTTAAACCAAAGGTGCTCCAAGGGATCGAATGATTTGAGTGAATTTAACCCGCGGGGTTTGAATTTCACGCTTCACTCGGTTATGGAGCGAATGCAGAAATCCCAATAGCGAAAAGACACCATAAGGCGGAGGGTAATTCATTGATCAAGCGCCGAAAGTCTATCAGTCTAGCTATCATTTGTGTTGTCGTTCTGCTGTTCAGTGGGGCCTGTGCCCCACAAGCACAAGAACAGGAGCAAGGGCAAGTGCAAGAGCAAGAGCTCAAACAGTGGAGCACACCCCCAGAGATGGGCATCGACACTCAGGCGATCTATCTCGCGACATTAAAAACAGAGAAGGGCGACATCAAGGTTGAGCTCTTTGCTTCCAAGACTCCCAAAACCGTCAATAATTTTGTCTTTTTAGCGGAGGAAGGTTTTTACGATGGCACAACCTTCCATCGAGTTCTTCCCAATTTTATGGCTCAAGGTGGAGACCCAACCGGCTCGGGAGGTGGAGGGCCTGGCTATCGTTTTGAGGATGAGTTCGACCCATCCCTGCGTTTTGACGATGCAGGTTATTTGGCGATGGCGAACGCCGGCCCGAACACCAATGGCAGCCAATTCTTCATAACCTACGGCCCCACACCGCATCTGAATAGTCTGCACACCATTTTTGGCAAAGTTGTGGAGGGGATGGATGTCGCGCTTTCCTTGACGTTGCGTGATCCACAGCAAAACCCCAGTTTCCAAGGCGATATGCTTCTTACCGTCGAGATCGAATCACTTGATGAAAGCCTTCTTCCTCCACCGACACCAACGCCTATCCCTGTGGTACCGACCATGGAAGAGGGGAGACCGCTTGCCGAATTGGAAATCGCCGAACGAGAGAACCTCTATACAGGGAAACCGGCATTGACGGTTGATCCATCGCGATCCTACATCGCGACCATTGAGACCACAAAGGGGGCGATACAGCTAGAACTCAGGCTTGACAAAGCGCCAGAGAGCACGAACAACTTCATCGTGCTTGCGAACCTTGGGTATTACGACGGGTTCCCAATTGTGTTTGTCCAGCCTGGCGAGTTTGTGCTCACAGGCTCGCCTACGGGGCAACCGGATAGTGATGTTGGGTATGGTCTCCCAGTTGAGCCCGATCTGGCGAATACCGAAGGCGCTGTGGGCTTTTTCTACCGACAAGATCGAATGATGGCCAGCGGGAGCCAATTCTATATTTTGATGAAAGACATTCCTGAGATGGATGGAAGGTTTTCTGTGTTTGGCTTCGTGACCGAAGGCATGGATGTCGTCCAACAGCTCACAACAGAGGATCGGGTGGAGCAGATCACGATCGTCGAGCGTTGATGCGTACCGAAATCAGGATGCATAAAATCTTTAAGGATTGAACGGATGCCTGAATTTGAAGCCGTTATTGGATTGGAAACCCACATTCAATTGAATACGGAGAGCAAGATCTTTTGCGCCTGTAAAGCGGATTCATGGGGAGATCCGCCAAACACCAATATTTGTCCGGTTTGTACCGGGCTGCCCGGTGTCCTACCGGTTCTTAACCGGGCGGTGGTGGAGAAGGGCGTGCTGCTCGCTGAAGCAATGCATGCGGACTCGATCCAGACACTCTCTTATTTTGCTCGTAAGAACTACTTCTACCCCGACCTTCCGAAAGGCTATCAAATCAGCCAATACGATGAGCCGCTGGCACTCGGTGGTTCACTGGATTTGCCGATGCCCGATGGCACGTCACGACTTGTGACCATCACCAAACTGCACCTTGAAGAGGATGCGGGGAAAACGATCTATGAGGATGGACAGCGTCTTATCGATTTCAATCGATGCGGAGTTCCCCTGGTTGAGATGGTGACGGGTCCCGACCTTCGGTCGGCGGATGAGGCTGCGCAATACTTGATCCGACTTCGTCAACTCCTGCGCTGGCTTGGGATATCCGATGGAGATATGGAGCGCGGTCAACTTCGCTGTGATGCCAATGTCTCGATTAGGCCGAAAGGCGAAACTTACCTTAATCCAAAGACGGAGATCAAGAATGTGAACTCCATCGAGAACGTGCGTGCAGCAATCGCATCGGAGATCACGCGCCAGATTCGCGAGGTTGAAGCTGGAAATACCATTGAGGCTTGGACACTGCATTGGGACGAGGAAACGAACACCCTGCTGAAGATGCGCGTCAAGGAAACAGAGGCGGACTATCGCTATTTCCGAGAACCGGATTTGCTACCCATCAGGCTGGATAAGGCTTGGCGTGAGGAAATCTTAGCGCCCCTACCTGAATTGCCACTTGAACGTCGGTCCCGATTCATCAAAGAATACAATCTCCCTCTCTATGACGCCGAGATCCTGACCGAGGAGCGCAGTCTTTCAGATTATTTTGAAGAGACCATGAAGGACTATGGCGACGATGCAAAAGTGGTATCCAATTGGTTGATGAATGATGTACTGCGCATGATTCGCGACCGCGGAGTCCCTGCAGGGAAACTGCGACTGCGCCCTGAGAATTTGGCCGATATCATTCGCATGGTCGAGGCAAAACGAATCACAACCAACACCGCCAAGGCGTTGCTTGAACGGGTGGAGGAGAGCGGTCGATCGCCGAGTGAGATCGTAGAGGCGGATGGGCTCGCACAGGTCTCTGACGATGAGACGCTCCAAGCGATCGCGGTCCAAATCCTGGCAGACAATCCAGAACAAGTGGCGACCTATCAGAGCGGAAAGGCGACGATCCTGGGTTGGTTTGTGGGGCAGATCATGCGCGAGACGCGCGGCAAAGCCAATCCTCAGAAGGCTCAGGCGATCTTCGAGGAATTGCTTTCAAAGGGCTGATCCTTCTCGTACACTTCGGATGCCAATCGATGGGCCTCGCGGGTTGTTTCCGGAAGACGGAATTTTGGTGTACACCGCATAACATAATCGACTGCAGTCTCAAGGCTTACCCTGTAGCCAATTGAGACGTAGACCGGTTTTACATGGACGCGAGTGCGCAAGGCTGCACCGATGATCTCGTTGTCTTCGTAGATATGCTGCCATTTTCCACGATCCTCAGGTACTTCCGCATGCTCCCCGACCAGCTTGCGTTTGGCCACTCCGATGGTTGGGATCCCCGTTAGGTAACCGATATGACAGGCCAACCCAAAGCGGCGTGGGTGTGCAATGCCGTGGCCATCACAAATCAACAGATCAGGTGGGCGATCGAGATCCTTCAGTGCCTGCAATATTGGAGGGGTCTCACGGAAGGAGAGCAAACCCGGTATGTAGGGGAAATGTGTGGGTTGGCGGACCACCGCCACCTCGGCGAGCTGCAATTCGGGAAATGTGAGTACTGCCACGGCAGCCGTGGTGCGTGCATGGCTTTGGTCATAGCTCGCATCAACTCCGGCTACATGGGTGACGAGTCCAATCTGATCCTCGAGGATAACTTCCTTGCGAAGTCTCTCTTGTAGGGCGATTGCCTCATCCGGTGTCAATTCCCATGAATGCTGTTGTGCCTGCATTATGAAAGCCCTTTATCCTTACAATACGACATTGCCCCCGGCAACGCTTCGGCAATGATCTTCAGCTTCAGGACAATCCTTTCATTCCTGCATTTCGGCGCTGGTGTTGTGGCTTGGTAGCGGCTGCGCAGGTGGTGCTCGATCTCATGCCACTTTGATTCTAACGCATGGGTAGGGAGAGAGCGATCTTACGAGATGAGCGCAAGGCGCTTTATCCAGAAAATGCCCATGCTGGGCGTGTGACCATGTCCCTGGTGAAAACAATGTGAGTCAGTATGCACACTACATCAAAATGCGTGTTGAAGGACCATCATGTTTTCAATCGTTATGGATGACGGAATGGGGACCATGGGATTTATGGTACGGATGGAGTACGTCCAAGAAGCGCGTGTTTGAATGGGCGTGGGATACTACGTTAATTTGTGAGGAAAAGCGAGATGAGTGAGAGCATACCCGCGATAAAGAATCCTCCCGAGCCGAGCCGGAAGCGGATGCTGTTCGTGCGATTGATGGAATTAATGAAGCCCTCGAGGTCGCTCAAGAATACAGAAGGTAGCTCCTCCTCCAGTGAAGGGTCGCCTTCACTCGAATCGCCCCAACCCCGATTCCGAAAAATGAATTGTCTCAGGGGCATTCTGGAGTAGTTCCAGAAAAGGACGCAGAAATAGAAAAATACAACGGAGAGTATGAGCCAAGTTAGATCAAGCAAGTCGTAGTTAACCATAATTATTCCCCTTGGGCATTCATAGGAGGGGATATTGTCCTATCCCCCCGATAAGTCCTATTTGCAGGATATATCACCTTTTATTTCTGGACAACTGGCGCCCATGTCCTATTAGGCGTGTTTCATGCTATCCCGACACGACTTATTTTGTGAAATCATAGGATACGAAATCCCCGATTGGGCTGACAATCGGTGTCAGGCCGACGCCAATTTGGCCTCTCATAAGTGTCCAAGCCCCTAAGCTGCCAGAAAGGCAGAGGAAGTGCGAGCCATCAACCCAGCTTGGCTGGTTGCATGCACCAACGGGTGTTGGGGCGCCTCCTATTTCACCTAATAGTAAATTCATCGGCCCTCCATCAGAGTAGATAAAGTGTACACTGTCTGGTGACCAACCCAGGAATCGGATATCACCGTTCGCGTAAACCGACGCGCCAGTTCCATCCGGATTGGCTATGTAGAGATCCCTTATGTTCGGTGTGGGTGTATCTCGTAGGAAGGCCACATGCTGGAGGTTCGGGGTGAGGACCGCTTCTGTGAAAACCTGGGCAAAGTAGAAATCTCCCAGGATCGTTGCAAGGTTTACCGCTGGGTCTCCATTTACCGGAATCCGCCATATCGTCCCGTTTGTAGGGGGTGTGATGGGATCTGAAGATGGAATGGCGACGCCAAGCGCACTCGAATCTGGTCTCCAAAC
>CAYLOP010000012.1:43829-44787 GCA_964385305.1 uncultured Anaerolineaceae bacterium | reverse complement strand
CTCCTGCACAGATTCGTTCGACTCACATTCTCAAGGTGTACAATAGGGTTGCCCGCGTCGATCAGACGTGGCACAATTGGGTTCCGTGTTTGGCGGCCGCCGGCGGCTTCGTAACAACGCAGACAAGTCCAGACCGCCTGCTGCGATACAGAAAACGCACAAGCATGGGGGGAACATTGAAGCACAACGAGCAGACGACAAAACGGCCGCTCATCTCTAAGCATCTCGCTCTCTTTTTCGTTGGCATCGCGTTCACAGAAGCCTCCCGGACCATGACCATGGTCCAGATCCCGGTTTTCCTGCGCGAGCTTGGGGCGGATATCCAACAGATCGGTCTATTCTTCACCATCTCCATGATTTTCCCGCTGATCCTGCGCGTGTTGGGAGGATGGCTTTCTGATTCGATCGGACGCTTGAGGGCGATCTGGCTCGGCAGCCTGGTCGGCGCGCTTGCATATATCCCCTTTGCGCTGGCGACCTCCTGGAACATCGCCCTGCTTGGCCCCGCGCTGCTGGCCGTGGCGACGGCCTTGATCTCGCCCTCTTTCCCGGCCTACATCGCCGACATCACCGAAAAGGATGCCCTGGGACGGACGTTTGGCCTGGCAGAGACCGTGCGCAACGTAGCCTGGATCATCGGCCCGCCGGTCGGCGGCCTGCTCGCACAGCGATACAGTTATCGATGGTTATTTGTAGCCGCCATCCTCACCTATGCCGTCGCGACCCTCATTTTCATCGCCCTGACCCGCACACACCCGCTCCAACGGCCTGCGCAGTCGGACGGTGTGAGCCTGCCTTCCCTGCGTATCTCGATGCGCGAGCTGCTCGCGCTCATCCTTTCGGGCGGTTTGATCACATGGGTGCTCATCACAGACGGCGTCTACGACATCGCCTCGAAACTATCCTTCGACCTGATGCCGGTGTATCTGACGGATATCGCCCACATCAGCAAGCAGCA
>CAYLOP010000012.1:0-43819 GCA_964385305.1 uncultured Anaerolineaceae bacterium | reverse complement strand
CTCGACGGCCTGCTTGGCATCGCCGGGGTGGCCGCCAGCGCGCTCGGCGGCTTCTATGTCGATAAGACCTGCGTGCGAGCCAGCGCGACGGTCGGCTTGGGGTTTCTGATCAGCTCGCGTCTGGTTTTCGCGTTCGTGGGCTCGTTCTGGGGATTCGCGCTATCCTGGATCCTACTGGGCATCGGGGGTGCGATCCTGCAGCCCGCGCTGAATTCCTTGATAGCGAAAGGTGTACCTTCCCACTTGATGGGCACGACATTCGCCCTGCTCGCCACCAGCCTCGGTCTGGTCTCCCTGCCCTTCCCATGGATCGGCAGCCAGATCTGGATCCTGATCGGTCCGAAAGCGCCGTTCCTCATCACCGTTCTGGCCGGCAGCCTGGCGATCTTCCCGGCCTGGAGGAAACTGGTGCTGCCCCCCGACGACACGCCAGCCCCAGAATCGCCGTAGCTCCCTGAAGCAACACAAGCAGGAAGACATGCGTCCTCCCGCGCCATACTTCTATTTCGAACATCAACCATCTGGGAGCGGTCGTCCTTAAACCTTGGCGTGGGCACGCGAGTCGACGCCAAAATCGTATCGACGTGAAAACGGTCGGGTTTAAGGAGACAGGAGCATCGTCGAGGATTCGGTTCGGGTTGGAGGATCGAGGTATCGGAACGCGCTCGAGCCCCCTGCCATCCTTAGGACGGCCGGCACTGCCGCTTTTGCCGGTTGGTCCCGCATCATCCGACCAACGTTCTGGAAGGGCGTTTGTCCGGCCAGTCGGCGCTATCTTTTCCTGACTTCCACTTATGAGTAAGTGGCGCAGGGAGTTTGGCCGGAGGCAGCCAGATGGGGACTTGCAGTCCTTAGGTGCCCTGGGGCTCGTTCTACCACTACTTTACAAATCGCGACGCCTTGAGTCAATGAGCGTTATACTTAAAAAAAGTACTAATCGAATCCCACGGCTCGCTCATCGTTTAGATCAGGTGCATTGGGCTCCATTCGAATGTGGCAATTGTGCATTGCGCCCAATGCTCTCCGAACCACGGTCCATGCTCGTCCGTGGCGGCGATTCTTCCCGCCAGGCCACCGGAAACCTGATCGCGGTCTATCTAGGCGAGGTTCTGAAATCATTCCGCAGCCGTTAAGTTGGTGAAGCTTGACAAAGCACGCCAATTTCGCACGTTAAAAAGACGACAACGGCTTTACAGATCACACGGAGGGCTCTATGATGTCTAAGACATCGAGCCGAAGTACGTGTGAGACCGATGGGCCCCATCCTATGCACCACAAGAAGATCGCACACCGGGCATATGACGGCGCGACCTCATGGAGAAGTTGTGCGGTCGAACGATAACCTCAGGAGACCTCATCATGAATAAACGATTCAAACTCATCTTTAACCCGCATGCCTCTCGCGGCCGCGCCTGGGAGATCGCCTCAATGCTGCAGTCGATTGTCGAGCGCTATGGCGGCGGTGAGTGGGCCGCCACAGAATATCCCACGCATGCTACCCAACTCGCCATACAGGCGGCGAATGAAGGGTTCGACGTGATCGCCGCCCTGGGCGGCGACGGCACCATCCACGAAGTGGTGAACGGCTTGATGACGCTACCGCAGGAGCGCAGGCCATTACTGGGCGCGGTGCCGATCGGGTCAGGCAACGATTTCTGCAACAACAACGGGATCGCGGACGACCTCGAACTCGCCATGCAGCGGGTGTACAGGGGCGAACCCAAAACGATCGATATCGGCCAGATCATCGACGGTTCGGGACGCACAGAGTACATCGACAACACGATCGGCATCGGGTTTGATGCGACCGTGACCATCTATTCTTATGAGGTCACACGCCTGCGCGGTTTCAGCATGTATCTTTGGTGCGTAATTCAAACCATCATCCGCAACCACGACGCCCCCCGCATGATCATCCGCTTCGATGATGAGGAATTCGAGAAAGAGGTGCTCATGCTGGTATTGTGCAACGGCCCGCGTGAAGGGGGCGGATTCCATGTTGCGCCGGAGGCGAAATCGGATGACGGGTTTTTCGACTACGCCATGATCGAGAAAGTCTCGCGCCCGATGATGTTCCGCTTGCTCCCAGAGGTCATGAAGGGAACGCATGGCCGCTTCAAGCCTGTGACGATTGGCCGCTTCAAGGAGTTCAGCCTGAAGTCCGAGGAGCCGCTGATCATCCACATCGACGGCGAGGTCTACGCCGGCTTCACCTCCGATGTGACCGAGCTCGATTTCGTGCTCCACCCGGGTGCGCTGCGGATCATCACCTGACGCCCTGCGCGGACCTCCCGGAAATGCACACAAACCGTACCAACAATTCCACCATAGGCTCCGTATGCGACGCCTCTTGAATACGCTCCAAGATCTGGATTCGGGCCAGCTCCGCATCATTGCCGAGTTCTGGGGCCTAGAGGGTTCCCGAAAAGGCCTCCAGCAAACCGCTCGCACCCTCGAACAGGAGATGCTTAATCCAGCCCTAGCGACGGAGATCACCGAGAGCCTCCCGATTCCTGCTCGCCAGGCCCTTGACCACCTCATCGCGCAAGGTGGACGAATACCCTGGGCGGACTTCACACGCCAGCACGGTGAGCTTCGTGAATACGGCCCCGGAAAGCGAGACCGTGAGAAGCCCTGGCAGGATCCCGTCTCGCCTACCGAGACTTTGTGGTATCGCGGGATGATCGCACGCGCCTTCAGCGACACGCCCTCAGGTCCACGGGAGTTTGCCTTCATCCCCGAAGATCTCCTGGAGGTTTTGCCGCAATCACCCCCTGCTGCTCTCCCTCCGCTGGGAGAACCGTTGTCCGCCCCGCCTATCATTCAAGCCGGCACTTCCGCTGCTGTCGACGATGCCACCACCACCCTGGCTGCACTGCGCCAGCAGCCTTGCGAATCACACCTCATCCCCGAACCACGGCGTATGCAACTGAGCGCCCATCTCAGAGCGCCGGCGGCGCTCGATTTGCTTACCACGCTTCTGATCCAGATGTCGATCCTCACAGGCCCGCCCTTCCACCCCGATCCGCAGGGCATACGCGTCTTTCTCGAAAAAACGCGCGCGGAGATCCTGCTACAGCTACTCCGCGCCTGGGTGGCATCGACGCGCTGGAACGACCTGCAGCATGTCCCCCACCTGATGGTTTCCGGGGGAGCCTGGCCCAACGACCCACTCCAGACGCGCCAGTCCTTCATCCGTCTGATCGGTACGATCCCGCTGAATACGTGGTGGAGCCTGGATGGATTCGTGCAAAGTGTTCATGAACGCGAGCCGGCTTTCCAGCGCCCGGCTGGCGACTTTGAATCCTGGTACCTGCAGGACGTTCGCACAGGGGCTTTCCTGCAGGGTTTCGAGTATTGGGACTCGGTCGATGGGGCGCTGCTCAACTACCTGATCACGGGTCCACTGCATTGGCTCGGCGCGGCCGACCTGGGTAAGCTCGCTATCGACAGCCCGGTCATATCCTTCCGCCTCACGGGAGGGGCCGCTGCCCTCACCGATCCTGAGGCGTCGCTAACGATCCGAGAAGGGACCGCCCTGGCGAAAGTCACCACGGAAGGCAGGATTCACATTCCACTTCAGACCATGCACGCGCTGCGCTACCAGATCGCTCGCTTCACCGACTGGGAGGCGCTTGATGACGAGGGATACCACGTCCGCATCACGCCCTCCGCACTCCAATCCGCCATCGACCAGGGCTTGCAGATGGACCACATCCACACGATCCTCCAAAGCGCATGTGAGGGCGCCCTGCCAGCGCCCCTGCTTAAGGCGCTCGAACGTTGGGCTGTGCATGGCACGGAGGCTCGTCTCCAGCGCGATCTGGTGCTCCACCTTAACGATCCGGCGCTCCTCGAAACGCTCCGCAAAACCCGCGCGACGTCTCGCTACCTGCGGGAGCCCCTCGGGGATCGCGCCGTGACCGTGCGCGAGGGGGACTGGGAGCGGCTGCGCGATGCGGCCGCCCGCATGGGCATCCTCATCGATCCCCCTCAGCCTTAACATCGAAACCTGATCCGCAGAGATCTCTGTCACAAATCGGCCAGGAAATCCCGGGGATTTACCTTGAGACACTCGAGTAGAATTAAGAGCGACACTCGCAGTGACACCTACGGCTCCGTTCATCTCTGGGGCGCATCGTGATTTCCCCCAGCGGGATGGAAGTGAAGCAGGACCTAAGATGTACCGGTCGTCTTGATCATCGCTACCAAAGGGGTTAATGGATGCTTGAGGACATCACCAACTACCTTCAACTGACGGATACGATCGCCACGGGCGGCCAGCCGAGCGAGGCTGAGATCAAATCGATCGCGCAAGCCGGTTTCGAGGTGGTCATCAATCTCGGCCTCACCGGCACAGATTACGCCTTAGAGGATGAAGCAGGTCTTGTCGAAAGGCTTGGGATGCGTTACATCCACATCCCTGTGGTATGGGATTCGCCTGCCCGCTCCGATCTCGACCAGTTCTTTGAGGCAATGGACGCGACTCAAGACAGGAAACGCTTCGTCCACTGCGCCTTAAACATGCGTGTCTCGGTCTTCATGGCGCTCTACCGCATCCTGCGCCTGGGATGGCGCTATGAACGGGCAATCGAAGGCGTCCATGAAATCTGGATGCCAGAAGGGGTCTGGCAAACATTCATCCAGAATAGTGTTGGTGAAAGGACGCCTGAAAACAATGATGGCGCGCAGTAGGCTGCAGCGCGCCCATGATCCACCCCTGTCTTTTCGTACAATCAACGCTTTGCTTAGTGAGCTTCCATCGCAGCTTGGATCGCCGCCTCCAACTCGTCGATGGTAACCGGCTTGAAGATAAAAGCATCTGCGCCGATGGTCATCGCCTCGTCTACCTGGACATCCGTGGTCTCCGAGGATAGCATCACTACCGGAAGTCCCTTAAGCTCGCCGCGCATGCGTATGAACTCGAGCATATCAATGCCGGTGACACCCGGCATATTGATGTCGAGAACGAGTACATCTGGGCGAACGCCCGATAGGAGTTGACGTGCAGCGCTGCGAGCGTCTCGGAAAATGCGGACCGAGAAGTTGAGCATTTCAAGCATCAACTTAATGGCATGGTTCATCTCGTCGTCGTCATCGACAACCCAAACGGATTGCATTTGCCCTTCAGCATGCATTACAGTTCAGCCTTCAACCTTTCGGCAAGATCTAGGTTGATTCCGCGTACTGCAGCCAAGTCCTTCACAGATGCTTTCCGGATCGATTCAAGATCACCGAAAGCCTGGATGAGCGCTTTCCGACGAGCAGGGCCGATCCCGGCGATTCCATCTAATTGAGATGCCAAACCTGTACGTCGATGCTGGACGCGATGCTGCTTGATGGCGAAGCGATGAGCCTCATCCCGGATGCGCTGTACAAGATAGAGTCCTTCCGAACGACGCGGAAGAATTGTTGGGTCCGGCTCACCTACAATGTATAGCTCTTCACGACTCTTGGCAAGCCCTACTACGGGCACTTTCTCTTGAAGATCAAAATCCCGTATGACCTGAGCTGCCCGCGTAAGTTGCCCTTTGCCACCATCGACGATGATCAAATCCGGGAGCAGACCGAATGCCCGATCGAGCTTCCCACCCGGTTTGGCAGCCTCTTCAACGGAGATCTGCCAACGCCTGAAACGACGGCTGAGGACCTCCTCCATGCTGGCGAAATCATCTTGTCCCTGCACGGTGCGAATGGTGAACTTTCTATAGAGCGGTTTGCTTGGCGCGCCCCGCTCAAACACAACCATCGCACCCGCAGCGGCAGTGCCTTGAAGATTCGAAATGTCGTAACACTCGATCCGGTTGGGCGCTGCTTCCAGCTTCAGCGCTGCTTGAATCTCGGCTAGGGCTTGGACATGTTTACTGCGATCGGCCTCCCATCTTGCCCGCAGAGAAGCCAGGGTCTCCGCTGCGTTTTCCGTCGCCATGCGAACCAGCGCCTTCTTCCGACCTCGGCGGGGGACGACGATCTGCACGGGCTTTTTCCCCCTTCGCTCACGCAACCATGCCTCAATGATACGCGCTTCTTCGATCTCCGTTGGCAGCATCACCCGTTGAGGGATGAAGGTCGCCCCGGCATAGAACTGCTTGACAAAGGCTTCTACCAGCTCATCATCTTCTGCCTGGTTCGCACCCTCCATCACAAAATATTCGCGCCCGACCAACTTACCCCCTCGAATAAAGAAGATCTGCACGCATGCATCACGTTCATCGCGGGCAAACGCGATCACATCCGAATCAATCTTCTCCTGGGAAATCACTTTCTGACCTTCGACAACTTTATCGATCGCGACGAGTTGATCACGAATCGCCGCGGCGCGCTCGAACGCCATCTCCTCCGAGGCACGCTGCATCTCACTCTGCAGACGCGCGATCACCTCCTCGCTTTGCCCACGCAGGAAGCGGCACAGATCTTCAATCATGGCGCGGTAGGATTCCTGGGAGACCACGCCGATGCACGGCGCCATGCAGAGCTTAATATCATAATAAAGACATGCGCGAATGTCCTGCCCTGTGATCACACGATCGCATGTCAGGTAGGGGAAGATTTTGCGTAAAACGTCCAACGTTTGGTGGACCGCCCAGGCGCTCGTATAGGGTCCAAAGTAGCGGCTGACGTCGTCACGCATACGCCTCGTAACCGTAACCTTGGGATACGGCTCTCCCCAATGCACCTTGATGTAGGGATACCGCTTATCATCCTTCAAACGGACATTGTATTTCGGTTGATGGCGTTTGATCAGATTCATCTCGAGGATCAATGCCTCGAGTTCCGATCCGACGACGATCCACTCGATATCCGCAATTTGGGAGACCATCTCGACGATCTTGCGGTTCTGAGCAGCCGACTCATGAAAGTAGGACCTGACACGATTGCGCAGGTTAATCGCCTTTCCCACATAGAGCACAGCGCCCGCATCATCCTTCATCAGATAACAGCCGGGCTTTGTGGGCAATCCTTGCAGAATGGGGGCGATACGATCTGAAGCAGCCATCAGGGATGATTCTAGCACATCTAACTTCGCCCGGACGGGACCAATCCATGAGCCCACCCCTGGGTTCATGTCGAAGCCTGAAGCGCGGGATTCACATCTCTATCGCACTTGATTTGCCACGCTTCCGTAAAGAAAACGCATCAGATTACGCTTTTGTAGGACCTGCTCCAGGGAGGAAATACCCTAACAGAATTGACGAAGAGGGCAGTATAATCGACGGTGTATGCGATACAGACGATGGATCTTCCTCGGCATCGTAGTCCTGATGATGAACGGCTGTGCGCCCCAACCTGGGCCCGGGGATATTGTCTCGAGCCCACCACCACCTACGGATCACACACCCTCTCTCATCCCATCAACCTCACAAACCGCATCTCTCAACCGAATCAGCATTTGGTTGCCACCACGCCTGGCACCCGATACCACATCCCCACCTGGAAACCTCCTGGCCGAGCGGCTGGATGCATTCCAGCAAACCTATCCGAATATTGATCTCGATGTACGCGTGAAAGATGAAGGCGGTCCTGGCGGGTTGATGGAGACCCTCG
Organism: uncultured Anaerolineaceae bacterium; assembly: GCA_964385305.1. Lineage (GTDB taxonomy): Bacteria > Chloroflexota > Anaerolineae > Anaerolineales > E44-bin32 > CAYLOP01. Next base: position 36,274 of record CAYLOP010000012.1, on the reverse strand, counting down.
TAGCCGCCAGCATTGCCGCACCCGATGCCCTCCCGGATGTGATCGCACTCAACCCCATCGATCTCAATACAGCTACGCTGAAAGGTCTTATCTTACCCTTGGCGGGAATCATAGAGGAACCCAAGACGCCAGATTGGTATGAGCATGCCATCGATGCCACGCGCTTCGGTGGGGATTTCTATGGGCTGCCTATCGCAAGCGATGCGGAAGTGCTTGCTTATCGAACGGCCCAATTCGAGGCGCTCCCACGTTCTTGGTCGGATATCCTGGCCCAGCCATCGGCCTTCCTCTTCCCCGCCGGTGACCCCAGCGCCACGTTCACCCTTGCACAATACCTGGCGCTTGGCGGTCAAATGGCGGATGAAAGCGGGCGGCCCATGCTCGATCCTACAACGCTGGTGGAAGTGCTTTCCTTTTACGGATCAGCCTACCATGCAAACACGCTCCCCCTGTCTTCCTTGAAGTACATGACCAACGAGGAGACATGGGAGGCATTTCGCGCCCAGCAAGCCTCGAGCGCTGTTGCATCGCTGAACACTTTCCTCACCAAAGGCAACTTCAACACAACCTCGGCCACGGCCATCCCGACCCGCAATAATTTGGGGACGAGCTTCTCAGAGACATGGTCTTGGGCCATCGTCACACGCGATCCTGCTCGTCAGCAGCTTGCCGCGCAGCTTCTCGCCTGGCTCACACAGCCTGAATTTCTCGGTTCCTGGACGTATAATCTAAACTTACTTCCACCAACCGCGGCTGCACTCGCCCGATGGCCTGAGGGACCGGAATCCGCTCTTGTGAGCAGCCTTGTCACGCTCGCAAGACCAAAACCAACCGCCGAAGTCATGGCCACTTTCGGCCCCCCACTTCGCACCGCCATCGAAGCGGTACTGGTCAACGGAGCGACTCCTTCCACAGCCGCGCTCTCGGCAGCGCAAAAGTTCCAGACGCCGACAGCGGAATGAGTTTATGCAGGAAGAAGCGAGTCATCCCCTGCCCTCCCCTCGATATCATGCTCACCGTACCCATATGGCTCAGATACAGCATGCGGCACTTTCCGCTGCAGACCCTGTCTCTGCCGTTACACGCAATCTTAAGGTTGAAGGTGAGACATTGCACGCCGGTGAGCACCGTCTGCGACTGACACCAGAAAGCCGCATCTATCTCGTCGGAATGGGTAAAGCATCGCCGGGCATGTGTCGAGCGGCTGCCGAGATTCTCGGTGACCGTCTGGTCGCTGGCGTCGCTGCCGTTCCTTATCATTTCAATGGCGGCCTGCCTTCCACGATTCAAGTTTATCGCGCCGGCCATCCATTGCCCGACGAGGGCAGTCTAGCAGCAGGCCGAGCAGTCGCGAATAACCTCTCCTCGACCACACAGGAAGACCTGGTGGTTGCAGTCATCTCCGGCGGTGGATCAGCCATGCTCGAACTGCCTGTATCTGGTGTGAGCTTAGAAGACCTGCGCGCCCTGACTACGCTGCTGCTACATTCTGGCGCACCGATCCAGGCGATGAACACCGTTCGCCGTGCGCTCTCACGAATCAAGTCTGGAGGGCTCGCACGTCTCGCAGCGCCCGCCCGAGTGGTGGCGTTGATCCTTTCCGATGTGGTCGGTGATCGACTTTCCGCGATCGCCTCGGGGCCAACCGTGCTGCGCCGGGCTTCTCCAATGGAAGCACGAGCCGTACTTGATGCCTATGACATTTGGGATCTGACCCCCGCGAGCGCTCGTACGGCTCTCAGCGCTCCCCCCGAGCCCACCACCCCTGCACGGCGACCGACGAACATCCTGGTGGGGAGCAATCGGCTCGTCATCGAAGCCGCCGCACAAAGTGCTGCCGCGTTGGGCTTCCAAGTGCGCGTCGTCTCAAGGAACATACACGGGGAAGCGAAAGATGTTGGAGAACGAATCGCGAGACGTTTGAAACGCACTTCAGCCCCTGGGTGTCTCCTGATGGGCGGTGAAACCACAGTCACGGTACGGGGTGATGGAATGGGCGGACGCAACCAGGAGTTGGCCCTCTCCGCCGCGTTAGCGATCGAAGCTATGCCTAACATTGCCCTGATGGCGCTGGCGACCGATGGCGTGGATGGCCCGACAGATGCCGCCGGCGCGCTCATCAACGGTGAAACTGTCCCAGCGCTGCGCCAAATGGGGTTCGATCCAGAGTACGCCCTCGCTAACAATGATACTTATCGCGTGCTAGATGCGGTCGGGGAATTGTTGCGTCCCGGCCCGACCGGCACGAACCTCAACGATCTTGTGGTGGGGCTTGTCTATCCTTAAACGAGTATAAGATGCGTTCATTCCCTGCGGCGCGGCATCGTGGGGAAACCACAGGTTGACCCCCGCGCCACCACCTGCTAGAATCCCGCCGCGCTAATCTCAGACAGGAGAAAAGATGCCCATTCACTTTGGAACGGACGGCTGGAGAGCCGTGATCTCAGACACCTTTACCTTCCACAATCTGCGTCTGGTTGCGCAAGCGATCGCTGACGCGGTTGCATCCGAAGAATGGATCAACGACAGCTCTATAAGCCCGCCGCCCGATGCACGGCGTATGGTTGTTGGATTTGATACCCGCTTCCTCTCCGATCGCTACGCAGTCGAGGCTGCACGTGTACTGGCTGCCAATGGCTACAAGGTTTATCTCAGCCCCGCCGATGTTCCCACGCCGGCTGTCTCGTACGCCGTCCGGCACCTGGGTGCTATCGCGGGTTTGATGATCACCGCGTCCCATAACGCGCCGCGCTATAACGGTGTGAAGCTTAAAGCCGCGTACGGTGGCTCTGCAGTGGGCGAACAATGTCGCCGCGTGGAGGTCTACCTCAATGACAACGAAGCCAGAGGGCGCGGTCCGAACTTAATGGATTTCGATGTGGCCCGCCAATCGGGGCTGATCGAGCGCTATAATCCCACACCCGCCTACTACGACCACTTGCGCACGCTCATCGATTTCGACGCCATCGCCGACAACCCCCAGCATGTTGTGGTCGACGCCATGTTCGGCTCGGGGCGCGGCCAGATCAAGGGCATCTTGCAGGGCACTGGATGTGAGGTGTTCGAGGTGCGTGGGGAGATGAACCCCGGCTTTGGTGGGATACACCCCGAGCCCATTGAACGCTACCTGGGCGCCTTGGCTGGCGCGATCGCAGCCGGACACGGCCAGCTTGGCCTCGCAACGGATGGCGACGCCGATCGGCTTGGCGCCATGGATGGCCGCGGGCAGTTCGTCGACCCACATCGCATCATGGCGCTCGCCCTGAAACACCTGGTGGAGCATCGCGGTTTGCACGGCAAAGTCGTCAAGACCGTATCCACTACGCGCATGATCAACCGTTTGGGCGAAAAATACGGGCTGGAAGTTATTGAAACCCCCGTGGGCTTTAACTATATCGCCGATTGCATGCTGCATGATGATGTGCTCATTGGCGGCGAGGAATCGGGCGGTATATCGTTCAAAGGGCACATCCCTGAAGGTGATGGCGTCTTGATGGGCTTGCTGCTTGTGGAGATGGTCGCGGTTTCGGGGAAACCCTTGGATGAGCTTGTGCGCGAGCTGCTTGCCGAAGTCGGTCCCGCACACTACACCCGGCTCGATTTGCGATTATCACATCCCATTGAAAAACCACGTATGGTTCGCCAACTCGCTGAAGGAGCCCCGGACTCGATAGGCGGGCAGAAAGTCTCTGACGTTAACACATCCGACGGCGTCAAGTACCTGCTCGAAGATGATTCGTGGCTTCTGATCCGCCCATCCGGCACAGAACCCGTCTTGCGCATTTACGCCGAAGCTCGCGATCCCGACATGGTCGATGCGCTCTTGGGGCACGGACGCTCGGTAGCGCAGGGTAAACGCTGACACATGCCGCAAAACTAATTCTCCTAATCACAAAGGCGCCTGATCAGGCGCCGTTCTCTTCTTCGCACACATTCGAATAACCTAGGAGGAGGCTTGGAGGACTGTCTCGAGGGCGATCCATCCCATAAGATTCCCCAATTCGCCGACGAGATCCGTTCTCACCACTCGGCCCAACCCCTTAGCGACTTCATCCCATGAATCAGATCCCATCGCTGTGAACGTATGCGGTGAGATCGCGGTATGAGAGGCAAACACTTCTCCTGGCGAATCTGGTAAGTCCGCCAGGAGAAGGTGCTTTTCGTCCCTTCGCATGCATGGTCGGCTTGCGAACCAGCAGCAGATGAGCTTGTCCGATTAAACGCTGTTATTCAGTCTCGACAAACAAGATTGCCGAAGATCTCATCATCTCACCATCGAGTGTTGCAGCTGCTACAGCAAAGAATTGGATCGGATTCACGAAGGTGCCCACGTCTTCTTCGAAGTATTCCCGTTCATTGGGAGGCATACTCTCCCGTATCGTGCCTATCAAGCCCTCCATATCGAGATACCATACGGGCACCATATCCCCAGGAAATGCATCCCACACCTGCTTATAGCGCTCGCTCTCCGCCAGAGAGCGACCCCCATCAAACAAACCGGTGAGGCTGCTCTTGGATGTACAGAGTGCAAAATACGCCTCGCTAACGCCATAGGTGAACATGCTGTCTCCAGAGAAGAGATCTACGAGTTCAAAGAGGTCTACGCCATCGCTCTGCGATGCTTCAACCTCCCCCAAGCCTTCCTGTTCCAGGAAATCACCTAGCTTTTGGAGTGTGTCCAGGAGGCCATCCGCATCACTCGTTTCCGCGAGGAGCGTGAACCCCAGCGGCACGTCAAGGGACTCCGCAAAACTGCCCTTAAAATCTTGGGTGACTGCGATCGCCCATTCACCATCGAGGCGTGGGAAGAATTCCTCAAATGGGTCAAATCCAAGTGTGGATTCCAACATCTCGATTGCTTCGCCGAAATCTTCACCCTCTGGCATGCCTATCAGGTTTTCCTTTAATTCCGCCATATTCTTGTCTAGACCTTCCCCAGCTACAAAGAAGAAAGTATCTTCAGGCAGCAAGGCGGTCGTCCCCACAGGATCCGCTCGCATGCTCAAGACATCCCTCATGGAATCCGTAAGGTTTTCGCTGTCGAACAGCGTGACGGTGTCCAGTTGCACGCCTTGCTCGACAATGGAGAAACCCCCAGCAATCGCATGAATAGCTTCAAAGGTCCCCGTCGATAATCCTGTGGGGTCCATCCCATACATGCCATAGAAAAGGTCCGAGAAGCTGGTCATAAATTGCTGAATGTCTAGGTACATGGTAAGCACACGGCCCTCCCCCAAGGCATCCGTAGCCACCCGGTAATCCTCATTGTCGCCCAAGGATTCACCTTCCTGAGAATCAATGGCTTTCTTGAGGATCGACAGATCCTGACTCAAGAGGATCAAATCTTCCGAGCGCGTGAAAGCCATCCGCTCCTCTTCCCAATCCGAATCCAAGAAATAGAGTGTTCGACCCTCATACTTCTCCTCGAGGAATGGCACCTGATCCTGCTCGGCGAGTCGCTCACGGAAAGTGACGAGGAATTCATCGGCTGCAGAAGTGTCCCGAACCTCAAGAGCAAGAAGGATCTCCATGTCCTCCACCTCACCCCATTCGTCGAGTGTGAGGTCCAGAATACCGAAGCCCACGCTTTTCCCTACCCACGGCTTGATATCCTCGGTGAATGTAAAGCCCATTCCTGCTTCGAGCTCTTCATCGAGATCCTGGAGCAATTCATCGAGACCACACTTTTCCTCGCGCTTCAGATCCTCAGAAAACGCCCAAACAAGCGGGTTGGTCTTTTCACAGGTTAGATTCTCCAAGTCTATATGTACGTACATGGAGGTGTCTTGAGGCATGGCTTGTATGGCGGCGTCCGCTTTCGAGAAGCCAAATAAGCCCCTACCTCGAATGAAGAAGTAGACAATCACAGCAATGAGAAGAATGACTATCGCGCTCACGCTCCCTGCGATGAGTGCAAGCGTGCGCTTCCGTCTGGCATCCACCTCATAGGTGCTCGGGGTATCCTCAACCATCGAATTCTCCTTTCATCGGTATGTCCCCTAGACGAAGGACAGGCAAGAAGGCCAGCAAGCATACCACCCCAGCGATTATAAAGGTCTCATTGACAACGGTTGTTGCGACCTCAAGCCCCACACGAACAACCTCGCTCAGACTCGCTGAAGGCGAAAGCCAACGAGCGCTCAAGACATCTACCCGATACAGACCGTACGTCGTCATGCTCGAGACGCCCAGCGTCATCCCTATTAAACGAAAAATGATGACCGCACCGGAAGCCGTACCTCGGTAACCTTCCGGAGATGCATCAACTACAGCGGCTGCAATCGGTGCGATGGTCAGACCTATGCCGATACCCGTAAGAACCAAGTGGGGCGCCATGGTGGTGTATGCGGTATCCACTTGCCAGCGTGACATGAGAGCGAAGCCGATGACTGCACACACCAGCCCAACCAAAGCAGGCCACCGATAGCCCCTCCGGCTTGTCAGCCATCCCCCAGGGACCGCCGCCAGCGCCATGGGAACCGTCAGCGCAGAGAGCATCCACCCGCTATCCCACGCGCCCTGCTCCAATGTCGGCGCTACGACAGTATTAATATACAGGGGAACGTTCGCAATTGCCACGAAGAGGCTGAAACCTACCAGAAAGTTCGCCAAGCTCGCTGCGGAGAAGTTCCTGCGCTTAAAGAGCTGAAGCGGGGCTAATGGGTAGCTGAACGTCCTTTGGCGCCATATAAACAATACCAGAAAGACCAACGCCGCAGCTAAGGTTGGGGCAGCGTAGGGCGGCAGGAGGCTTTGCTTTTCAACCTCCAGCGAGACCCCGCTCTCCACACGTGTGCCCAGTGCGATATTAAGTGCTGACAAAGCCAGTGAAATCAGGATTGCACCCAGCCAATCCATCCGCTCCACCCCCGGCGGCTGCCGGTAGCCCCTCAGGAGGAATAAGACCATGAGGAAAGCCAGGAGACAGAATGGTAGGTTGAGCCAGAAAATCATACGCCAATTGAAATAGCGCACAACAATCCCACCATACAAATGCCCAACAACCCAACCTGCGGTATCCACGGCTGCGATTGCGCCCAACGCACGCGCACGATTCCCGGGAGGGTACAGGTCCCCGACCAGCGCCATTCCAACCGGCACCATCGCACCACCGCCGAAGGCTTGGATCATACGAGCCGCGATAAGCACCATAAGGGATATTCGCCCAGGATCAGGACGGCCCGAGGATATAATATACAGCACCCGTAGGGTAAGACGTGTGGGCCAGGTTTCCGCAACAGCAACGAAGTAGGAACCCAATGCAAAGATGATCAATGCGATGAGGTATACCCGTCTACGCCCATAAAGATCGGAGAGATGCCCCATGAACGTCATCGCCACGCTGTACGCCAACAAATAGCCACTCACCATCCAGGCCGCGTCGTCCAAGCCAGACTGGACAGGGATCTCCAGGTCGTAGATAACCTGTGGGAGAACGGCCGATACGACTGTCAGATCCAGCGCACCGATAAAAATAGGAAGACTGATCACGGCGAGAATGAGAGAAGGCCGGAGTTTGTAGGTGTTGTTCAGCATCGCAGTCCGTCGCTTTACGGCGCAGGTGGAAAGATCTCTAGAGGCTGGTCGAAGTCCCAAAAATCCATTTGCCAAACGGATGGTTCGTCTGCATCGGGCCTGGAGTCGGTGATCTGCATACGATAGAGCTCGAATGTCTCTGGCTTGACCCAAAGTTGAACCGTCATCGAATCCGGTCCCATCATGCCAAAGCTCAAGTCATGCAGCTTTTCCCCAAGGACTTCACCCTCCAATCGATATAACGCCAGTCCCGGTAATTCTTCTAATTCATCAAAGCCCGCCAAAGTTATTGCCTGGAGATCCGAATCCAGGATAGCTTGAATACCGATGGCTTTATCGAAGAGCAGTGCTGGATTGAACCCCCAATTTGGAGGAAGCTCCTGCCAGGCGCCTGTGAGCAGGTTGGTCTCCCATTGAATCTCACCGATGCTGATGATCTCCACTTCCGCGACCAAACCCGGGCCGATGATCCGTACCGTCGCTTGCGCTTTATCGGGCGCTTCAAAATCACCTTCTGCCCTACGAAAGGCAATCGCCTGCTCAGGATTTAAAAAGGTAGGCGCACCACTTCGCTCAATTAGAAAGTGAAAGCCGCGCAGCTCTCTCATGCGATCTGCCACGCGAGTGACAATCTCCTCTGGAGGCAATACTTCATGAGATGCACGCTCACAAGCGTTCAGGAGGACGCCAGGTAAAAGAAGTAGAACACACATTCGCCACAGGTTTTCAACGAACCTCGCCATTTTCCAAATAAATCCACCTTTCCGACCCTTGTTCGTACTTCGGAGGTGCAACTTGGTTTGTCATGAAATACAAAAGAACCCATGGCCAGAATGAGAATGGATTTGTATTGTAGCACCGACGTATGGTCATACAAGGCGACCACGATCGCCCTGCCCTCAAAAGATATTTATCTCATAATCAAAAGGAATATTCGACCGGATACAGGATAGAGCCATACAGCTGAGGTATGGGCGTGATCGCTGGGGCAATCGCACACTTAAACTATCATTGACCTTCAGGCGGCTGCAAAGGGAGCTCAATCGTGAATGTGCTCCCAACCCCATATTCACTCTCCACGTGCACAACGCCGCCATGCATGGCGACAATCCCCTGACAGATTGCCAGGCCTGAGCCAGTCCCCTGTTGCTCCTGTTTCGCACGATCGATTTGATGAAACACATTGAAAAGGGATGTACGCTCGCTTTCCTTAATCCCTATCCCTTGATCTTGGACGCTGATTCGGAGCGTCTCGTCTGTTGCCCTCGCGCTTAAGCGCACCCATTTACTATTAGGCTGGGAAAACTTAATGGCATTCTGCATCAAACGCCCAATTGCATCCGCAAGATAGCCCTCATCGGCCACTAGTTCTGGCAGCCCTTCAGGTACATCCAATACGATTTCTAGTCCGTGGTCTTCTGCATTGAGCGCATAGGTACGACCTACCACACGTAGCCACGCACTCGTGTCTGCAACCGGTTGACGACGGAGGAGATAGGTTCTCTCTGCTTCTCCGGTGTCTATCTCAACCAATTTTACAAAATCCTCGACTAGGGTATACAAACGTGAGGCACCTTTCTGAATGCCGCGTAAAAATTGGCTAAAATCCTCAGAATTGATCTGGCCCTTTTCCTGATCAAGCATCTCAGAATAATTGATGATGTACGAGAGAGGGGTTCGGAACTCATGGCTCATCGTTACGAGCAGCTTCTGCTTGAGGTCTGCGAGCTGATCCTCCTGTACCTGGCGCAAACCCCGCCAACGTTCCAGTTTCGAACGGACGGCAATGAGGAGGTCTTCTTCATCAAAGGGCTTGGTGATATATTCGTCAACGCCCAGTTCCTTGCCGCGTCGGATATCGGCCTTCTCTCCCCGCGCAGTTAGGAAAATGAACGGCACGGTGAGAAGATCCGGTCGTTCTCGGACAAGGGAATGAAAACGATAGCCATCCATGCCTGGCATCATAATGTCGGAAATGATCAAATCGGGCTTGACCTCCTCAAGCAGCTCCAACGCTTCTTCGCCGCCGGACGCCGTGGATACCCGATATTCGGCAATCTCCAGCAAATCGCGAAGGCCATCCAGCATTGCCAGGTTATCCTCAACTACCAAGATTAGAGGTTTGGTTATCGCTTCCATGTCCTCTTCCGACAGAAGTCTTCTGATTCCCTTTCTTATCCTTTAATCGTCAGCGAACTGTACCGAGTGACAATGACGTATGCAGAGGAGTTCACAAATCCCGGCGAGTCTAATGCACTTAGTTTGCATCAATTAAAACCCCTATGCAAGCCATGCTGATACATTTGACGATAGGTATTTGGTCCGACACGGGCTAATCATCAGCGATCATGGTCGTCGTGAGAACGATACCTCCGCACTGCACATCACAACCCCATGAGCCTTATCTTCGATGCAACCTGTATCCTATACAAGAAAGCATGAAATCAGCGCACGGATTATATCTCACGCGGAGCCGATATGAGCTTGTATCCTCTTCCGCGTTGGGTGATGATGTAGCGCGGCTCGGCAGGTTCGGGTTCAATCTTGCTACGCAATCGACTGATCAACTTCTCAACACGCGCGTCATCCACTTCTCCAAGGTATTTTTCCCCCCATACAATTGTGACAATGCGATACTTATCCGTGAGCTTTCCTCGTCGCTCGTATAGCAGCGCCAGCAACCTGAATTCGAGATCGGTTAGAAGCGGAATTCGCGCGCCATCCACCCACACCTCACCTGAATCCGTATCGATGTATACACCCCGACGTTCAATTTCCGATCCTCTGACCTTTCGCATGAGGAAATCGGTGAATACCAATGAAAACGGTTGGCCATCTTTCACAAGGGAGCGCTGCTCCAAGTGACGGAGTGCCTGGTGGGATAATTCAGCATCCTCCCCAGCCGCCAGGGCGAGTAGACTCTCTTGCTCAGCATCGTTCAACTGATTCCAGAGCTTTAAACACTCGGATCGGGGTAAGGGTTCCCGGCCGATAAGGCGTGCTACATCGTCGACCCTATCGACATCGGTCTTCGCTAGAACCTGCGCTACTGCGATCAGCAGTCCCGGATGCCCGTTCGCAAGCTGAAAACTCAATGCGGATTTCTCTTTGGTTAGCGAGGGGATTTGGTAGGATCCCAGGAGCTGCAGAGCTTCCGATTCATCAAGAAGCGGCATGTTGTACGTGGAGCTCGCAAACAATTCGGCGAATTCATCATTGTAGGGTTTCCCGCGCAATTCCAGCATTGTGCGCGAGGTGGCCGTCGCGAATACAAGTTTATCTCCATAGCGATCACGCAAAGCGCGTAAATTCCGTAGCGTGCGTTCATCTAGCGCAATGTACATCTCATCGAACGCATCAAACAATAGACAAAGATTTCCCTCCAATTGCTCACACAAATCCGCAAGCGCGAGATTAAAGGATAGGGAGGCGGCAAAGGCTGTATCGGCTTCGGTCACGGACTCGTAATAAGCTCGCAAAGCTGCAATCACATCTCCTGACAAAAAGCCCTCCAAACGTTCCATGATAGTACGCAATACAACCTCATGGAACGCCTGCGGTGTATTCGATACCGCACGGTTGCAATCAATGAAGATGATGAAACTCTCTTTTCCGCATCGATCTTGGAAGGCCTTTTCCACCTCAGGGTCAGAGAGGGCACGCATCAGGGTAGATTTTCCGCTATTGCTCATACCCGTGACGGCAAAACAACGACCATTGTACAGATGTTCGATCAAGCGGTTGGCGAGAGATGAAAACGGGAGATTGGGAACGGACATATCAAAAGTAGAAGGGCAACAGGGTCAACGCGAGGTTGACCCTGCAAAGGGCACAAATAGATTCGAGAAGGCGTCTAGATGTCTCATCCAGTCGTCGAGCGTGATCGCAAACCACGGGCGATAAAGATCACGGCCAACAATGCACCGCCGAGCAAGAGCAGGATAGGCATATCCACCTGATCGGCGAATCCAGTCGTCGGCAAGGCTGTAGGCGTTGGCGTTTCTCCGCCCCCGCCCAACGCCGCCAGGGTCGCCTGCGCGGCGGCAGTCGCCGTCAGAGGCTCCATGGTCGGCAGCGTCAGGAAGGGTGTTGGTGTATCGGAGGGCAAAACCACCACTTGAGTCGGAGTGATCGTCGCTGTAGGCTCTGGCGTGTCTGTCGTGGTTGGGGGCGAAGTGGCCGTTACGCCGATCGCCTCTGCCGTCTGGGTCTGTGCAACCGCCGTGTTTTGCAGATCAATCTCGACGGCTTGCGCTGCGCGTGTCGCCTCCGATGCTTGCCGCTGCCGAGGTGAGATCACCAAGGCATAAACGGCTAGGCAGACAATGCTCAGCACCAGAAGGGCTCCCAAGCCAGCCGCGGCAATGACGAACGTGCGATTGGAGGATTCCTCAGGGAGTGGTCCACCCACCTCAAAGTCTTCTGCCATCGTCCATTCTCCTCGCTTTATAGGTCAACATGCGACCTTGTGATCGACCGCGCGCTGGCGGTCACCTGATTTCTTCATTGAAGCACATCCAAATTTGCCAGCGGCACCGTTGTCGTACCGCCTTCTTCCAAGTCAACGGTCGCGCTGCGCGCCCGGATTCCACTCGGGAATAAAAAGCTTTGTGAGAGTACCTCACGGATAATACCGACCTGACCGTGGAGAGGCGCTCGCAGGATACGTACCTGTGTTCCCGGTATAAGTGTGATCACTTCGTCTGGCAGCTCTGTGGGGTGATTCGGTGCCAGCGGGATGATCAACTCAGGCCGCTGGTTCGAATCGGCGCGCATGGGATGTGCATGGATCGCCACCTCACGCCCCGCATTGTTCATAAGCAGGTTAAATGCAGGCTTATTGATCGGACGCTTACCAAAGCCCTCTGTTACAAGAAGCGGATAGGGCAGGCGGCGGACAATACCGACCAACTCCGAATCGATGCTTCCAAGGATCACACCCCGCACTGCGAGTTCCGTGGCTTGATGGAGTGGCGCTGGGTGATCACAGACGCTTGCTACAAGGATGGCACCTCGGAAATTAATGTCCAATTGACCTGTTTGCAGCCTGGCACCCCTATCCTCGCTCACCATGCGCATTAAACCGTAATCCTCACGTCCATTTCCCCAAACGCCCTGGATGAGTGCACCTTGGGTTTCAATAGTAACCTTACACGAGCCATCCGTGGCGACAACTTTGCCGGGAAAACCGGCTCGTAGTCGATGCGGCTCTCCATGCAACTCATACAGGACACGCCCTCTTTCAATTGCCACAACACGTCCATCGCCTGGGGCACGGACCGCCCGACGTGCAAGGCCAAGGGGGCCAGCAATCAGGTCACCTTCCTCCAAACGGTCGCCCCGTGCACAAACCAAGAAGCGCTCCGCCTGGCGCTCAGCCACACCCAACCCTCGAGCGATGTCCAGGAACCTATGTCGGGGCGTTGGCGCTGCTTCGGCCACAACATGTGTGGCGTGGACCTTTTCGTTCACTCGCGCGGTTATCGTACCCGGCACGGGGAGAACCCGTTCGCGCCGGATGGTCGTCATTGGGATGACATGTGTCACCGGAGCTACAAAGAAATCGTCCATATCTCAACACGCAATCCGTTGCAAGAATAGTGCCAGATCATCATTCCAGCGCACCGATGTCCCACAACCACTTTTGGTTCAGCTCCCGACGTTGAGCAGGATGCTTCGGTGTCAAGAGCGGTCTTCCACGTGCATCGATGATTAAACCCACCGCTCCCCCACTTACACGCAGAGTCCCCGCTCTCCCCGGCCCACCAAACCCTACATCGATGCCCCTTTCCGGGCGTAAGGTCAAACGAGCATGACTCCCTTGAGGCAGAGGTAAGACAACTAATTGGCCCCTCCGAACCTCGCCTGCCATACTTTGCTCTCCACCTTCTGGATCCATTCGAATCCGGAGGATTCTGCGCCCAAAACGCGCTCTTCCGCTGGGTGCCACAACCGTTCCCAGGCTAACATAGCTTCCAGATTCCAGAACCTGGACGGTGACGATGGGCAAGGGCCTTGCTGCCGCACCCAGCGCGGAGGTGAGGTTGTGTGGGTCCAAGACAAGCGTGGTAATGCCCACAGGCTGGATCGCGTCAAGCAACATGAGGGCTGCGTAACCAGGACGAGGTGCACGTGCCAAAGTCCCGCCACTGGCGATGATGGGTTCAAGAGGGGGCATCAACCAGATGCCTCGCGCACTCTTCTCCACCGGCCATCCACCTCGCGCCGCGCTAACTGAGGATCGAATGACCTCGCGAGCAAGCGCGTATTCGAGATGCAATTCATCCATCTCCATGGGAATCGTTTGCGGATAGAGCGCCTTGTTGTAGATATAATCGCGTACACGATCAGCCGACATCTCGACAGGGAGCCATTGCATGATGGCATCTAAATTACTTTGCTTGAGAATCATCGGCAACGATGACCCCATTCCCAAGTCTGATTGGACGGAAACCCGTAAATCCCCATCGAAAGCTGCTGCAACAGTCGTTTGACTTGCGCCTAGGTCAATCCCAAGTACGCCTTTCTCTGGACTGTAGATTTGGCTCAGGTATCGTACAACCCTGCTGAAGGCATCCGCTGTAAGCATGAGGTTATCGCTGGTCCACTGCTTGAGCTCATGAAAGCCTGAGATTCTCGAAGCACGTATCTCCGCGATCGTTTGTGCCAGACTTTGATGTGCCGGAGAAAGTTCCTCCCTCTCCAAACTTGGCCGCACATTCGGCGTCAACGTCACAGACAGCCGATCCCCGAAACGCTCCATCACAGCCGCCCCAAGCTCTTGATTACCGGCATACACGATACGCGGTCGCTCCGTGTCCGGGATTAAGCGAGCTGCTATGCCGACGACGTCGACGAGCCGCAGGACAGACTCGCTAGCGCCACCATCCGTCCCACCTGCAATTAGAATCAGGTCCGGGCGAGTCGAGAGGATGACATCGATTTGTTCCTCTTCCCTACGACGGTCCATCAGACTGATCTCACCGACGATCTCCAGGTAGGATGAAGTCGCCAAATTTCGGACGGACCGCATGGAGACACCTGGCATCAAACCAACCAGGACTGCGCGAACTCTCGGACCGCCGGTGGCTGTGGCAATGAAGACATCCACGCCTGCGCCTTCCTTGGTGGTAGGTATGATTAAGGTTTCCGACTCGTCGACAAGCTGCCGGCCTGTAATATTCTTGATCCGGTCCAAGGACATGCGAACGCCCTCACTGATGTCAAAGATTGGTGCACCTGCCGTGGACGGCGCGCGTCCCGAGGCAACCAAACGATAATGCCCATTGACAACATCGAAGAGACTCGCGCGAGTGTTCACACTCCCCACATCAACAGCCAATAGCGTATCGACATCAATAATTGAACTCATATACGCTTCACGATCCCCTTATCAGCATAGAAAGCACATCTCGCAGAAATTGAATGCGCTCAGCGAAAACGACCATCGTCGCTGCTATGGCACCTGCATACATCACACCAAACGTCATCGCGATAAATACGCGCCCTACATTAGACACCGTTCTCGTCAAGGGGGTTTGGAGCGCCTCACCCGAAGGACCGCGCCGAGCGCTGAAACGGAAGTAGATCAATGTGCTTATCGTGCCAACAAGCATGATCAACACATTCACTATGCGCTCAAAACCAGTTTCACCCGTTAAAGGGGCTTGGGCGAAAGGATCGAGAGTTTCCATCGCTGCAAGTGATTGTGGGATGATCGTCCCTGTTATTCCGCCGCCCACGATCACGGCAGCGCCTACCCCGACCAGGATCGCCACTGGAAGACTTCCATAACGCGCGGTCGCATTCGACATTTTCAAGAGCAGCATGAGTGCCAAGAACCAGGGTACGAGAAGGGTGACAATGGTGGTGGGCGTGAAAATCTCACCTAAATCCGTTGT
This sequence comes from uncultured Anaerolineaceae bacterium, assembly GCA_964385305.1. GTDB lineage: Bacteria > Chloroflexota > Anaerolineae > Anaerolineales > E44-bin32 > CAYLOP01. The sequence continues at coordinate 20,837 of CAYLOP010000012.1, read as the reverse complement.
AAACAAAGGCTCGATGAGCCCCGGGAATATGACGTGATGCCAGGCGATGGAGCCTGTATAACCCGCCGCGACCCCGATGAAGAGGTATGTGGCGATACGAAAGAGCACATTGTCCCCGATAAGATAGCTGAGGACCATGATGGTCAAGACCGCTGCTATGATCGTACCGAAAAAATCCATCGTGGAGAGACCCGTCATCAGATCAGCCTCATGCCTCATTCATTCTTCAGTCGAAGGAACCACGTCGCTACCCCATAAATGGCTCCTGCAATCAAGACCAACTCAACGGCGATCAATCCCGACCCAAAGGCATCCCAGCGCGCATATGCTGCGGCTGCATGCCCATTCAATTGCTCATAAGCGACAGCAGCCGGCAATCCTGTCAGCAGGCCGTCGACTTGCGGCTTCAAAGATTCATAATATGGACGCACCAGTGGCTCTATTCCAGCGCTCAACACCATAATTACAGGCGTATCACCGACCCATGGGGTAACTTGTTCTGCCCAGGTTCGGGCAGTCTCCGAACCAGCTGTGATCACAGCGATAAGCCCAAAATCCGACAAGCGTGAGACATTCTCCAAGATCGGCGATTCCCAAACAGATTTGGCCTCCATCTCTTGAGGAAGCCTAAAACCACGCAGGACGGCTTCACGAGGTGCGGCGGCGAATAGTTGAATAGCCGTCGATCCTCCCGAGAGATAACCGAGATTGAGATGTCCCGTTCCTGTAGTGTTTACTTGGTCGATCAGACGCGTCGCAAGTAGAGGCCCGGTAGGACTTGTTGAGATCGTCACGAGATTGAGCTCATGAGCCGTGAGCTGTTTGAGCAGGGCACCTGCCACAGCATCCATTTCCCCGCTATAGCCGGGCGGATAATCAAACACGATCAGCACTGGCTGTTCTGTGGGCAGACTACCAACGAGCGTGTACACTGGGCCGAGTTCACGTGGCACAAAGCTGGGGATGGGAAAACGCCCAACTGCCATGGAGGGCGAGAAAATGGGCAAAACTACTGCCAGGAGCAGCACAAGGCTGATCGCCCAACGCAGAGCTGGGATGCGGGCGCGTTTGACAGCAGATTTTGGTCGTTCTTGCTCCTCCTGTGTGATCATCCGGTTGAGGATCTCTGATTGGGCGAACTGACGCTCTGTTACATTGAGATGGGCTGCTCCAACGCTCACAGAACGAGGTAAAGCCACAACGGGCTCTGCCATGAGAACACCGCGTAATCCCGCTAAGGGGCCAGCCGATTCCACAACTTGATCTTCAACGGATTCGATCTCAACCGTGGATCGAAAGGTCTCGACCGGTCGCATGGCCTCAAGCCATGATGGCAAAGTCGCTGGGGCCAAATCTGACGAGGCGTCTGGAACAGGTACAGCCTCATCGGCACCAGCGTCACGCAGCTCATTCAGCCAGCCCGGAAGCTCGATTTCTTCAAGATCGATATCGGCTTCTTCTTCCCCGGGTTCAGCTTCCTTCTCGTCAAAGATGAGGGCTGGGACATAGGGAAACTCACCATCCGATGGAGGCCGTGCATCTTGAAGCCACTCCGGCATCCCCTCCGCCTCTACCGCGACTCCTGTCGCTTCCTCAGCGGCATCTACTTCCTGCAACGGGGTTTCGCTGATCCTAGAGGGTATCTCCTCAAGCTCGAAGTCCTCCTCATCCTCCTCCCTGTCATCCGCAAAATCGAGCGAGGCTTCTAACTGCTCCCAATCAATAACGTCTTCGGCAATGATTTCTTCGGATGGTGGCAGTGCCTCTTCTTCCTCTAGTTCATCGGAGGGAATAGCTTCCTGTGGTAATTTAGCTTCAGGTTCGACTTCATCATCCACGTAGGGAACGTCTTTAGGCGATGGAATGTCGATATCCAAGCCTAACGATTCTTCCTGGATATCCGCACCAACTTCCAGTTCAAAGTCTTCGAATGGGGGGACGATCTCCTGGTCCCATTCGACGTCCTCTTTCTCAGGCTCGATGCCCTCGGCACTGGCAAGTTGGTCCTCCGCGCTTTCATCCCGCAGACGCGACAACCAATCCTCATCCTCATCAGCGGGAGCGGCAGGCTCCTCCTCCTCTTGCTCAGGTTCAGGCTCAGGTTCAGGTTCTGACTCTCGCATGCGAGAAATCCAGTCCGTCTCTTCCGTAACTGGTTCTTCTCTCTCTTCTTCCTCTTCTCCTTCGTCGTCCTCTTCCCCTGCCTCGTCAAAAGCCGACAACCAATCGGGAATTTTATCGCTTGGAGGGCCTACTTCGCTATCCTCCTCAACGGTTCTTAAACGACCAAGCCAATCCGGCGCCTCGATTTCTTCCTCAGCCTCATCCGGGGCAGGAGATTCCTGCTTTTCCTTCTCTGCCTGTGCCCTGATACGGTTCAACCAGTCTGGTACTTCTTCGCCACCCCGATCTTGTACGGCGCGCTCTTCCTCTGCGCCACCCAGGGGAGTTTCATCTAATGGAGAATCTATCACCAAGGGCTTGAGGCGCGCTTCACAATAGGCACAGATCTCAGCATCATCTGGATTGAGTTTGCTGCACATCGGGCAGCGAATCTCGGCCATTTCCTCAATCCCCATACGGTCTGTCAACCGCTAGCAGAACACGAAGTCCTGTGACGACCGCACCTAGTGCCACGCCAAGTACAATGCCGCGCGCTCCTCCCGCAGCCCACACCTGCGCGATCCAATTCCTTAAATTCCCGAAGAAAAGGCGAATTTGGCTCTCACCTGCGACGGGCCATGGGCCAGTGCCAAGCAAGATCAGAAACGCAGTACCTACAAAGATCAAGCTCATCAGATCACGCCGAAGCGCAACAATGCGGAAGCCGGCGAATGCCAGCGAAATTGCCAGCAACGCCATTAGGCTAGACTCGATAGGAAGGTGAATGTAGTTGAAAAGGAGTATCACTACATCGTTGTCTGGGCCAAACACAAGACCCAAGACAAGCGTCACGAGGAGAGCGACGATCAAGACCGCGCTATAAGGCCATCCCGGTTCTTGATCACTTACCTTGCTCCAATGAACGGACAGTAGATTGAATAATCCCACAAATAACGCGACAGCGGCTAGAAGAACCGCCCATCGCATAAAGACTAGGCGCAGGCTAAGGATCACCTGGTGGTCGATGAAGTATCCTAATAGGACGAAAAATCCTGTTGCGACAGCCACAACAGCCCATAGCAGATACGCGCCAATCTTCAAATTCCCACCCCCAAGGTACGCAATAGTGTTCCGATGATGATCGCAGCGACAATCAAGATCCGCACCACGTCCTGTGTACGTAAGCTTGAGCGATGAATTTGGTTAACATTAAGATAGGCGCCTCCCGCAAACATCTCCTCGCCTATCAAAGGATATTCCGCTGTGGCATAAAGTAGGGCTTGTGATTGTGCATCGTCCGTGCCCGCCAGGATGAACATGTTATCTCGACGGGCAAAATCAACCGCTAACGCGCCCTCGATCCCAAAGGACCCTGTCAACATATGAACCGACACATCCTCCAATGCCAGGAGTGTGGGCAAGCCTGCAACATAGGAGTAAGGCGTTGGACCCAGCATCCGGCCGGCAAGTGGTTGGTAGTTTTCGTTAGCATTCAACCGCCCATACGCTGTTCGCAAGGTGTCTTGTGCCAAAATCGACATCGCGCCGTCGCCAGTTGTGACGACAACAGGTTTATCGCTCATTGAGGTTGCTGCCGCCACGCGAGATAACATCGCCAAACCTACGAACGCAGGTGCGCTATCCGACCCGATCACTGAGCCGGTTCCCAGGGAAACATGAACTCTATCACCCGCTTCGACAGCTCTTTCGATCGCCTGTGCGAGCGCGTCATAGCCTCGGATCGACCGGAAAACCGTCGGCCATCGCCGGCCGAGCGTAGCAAAGACCGCTAGCAAACCGAGGAATAGTAATAAGACGACGAAACCGACAAGATTGACGCCGCTCAAGCTTCTCCCTCCTCTCGCAGACTTGCGATGAACCCTGAAACTCGCTCAGGGTCCTCCAGGAAGCGCGCAAAGCTGCCGATCGGGTTCTCAGCGCCGTTAGCCATGGGTTCCAGTAGGTACGCAGCCTGCGCGCCCAAATACATCAGAGGACCCATTGCCTCCAGCAGATCGGCGACGAAGCCATGAAGACCTACACGGTGCAGCCAAGTCGATAGTCGACCTGACTGTGAATCTTTAACATCCATCTCCGCGCAGTATAGCACAACCCATTTGCATCGGCCACAACCCGCAAACCCAGAGAAATGGCGTTCGCGAACCTTGGTCCTTGGGGGATTGTAGCCCCCGTAATAGGGAGGGTCAAGCGTAATACATTGCACACCCAAGGACATACGATATAATTCGGAACAGTTGTTCGAAAGGTCCACACATGGGACTCGACCTTCTTAAACTACTTCCTCAGGTGCAAAAGTTAGGCCAAACCGCCGCCAAACACGCTGCTCATCTCGTAGAGACGCTTCCAAACGCGCTCGCAGCGCTAGATCAAACCGCCAGGATCGATCACGATACCATTCACGACCATATCACACACGCAAAACAGCATGCGCGCCTTGCTTTTCCTACCGATGAAGCGATAAACGCGACCTTCCCCCAGCCACCTCACCCTCCCGAACTACATATCATCGGCGCAGACGGCTCCCAAATTTATCCCGATCGCCACGCACCAACGATGTATTCTCTCATCAATATTGGGAGCATCGTGATCACACATGGCAGCGGTGATCCGCCAGTAACAAACAAGGAACCCTGGATCATCTACGCAGAAGAACCCGGAGATGCAGATGCGTACGTTCCCCTCTCAGTCGCCATCCTCGATGGCCAGCGTGACGCAGCCGAGATGACCGAACTGGCGAATCAGGCAGAGGGTTGTATTGGGACACCAACATTGGCTTTGCTCGACAACGGCTTGCTCCTGTGGCTGGCTATGCAACTGCAGGGAAGGAGTTCGAGGGCTCTGGATCCGATTCTCAAGCAATACCTAACGGCCTTACATCAAATCAAGAAATCTGGTGCGGCGTTGGCCGGTTTCATCGATCGCCCTCGCAACGCGAATGTGCTCAACCTGCTATATGCAGCCCACCTTCCCCTGGAAACAATCAACGAAGAGACACTGCGCGCTAATCCGTGCCGTGGCCTGACCGATCGGAGCCTCTTTGCCCACAAACTGCCAAGCGGCCATCGAAGCGCACGCTTCATCGACCCCTCACCTGCGAATGAAGATTTCCGAAACGCAGGTCATGAGGTGCAGTTCTTTTACCTCAACGTCGGTGTGCAGGATTTGATCGCAAGGGTCGAGATTCCGGCATGGGTTGCCGAACGCGCCGAGCTCATGGACTGGGTTCATGCTGGGTTGCTTGAGCAGTGCCGCACAACGGGCGGTTTCCCATACGCGCTCATTCGCGCACATGAGCTGGCTGTGGTCACACAGCAGGATCGTCAAGCGCTCGAAGGTTTGCTCTCGCAAGAACTTCTCGCGCTGGGACTCGATATCCGCCCTTCGCAAAAATCCCGCACAAAGCGCTGGACGAGCAGACGCCAGCGCCACCGGCTCTGAAGGAGAAGTGGATGATGGAAGTATCTTCCTTGATCGGGCGTGTGACCCGTTGCAGCACCCGAGGTTTCGTCGGCGCAATCCGGCTCCCCGAACCCGACATTCCAACCTTTGGGTCCTACTGCAAAGCGAGTGCCCAGCAAGGCCAAAGCCAGGTCATAGGGCTGATCTACGATATCGCGATTGATGATGATGAATTCACCCGGCAGATCGCTACCGCGGAGAATCCCCCTGTTGAGCAGGTTGCGGATCACCAGATCGTCCGAACCGTGCCGATTGAGGTCAGCGCGCTTGCCATCGGTTACGTGCGGGATGGCGACTACCACCAGGCTCTCCCACCTCAACCGCCGCTCACGCTGGCACGCATCCACACCTTGAGCCCGGAAGAAATTCTCGCCTTTACGAACCACCTGGACTTTTTGTCGTTGATTCTAACTGCAGCTACGATCCCTGTCGACGAGTTGTTAACCGCAGCCATACGCGGCGCAGCTCTTGCTCGACCCGAGAGCGAACGGAATCAATTCCTTGTGGAGGCTGGTCGCGCATGCGCGCGGTTGATGGCCCAGGACCTTGTCCGCTTGGAAAACATCTTGCGCAACGTCGCCTGAGTTCATGTGAAGCTGGATATTGGCTTCTCACGCCCAGCCCGGAACGAAGATGAACGTATATCTAAGGAAAAATTCATGACCGAGAACACCGATCTCGACGCGCTCTTTGAACGACGCCCCATAAATAATCCATTGGGCACAGTCGTCGGCGGTTCGTTGTCTAAAGGATTGCAGGTAAAGCTCGACCCGCGCTACACTCTGGAGAAGCTGGCCGTTGGAAGGTATGTCGTGATTCGCGGCCGTACAGGACGACGGTTCTTCGGGATGATCACCGATATCGGCCTGGATACCGCCAATACCGACATCTTGCAGCGACCACCCGAACTCGCGGACGAATTCCTAAAAGCTGTTTACCACGGCGAGATCGCCTTCGGCACGCTACACGTCAGCCCAATGCTGATGCTCGATGAAACCAGCACTGAACCAAAGCCGGTGAAGACCATCCCCTCCCACTTCTCACCGGTCATGGAAGCTTCTCCAGAGGATGTTGCTTCTGTCTTTGGTGAGGAGGACGAGCGCCATTTCTACATCGGAACTCCCCTGGAGATGGAACAAGTGCAGGTCAACCTCGACCTGGCGCGCTTCGTAGAGCGTTCCTCGGGTGTGTTCGGGAAGAGCGGAACTGGCAAATCCTTCATCACACGCACTGTGCTGGCGGGTATTGTAAAATCCGGGCTGGCTTCCACACTGATTTTCGACATGCACAACGACTACGGTTGGGCAGTGTTAGACGAAAGTGGCCGAGAGCATAAAGGCCTGCGCCAGCTCTTCCATGATGGTCGTGTGAGTGTGGTCACGCTCGATGAGGAGACCTCCAGAGCACGCGCCAGTAAAACCGATCTTGTATTACAGATCGGATACGATGAGATCGAACCCGAGGACGTCGAGATGCTCAGCGGCTTGCTCGGGCTGAGTGATGTCCAATCCGGTGCGCTTTACTTTCTGCGTCGCCGCCTGGGGTCTCAGTGGATCACGAAACTACTTGAAGAAAAAGCCGACGATGAACTGCAGGCTTTGATTGAGGAGGGTCGCATCGTGGCGGGCACGCTGGGCGCCATCCAGCGTAAGTTCGAGTTCTTCCGCCGCATGGGCTTCCTTATTCCTGGTGAATCTGACGATGTTGTGGATCAAATCTTCCTCCGCCTTAACAAAGGTATCAGCGTTGTGCTGGAATTCGGTCGCTACGGGAACACGCTCGCAGCCTACATCCTCGTGGCCAACTACCTAACGCGCCGCGTCCACGAGCGGTATGTGAGGGAGAAGAACCGGGCAGCCGGAGGCAAGGGGGAGGATCCGCGCCCGTTGGTCATCGTGATCGAGGAGGCGCATAAATTCCTCGACCCGCAGATCGCCAGCCACACCATTTTTGGTACCATTGCCCGCGAGCTGCGCAAATACAACGTCACCCTGCTCATCGTCGATCAGCGTCCCAGCGGGATTGACCCGGAGGTGATGAGCCAGATCGGCACGCGTGTGACCTGCCTTCTCGATAATGAAGCCGACATCCGCGCCGTTTTTTCCGGCGTCAGCGGTGCTGGGGCGCTGCGCGAGGTGCTCGCCCGACTGGATACCCAACAGCAGGCCCTGATCTTAGGCCACGCTGTCCCTATGCCTGTGGTCGTCCGCACACGCGATTACGACCAGTCCTTCTACGCCGCCATCACGGAAGCCGGTGAGAGCTCCCTCGAAGATCGCGCAAAAAGCGGAACCGAGACACTATACGGGGAGTGAGCACACACCCCCGCCATTAAACGGCCACACGTATCGCAACGTTTAAATGTTGACATGCGTGCGCCCCTTGTCACCTGCACCGATTGTTAAAAGGCATTGAAAGAACAGAACATTTGTGCTATTCTTGGAGCATGGATGTGCTGGAAAAGATCGCGCGCGCTGCAGAAGCAGCGATACATGAGGCGGAAGGGGAACACGCACTCAACCCAAACCACGCCGATTCCTCGCATGCCCGCTGCGGCATGAAAACTTCGGAAATTCGACTTCACTACGGAGACCCAAATCGCACGCACATCCTTGAGATGGACGGACACAAGATCCATATTCACCTTGCTGCAGCGCCAGGAGGCAGGCGTGTGCCACTGTTAAAATCCATGCTCACGACGGCCTGCGAGCGCGATTGTCGCTATTGTTCCTTCCGAGCCGGACGCGATTTCCAGCGGGTCACCTTCACACCCGAAGACTTAGCGAGCGCCTTCTTTCGACTGCATCAGGTTGGAGGCGTAGAGGGACTTTTCCTCTCGGCGGGCGTTTTGCGCGGGGGCGCAAACATGCAAAACCGCTTGCTCGATGCAGCGGAGATCCTGCGTCACAAACTGGGTTATGGCGGCTATCTGCACCTAAAGATCATGCCCGGTGCCGAACGTGGGCAGGTCTTGCAAGCCATGGAGCTTGCCGATCGCGTCTCTGTGAACCTGGAAGCGCCCAATCAGGCACGCCTTTCCCGCCTCGCTCCTACGAAGTGCTTCAGCACAGAATTGCTCAACCCGCTTCGCTGGATCGAGGAGATCCGCCGGAGCCACCCACGCCAACGGAGCTGGCGAGGCCGTTGGCCTTCGAGCAGCACCCAATTTGTGGTCGGCGCCGCAGGCGAGAGCGATCTCGAGATCATGAGCACCGTTGCTCACATCACACAATCCCTTGGCCTATCTAGAGCATACTTTGAGGCATTCGAGCCGGTGCCGGGAACTCCACTGGAAAATCATCCCGCGGAAGACCCCCTCCGCCAGCACAGGCTTTATCAAGCCTCCTTCTTAATCAGAGATTACAATTTCGATCTCGAAGATCTGCCCTTTGAGCATGATGGACGACTTCCTCTCTGCAAGGACCCCAAACTCGTTGCTGCGGAACGTTCCTTTTCAGATACACCAATCGAGATCAACCAGGCCGCACGCCACGAACTGCTGCGCGTACCTGGCATTGGACCTCGTTCGGCAGCTGCAATCCTTCAAATCCGTCGTGAACACCCCTTCCGTGAACTTGGCGACCTCCGCAGGGCTGGTGCGCTCGCGGAGCGGGCTGCGCCGTATATCACCCTCAATGGGCATCGACCGCCGCGCCAGATGACAATGCTCTAAGGAACGATTTGCTGCACGCATCCTTCATTCTCCATGAACCCCATATGGAACACTTGCCGTCAGCAGGTCATATCACGCCTCGAATTAAAACAAAACCACCCGTCCTCTATGGACGGGCGGTAGATGTCCTTCCGTGAGAAGCGTTTACGCCTCACCCTCTTCCACATGTGGATCACCGCGACGCACAAGGTACTGCTCGACGTAGAAAATCCGATCCTCGCCGGCGCGCCGGATCACGGAGAGCAGTTCATCCATCGTGGAGACTTCCTCCAGTTGCTCGGTGACAAACCAACGCAGAAAATCCTGGGCGATGTAATCTTTCTCTTCAATCGCCATGGCCATGAGATCGTTGATCTGTGAGGTCACCTCGACCTCCCAATCAAGCGCCATCTGCGCCGCCGTCTCTGCCGAATCGATCTTCGCAACGGGAGTTTCGATCGCCGGTATTTCAACTTTTCCACCAGCCTCGAGGACGTAGTGCAAGAACTTTAACGCGTGCATGCGCTCTTCGTCGGATTGGCGGAAAAAGAACACTGCCAACTCGGGAAGTGTTTCGCTTTCAAAGTAGGAAGCAAGGGCGAGATATTGATTGGAGGCTCCCAACTCACTTCCTATCTGCTTATTGATCGCTTTATTTAGGCTTTCACTGATCAGCATTGCATCTTCCTTTCATCACATTTCTTAAATCGGAAAGTTCCTCCGAAGCGGTTCTCCTTTCATCGTATTTGGATCTATTTCATTAGATGCATGAATCTCAGGAAAGTCACGCGGTGAAGAGCTTGCAGAGGTTTTCAACTACCTCGCTGCGCCGAGGTAATCCAGTGCGTACTGCGCGTCGAGATAGTATGGATTGACTTCGAGCGCCGCCCTGAAATCTTCGATCGCACCGACCAGGTCGCCGAGGCGATAACGCGCCCATCCACGCCAGAGCATCGACTCCTCAGCCTTGTTCGTACGATATAACGTCGCATCAGCCAGATCGATCACATCTTGGAAACGACTCATGTTGAAGTAGGCGATGTACGGACCAAATTGATAGCGGGTGAAGCGCCACGGCAGGCCGAGATTGAGCGCTCGATCGTAAGCCTGAGCGGCCTCGCTATAGCTTTCGAAATAGAGATGATTGGTTCCAAGGTTGAACCATGCGAAGGCATCCTCGGGATTCGTTTCGACTTCAGCGAGCGAGACATGCAATGCGCGTTGGCGGTTGACATCCGGATCGACATCCGTTCCAAGCAGACTATCAATCTGCTCCTGGTCATCGACCGGAAAAACAACCATGTACACACGATTGAAGGCCTGCCAGCCCTCATCTAACATCGCATAATCCACCTCTTCATCCGACCCAACAAAGGAATCTTGGGTGATAAAAACCTTCTGGTCGTCATCGTATCCGGTGATGAGAAGATAATGGCCTGCCCAGCCGGCATCAGGGCCCTCACTCTCGATGATGTAACCCTTCTCAACGATCACCGGGTAGCCAGCTGCCAGAAATTGTTTTATCGTCTCCAACGTGCCCCCCACCCTAATTTCTGCATTCAACCAACCAGCGCGATTGCGTACGTAAAAAGCAAGCTCATCGATATTTACATTCCGGTCGCCCCGATCAGGCTTGAGGAGATTGGAGATGTCGAATTGGTCCCCACTCCAACCGTAGAACCGCAGACCAAGCGCCAGGGTTGCCGGCCCGCAGTTGTTCCAATCCTGCTTCTCCCATGTTGGGGCTTCAAAACGCACTTCGGACGGGATGGGCGTTGGTGTTGGGGAGGGTGCAAGTGTGGCGAGCGGTGTGGGCTGAGCCGTTGGCGGGAGAGCGGTCTGTGTGGGAAGGGTCCCCTCCATCACCGCACCAGCCGGTGTCGGCAGAATATCTCCCGGATACAGCCATCCTCGCACACGCGCCGCAGCCGCGTCGAGGCGCCATGCAAGCCGGTAATTTACGGCGGGGATTTGATACAGTCCCAGAAGGATAGCCAGCGCCAATGCGCCGCCGATGAACCATCGCATCCAACGTGATCGCATGTGCGAATTATACTCGCCCATTGAAGCCTTCTGCTTTTCGTATACTCTGCTGGCGCGTATGAAACGCAGTACGATCTTTACGTTGCCTGCTTCTCCGAAGCACGCAACGTTACGGACCGCAAATCGTACAGAATGGCTAAAATCGACAAGTTATCGTGCGTACAATCCCACGGAACTATTCGCAACCCAGCATGGTCTGGGGTACTATATCTACATTCAAGAAAGCACACTTTCATAGACTATGGCGGTGCTGCAGCCAAGAGCCTGTCCGATCTGGGTCATCCCAGAGTTGTCAACAAGCGTCATCACAGATGGTATGCCTAGCAATTTGTGAGTTGATCATGGAACTTGAGAGTGCATTGCTGATCATCCCCCCGCGAGAGGTGCAGGCGTTTGCGTACCCGTTACGTGAACGCTACGACAGTGAGTCCTTCGAGCATGTGCCCGCGCATATCACACTGCTCTATCCCTTCGTTCCCCCTTCACAAATCGACTCTGCGATCGACCATCTAACATCCATATGCGCTTCCTTTCCCGCGTTCGAGCTGACCCTCGACCGGTATGGACGTTTCGAGGATGCCATATTCCTCGAGCCATCCAATCCCGAGGCCATCAACCACCTTTATCATCATCTGATCGCAGCCTATCCGGATTACCCCGCATACGGTGGAGAACATGGAGACGATTTGCATCCCCATCTGACGCTGGCACGCTTCGAGGTTCCTGCAGAAGGGGATGCGATCGAATTGCCACCCACTCCAAGCTTCACATTTACAGTCAAGCAACTGCACCTCTACCTTGGCGCACCCGATACCCCCGAACCCTTCATCCCGCGCGCTGTCATCCCGCTGGAGGTCACATCGTGAGCAGCCTCGCCGGTGAAAATAGAGCGCACTACGTGCGCGGGATGTTCGGTCGCATCGCCAATCGCTACGACCTTCTCAATCGCATCATGACCTTTGGACAGGATCGCCGCTGGCGCCGTGAGACCATCGCCCAGCTGAGCTTGACGTCAGATGCCCGCCTGCTCGACATTGGCGCCGGCACCGGCAATCTTTCCTTCGAAGCTCAACGTCAGCGACCTCACGTTCATGCTGTGGCTGTCGACTTCACAACCGAGATGATCAACATCGGCAGAGGATATCCACTGGGAGAGCGCACCGGATGGGTGATCGCCGATGCCCTACACCTACCTTTCCGCGAGGGGATATTTGATGGAGTCGCATCCGGTTTCCTGATGCGAAATGTCGGCGACGTAGATGCGGCACTGGCGGAGCAATGCCGTGTGCTGCGGCCGGGGGGGCGCGTGGTATGCCTGGAGACAACGCCTCCTCGTCCAAGCCCGTTGCTACCCGTGATCAGATTCTATCTGGATCACGTCATCCCAGCATTAGGCCGTATCTTGGCTGGAGATGTCGAAGCCTACCGCTACCTTCCCGCCTCAACACATGGTTTCTTGGAGATAGATGCCATGGCGGAATGCATGCATACCGCTGGTTTTCAATCTGTCTATGTCGTCCAACGCATGTTCGGCACGGTCGCGATCCACTCCGGTATGAAATCAATGCCCAAAGCATGCTGAGTTCAACAATGGAAACAATCCTCGACTTTATCAAAGAATACTTGATCCCCGGCTCTACAACATTTCTGCTGATCGGCATGCTGGTCGGAGTCGTGCTGCTTTTTGCCCGCCGCCGAGTTGCCATGTGGGGACGCCGCTGGCTCCTCCTACTTGCTGGGGTCTATTGGATCTTGAGCTTGCCGCTCGGTGCTCGCGCATTGGAGGCCATCCTTAGCGCTGGATACACCTCCACAGACCCCAGCGCCTTGGAGGATGTACAGGCGATCGTCGTGCTGGGTGGCGGGGGTGTCACCTACCGCTCCCACGATCGCGAGGTCAATGTGCTGAGCGACGCCGGCATCATGCGTGCCCTCGAAAGCGTAGACTTGTATCACCGAATGCAGGAGCCATGGGTGATCGTATCCGGCGGGATCAATCAACGCGCCGGGCTGCTGACCCCTGAGAGCGAAGCCCTTCAAGCGCTGCTCATCCAGGAGGGTGTTTCACCCGAACGCATCCTGGTCGACGCGACTTCGCGCAACACCTACGAACAAGCCGTCAACTTACGCCCGCTGCTCGAGGAGCACGACATCGAGTGTTTTCTGCTCGTGACCTCCCAAACCCATATGCGGCGTTCGATGGGGACGTTTCGCGCCCAAGCACTCGACCCTGTGGCATGGTCCGCACCGCAACATGCGGAGGGCTTTTTAGACGCGCACATTAGTTTCCTTCCGAACAACGAAGCGCTGAACGCCAGCCGCATGGCGATGCGGGAGATCATGGCTCTGACCTTCTACGCACTTGCCGGACGGCTTTCCGCACCTTAGGCGCGCTAAACACAAGTCTCAACCCATCTGCGATGGCTGAAGCCCTTGCATCGCAGGCCCGTTACGGGCTGCGCTCCTGACAAACCCATCCATCAAACGAGATATGATAAACTCAGTGCGTTATCCTTGAATCCTCACGTCCTGCAAAGAGGGAACACGAATACTATGTCGGATCTAAAACCCTGGAAAACACTTCACACACGAGTCCTGCTCGAACGAGAACCCTGGCTGCGTGTGCTGGCTGACGAGGTCGAGCTGCCTGACGGGCGTGTGGTGAAGGATTATCTACGCCTGGAGACGCCGGATTTTGTCGCCATCGTGCCCATACGCACCTCCGGTGAAATTGCTGTGTTACGATGTTATAAACACGGCCTTGGGACGATTGATGAGCAACTCCCCGCCGGCTATATCGAGGGCGGGGAAGACCCGTTGGAGACCGCCAAACGCGAGCTCCTCGAAGAAACCGGATGTGTCGCCGACCATTGGAAAGCGCTCGGGCATTTTGTGATCAGCGGTAACCGCGGCATGAACACCGCACACGTCTACCTTGCAAACGATTGCCGCCAGGTTGCATCACCCGACTCGGGTGACCTCGAAGAACAAGAGCTTCTATGGATGTCGCAGGACGAGTTACGCCGGCGATTGGCCGCTGGCGACTACCAACAAATCCTGACCGTCGCATGCCTCGGCCTTGCTTTTGCCTATCTGGATGCGCCGGAGGGGTTACGGTGAGCGGCGTCTGGCGGGTGGGGAACGCGTAATGAAACGCGATCTTCAAAAAGCCGCGTTGCGCGGCGAGCCTTCTTACGTCTGGCGCGCAGGTCAGGAGCGCCGCCTGCAAATGATCCTTGAGGCGGCTGGAGACCGGGCGCGTGGGTTGGTCCTCGATAATGGCTGCGGTGTAGGCGCCTACATCCAGCGGCTGGTGGAGCATGCTGAGATTGCATTCGGGATCGAATACGACCTTCCCCGTGCACGGCGGGCTGGCCAACGCGGTCTCCATGTGGTATGCGCAGACGGGGGAGCCCTGCCCTATCCAGCCAGCTCCCTAGATCTTGTACTCTCACACGAGGTGCTCGAGCATGTCGATGACGATCGCGTTGCGCTTGAAGAAATCCTGCGCGTGCTGCGTTCGCCACGGCCAGGAGAGGGGGGCGGCGGTCGCCTTGTCCTCTTCGTACCTAACCGCGGCTACCCTTTCGAGACCCACGGCGTCTACTGGCGAGGACGCTACCACTTCGGCAATATCCCTCTCGTGAACTACCTGCCTCGTCGGCTGCGCGACCGTTTCGCCCCGCATGTGAGAGTTTACTCTCGCAAGGATCTGGAGCGCCTTTTCGACGATCTACCTGTGAAAATTCTCAAGCGCAACGTGATCTTTGGCGCCTATGACAACATCATCGCACGCTGGCCACGCCTCGGTCGCACGCTGCGGTGGATCCTGCAATCCCTCGAGCGGACCCCGCTACGAAACCTCGGCCTTTCACACTTCTGGGTTGTGGAAAAGATTAGATAAGGCTAGTCTGCCTATCCAAGCCCGACTCCGACTATTCCTGTATCACGCCCAAACAAGAATCGATGGAAGATGATGGGCTCACCTTGTCCCGCTGCGCCCGACGATCTCAGGCCAGAAAAGCACACTGTGCGTTTTCCGATAACCCCTACATCTACCTATCACAGTCTGAATGATAAGGGTTGCCGCATTCCCGTGTTTATCCAACTCGCTTTCAACGCGCATCAACAACTTGATTTTCAGATCTTGCTTAGCGGGTGAAGCATCCTTCCCTGTTGAAATTGGTTGAACGATTTACAGGAAATCTCTCGATAAACGGCTAAGGTGACGAGGTTTTTTTCAAAGCCACGAGCGTTAAATCATCTGCCTGTGGCTCCGATCCGGTGAAACGGCGTATGGCATCTTCGACTGCGGTTGCGATTCCCTGCGCGCTGGCTTCGGCGTTTGCCGCGAGGACCGTTTTCAGGCATTCGATACCAAAAGGCTCTCCCGCAGCATTGAACGCCTCTGTGATCCCATCCGTGTAGAAGACCAGGATGTCCCCACCTTGGAGATCGACTCTCTCCTCATTGATCTTAACACTTTCCATCACGCCCAGAATGATGCCCCGCGCGCGCAGCTCCTCGACCTCACCGCCCCTAGTTTTTAGCAAGAGCGGTCTATTGTGACCGGCATTCGCATACGTCAGGGACCCTGACTGTGGATCGAGCGAAGCACAGATTGCGCTGAGGAAGTAGTTCTCCCGGTTGTCTTTTTCAATCCAGGCATTCGCCGCGGTCAAGGTTTCGGCAGGACTGCGTCCACTCAGCGCTGCAGAGCGGACCGCCGTGCGGCACATGGCCATGAAGAGCGCCGCCGGAACACCCTTTCCCGAGACGTCGCCAATCAGCAAACCAAGGGTATCGTCTTCTCCCGGCATCCAATAATAATCATAAAAGTCGCCGCCAACCTGCTGCGCTGCCTGGTAGAGCACCCCGAATTCATACCCTGGAAGGATCGGATTCGAGTCCGGCAACAAACCGAGCTGGATCTTGCGGCCAATTTCTAGTTCGTCCTCCATGCGCTGGCGCGCGACTTCTTCCTCATGTAAACGCGCATTTTCAATGGCGATCGCAGCTTGATTGGCCATCAACTGGAGGAATCTACTATCATCCACATCCAGGAGGCGCGGGGTTCTGCTATTCAGCACCAGCACGCCAATGGCACGTTCGTCGACCACCAAAGGGAAGACGGCATGCCCTCGAAAGCCTTCTGCCTCCACCCATTCCGGCGACCACGAGGTAAGGTTGGCGTCTCGAAGGTCCTCAACGAGGAGGGGTTCCTTGTGTTGCATCACCCATCCTGGACCGCTCGTTGTACCGAGGGGAATCGTGTACTGGGAGGGATCGGATCGCCATCCGCTTGTCGCCGCGAAACACAGACCTTGATCCCCCTCCTCTCTCAACAACAAACTGCATGCATCCGCCTCGAGCAGCTTCTGGACCTCTTTCACAAGGTACGCCGTGATGTCCTTCAAACCCAGCCGACCTAAAAGCTGGCTAGAAAAATCAAGCACGGTAGCTTGCTCGTTGATCCGCCTTTCTCTTAGAAGATCAAAGAGTTGTGCTCGTTCAATGGCAACACCAATTTGGTTGCCCACCATTGTGAGCAAAGCCAGTGATCGTGTGTCAAAGGACGACCAATCCTTGGCCGCGACGTTGAGGATTCCCATCTTGTGATCGCCGGACATCAACGGAACCGAGGCATGCACCGTCAGCCCGTTTTTTTCCCCAGTCGCCGCCTCCAGCCGGCTGCAGTGGATCTCGTTGTAAGCTCTCGCGAGCTTGCCCTGCCTGCACAGATCCTGGCACTTGCAAGTGCCCTCCCACACCTCGCGCTTATCCGGCGCGAGACCGGGGGGCAAATTGTGGTGGGATGCTAAGGTGAACTGTTCCGCGCCAACCCGATCCCCGGAAACACGATCGATGAGCGTGATCCAACCCGACTTGGCCGGCACGAGACTCACCAACTGCGCCAAAGCCGAATTGAGGGCGCTTTGGACATCCGTGGCCTGGTTGAGCGTCTCCGCGATTTTGTTGAGGATCTGTAGATCCTCGATACGTTCGGGGTTGTATGCCATCGACCACCAATAATGAATTCGCGCTTATGTAATGTACATAAGCAACAGGAAACCGTATAGGAATCGTACCGTATTCATCCCGTTTGTCAATTTCACTTGATCCGGGGAACCGTCAGGCTCATTCGATCAGAAGCCAAGGGATGGTCGGATACTAGAAACACTGGGACGGTACTGTGGAAGGAGAAAGACCTTTGACGCACATCCTCATCATTGGAGACAGAATCACGAGCCAGAACATTAGGTACGGCCATGGCATCGCCGCACTGAGCATTCTGCCCTTCAGTTGTTCGTGTAAGGCTTCACCTCCGATTCACAGTCAATTCATACACACGACACTAACAACGCTAGATTTTGCCTTACAATAGTTGCCAAAGTAAAGGAAAGCGGTCCGAGCTTAGTAGAAGAGGTGAGTCAGATGAATTTCTTTCCCATAGTCCTTGCGATCATTACGAGCATGCTCTATCATCTATTCCAGAAACTCACCCCTGCTGGGGCGAACCCCATCCTGGCATTGATCATCACGTATCTCACGGCTACACTCGCTTGCCTCATCTTACTGCCGGTGTTTCCACTCTCTGCGAACATTCGGGAATCACTCAAAGGGGTAAACTGGGTCAGCGTTGCGCTGGGCGTGACGATCGTCGGTTTGGAACTGGGCTACCTGTTGGCTTACCGGGCAGGATGGAACATCAGCATCGCTGGTATTTTTTCTAACGCCACCGTTGCGCTACTGCTCATCCCCATTGGGATCGCGTTGTTCAAGGAGAAACTATCCGCCTTCAACCTGGCGGGGATCCTGTTTTGTACATTGGGATTGGTCTTGGTGAATTGGAAGATCTCATGAAGCAAAGGTATACATAACCTTCGAGCGTATTGGAACCAATTGCTCAACCCTGGGGACGGGAGCAACTTAATCAATTAGAATCGTCTTCGTAGAATAAAAACAACCTCCGGGCTAGTGATCACCGGAGGTTGATTTCAAAAACTCACTGAAGCTCTAGCGATGCGCTTGAACATCCTCTATTGCTTGAGCAACGAAGTCATCAACCGGCATCGCTCCCAGATCTTCCCCGGAACGCAGTCGAACCGCAACAGCATCCCTCTCCGATTCGCGATCCCCCACCACCAGCATGTAGGGTATTTTCTGAAGCTGCGCATCACGGATCTTGGCGTTCATCCGCTCACCGCGTGCGTCCACCTCTACGCGCAGGCCGGCATCCTTTAGCTTCTCTGCGACCTGATGAGCATACTCGATATGTCGATCTGCGATCGGGATGAGCACCGCCTGGATGGGTGACAGCCAGATGGGGAAAGCGCCAGCATAATGCTCGATCAGGACGCCCATGAAACGTTCCATGGAGCCCAGCAACGCGCGGTGGATGACGTAAGGGCGATGCTCCTGCCCATCCTCGCCGACAAAGCTGAGGTCGAACCGCGGGGCAAGCGTGAAGTCAATTTGAATCGTCGTGAGCTGCCATTCACGCCCAAGAGCGTCGTTCAGCTTCAGGTCGATCTTCGGACCATAAAACGTGGCCTCGTTCTCGTCAATCCGATAGGGGATCTCTGCTCGCTCCAGGGCCGCCCTCAGCGCTTCCGTCGGCGCCACCCACTCCTCTTCCGAGCCGATGGCCTTTTCCGGATTGCGCGTGGCAAGAAACGCATGGATGTCCTCAAAACCGAATGCCCGTAGAAGCTTCAAGCTGAACTGCAGCACCCGGTCGATTTCCTCCGGCATTTGATCCGGCCGGCAGAAGAGATGGGCGTCATCCTGGGTGAACCCACGCACTCGAAGCAAACCATGGAGCACGCCACTGCGCTCGTAGCGGTAGACCGTCCCCCACTCGGCGAACCGCATGGGAAGGTCACGGTAGGAGCGCGTACGGCTCTTGTAGATCTGCATATGGAAGGGACAGTTCATCGGTTTTAGATAATATTCCTGCCCTTCAATATCCAGCGGCGAGTACATATTCTCCTCGTACCAATCCAAGTGCCCGCTCATTTGCCAAAGGCTGGCCTTGCCAATATGAGGGGAATACACAAAGTCGTAGCCGCCACGTTCATGCTCATCTCGGCAAAAGTCTTCAACGAGCTTCCGTATCATGCCCCCTTTGGGATGCCAGAGGATCATACCTGGGCCGACTTCATCGCTCACGCTGTAGAGATCCAGTTCCCTGCCCAGTCTACGGTGGTCCCGCTTGGCCGCCTCTTCCAGCTTCCATAAATAATGCTCGAGCTCATCAGCCGTCTTCCAGGCCGTACCATAGATGCGCTGCAGCATTGGGCGGTTTTCGTCACCTCGCCAATATGCGCCTGCGACGTTGAGCAGCTTAAACGCATCTGGATTGATCTCTTTCGTGTTTTGAACGTGCGGCCCACGACATAAGTCCGTAAAGGCATCATGGGAATAGATCGAGATTTCAGGCCTCTCCACGATCGGTTCCCCATACTCATCTAAACCACCCTGCTCCAGCCCCTCGATGAGCTCGACCTTGTAGGGTTGGTCGGCGAAGAAATCACGTGCCTCCTCCGCGGAGAGAACCTTATATTGAAATGCATGTCCTCCAGCGATGATCTCGCGCATGCGAGCCTCGATCGTCTCCAAGTCTTCAGGGGTCAGCGGCCGCGGCAGATCAAAATCATAGTAGAAGCCATCCTCGATCGGCGGGCCGATCGCCACCTTCGCCTCGCCCGGGAACATCTCCATCACAGCCTGGGCCATGACGTGGGCGGCCGAATGCCTGATCCGATAGAGTTCTGATTTCTCGTAGGCTTCCTTTTCTTTCGCAACCATCCTACACCTCCTTTCCCGCACCTTCGCGGGACAATAAAAAAGCCCTCACCTCTGGGGCGAGAGCATTTGCTCACACGGTTCCACCCAGATTGGTCGTTATGCACGACCTTCTCTGACAGCCTTTAACGGAGCTGAAGCGTTTCCCTTATTCAACCCTCGCTTTGCTGCAATCGGGTTTTTCCGGGTCATGCTCGCGGGTGGTTTTCGCCGGTTGGACGCCATTGGGGACTCTCAGCCCGTGATCCCCGTTCCCTGTCGGATCCGTTCCCGGTTACTCGTCCCGGTCAACGCATTTATACTATGCAATTGAGTGGGCGGTATTGGACTCGAACCAACGACCTTTGCGATGTCAACGCAACGCTCTAACCAACTGAGCTAACCGCCCTTGGTGGATGCATTATACAGAGTCAAGGGCAAATCTGCAATGGTTTTTTCTTAACATTGGATATGAAACTTCCCAGCCCTAATATTGGAATCCATATGGGCACAATCTTAAAAAGACCTCCGGATATCATATCCTGGCATGGTCGGCAATCCCTGCCACGGCTCATGACTTATACCGCCAATGGTAACGAAGGGTAAGGTTCAAGAGTCGCGGGATGGGTGCACTAAGGCGAGGGTAGACCCCATAAGATAACGGTGTCGTCTTCAGAACCGGACGCGATCAAGCTGCCATCCGGTGAGAAAGCTGCAGTGTTGACGCCATCGACATGCCCCTCCAAGGTGTGGATGGCCTCACCGCCCTCAA
>CAYLOP010000011.1:0-44917 GCA_964385305.1 uncultured Anaerolineaceae bacterium | reverse complement strand
TCAGATAGGTGTCGCCATGTTGTTGTCCATCTGGTTTACGAGCGCTCGGCTAAGGATTAAAGCAGTAGGTATTTGGCGGGCGATCTTCTATTTACCGAACTTATTAATGCCCGCTGCTGTAGCGCGCTTGTTTTTCAGTTTATTCTCGTTTTATGGACCAGTAAACCAGTTTATGGTCCAGGCTGGATTACAGGGGGAAGCAATACACTTCCTCCAGGATGTTTCCACTACCCGTGGGCTGGTGGTGTTCATCCAATGGTGGATGTGGTTTGGACAAACTGTGATCATCATTATGGCCGGGATGACTTCGATACCCATCCATCTTTATGAAGCAGCTATGGTTGATGGAGCAACCGGTATGCAAATGTTCCGCCGGATCACATTACCCTTGCTAAAACCTATTCTGATTTATATTTTTATAACATCGCTGGTGGGCGGGATGCAGATGTTTGATATTCCCTATCTGCTCACAGACGGCAGAGGCTCACCTGTTTATTCAATAATGACCAATAATATTTTGATGTATGCGAAGTTCAGCAGCAGTAAAGGTCATCTTGGCGCTGCTTCGTCTGTGGGCGTTCTCATATTTATTATGACAAGCATCTGCGCGATGGGAATCTTCTATTTTCTGAGAGAGAGGCACTAACCGCTATGCGTACTACTTACAAAATTAACACCACCATCATGCGCGTGTTCGTATATATCGTGCTGCTCATCTTGCTCGTGATCACGATTGTGCCAATTTGGCTCCTGATCGTCAACGCCACCCGCTCCACCGTGGAAATCCAACAGGGTCTTAGCATATTGCCGAGCACACATTTGACGGAGAACTATAGGATTCTCTTGAGCAAAGGTATCAGTATGGTACAAGGCTTCTCGAATAGCCTTTTTGTAGCCGTTGCTTCTACTATTGTTACTGTGTACTTCTCAATGCTGACTGCATATGGCCTGGTTGTTTATGACTTCAAAGGCAAAGAGTTGTTCTCCAATTTCATCGTTGTACTCGTAATGATCCCCATGCAGCTTTCGATTGTTGGTTTCTATCACTATATGTCCAAGTTGGGGCTTACAGACAATTACGCATCCCTTATCTTACCGCTCATCGCAAATGCTGGCGGCGTATTCTTTGGCAAGCAATATCTTGAGTCCATGGTGATCCAGGATCTCATTGATGCAGCCAGGATCGATGGCGCGTCGGAACTGGGTATCTTCCATACGGTCATGCTGCCTCTAGCAATCCCGGGAGCAGCCACCTTGGGGATCTTTGCCTTTGTTGCTGCTTGGAACAATTTCTTCAACGCGTTTATATTGATTTCGTCGTTTGATAAATACACATTACCGATGCTAGTGCGGACCCTGCGGGGGGATGTGTATCGAACCGAATACGGCGCTATATACTTAGGACTCGCAATTACCATCGTGCCTATCGTTCTCATATACGCCCTTTTCTCAAGATACATCGTCAGCGGTATTGCCATGGGCGCCGTTAAAGAATAGCAGCGGCCTAGAGTGAGGCATTATGCGATATGGCCACTTTGATGACAAGCAACGAGAATACGTTATTGAGCGACCCGACACACCCCTGCCGTGGATCAATTACCTTGGCTCACAAGAATATTTCAGAATCATCTCCAACACAGCGGGGGGCTACTCATTTTACAAAGATGCCCGGTTGCGCCGTCTGACACGGTATCGTTATAACAATGCACCGCTGGATTCAGGTGGACACTACATCTACCTGCGTGATGATGGCTGCTCAACCCCTACGGCTGAACCAACGTTTTGGTCGCCGTCATGGCAGCCGACTCGCACTCCGTTGGACGAGTATGAATGTCGGCATGGCATGGGGTACACCATCATCCGTTCCAGATTGGCTGGGATCGAAGCCTCCACACTGTATTTTGTCCCAATGGGGGATAATCTTGAAATTTGGGAACTGACTCTTACAAATCATCGTGATGAACCCGCGCAATTGTCGGTTTACTCGGCAGTGGAATTCAATTTGTGGGACGCCATGGACGATGCCACCAATTTCCAGCGCAATTTTTCCATGGGCGAAGTGGAAGTGGTCGATGGCGTCATCTACCATAAAACAGAATACCGCGAACGACGTAATCATTTTGCTTATTTGGCTTGTTCCGAACCAGTAGTCGGTTTTGATACCCAGCGCGAAGCCTTTCTGGGAGCCTATCGGGGTTGGGATTCGCCCTCCGCAGTGGAAGCAGGCCAATTGTCCGGTTCAATTGCACATGGCTGGCAGCCCATAGGGGCGCAACAGCTCAAGATACAATTGAAAGCGGGATCGCGGAGAAAGGTCATCTTCATCCTGGGCTATCATGAAAACCCGGTTGACGAAAAGTTTGAGCTTCCCGACTCACAAATCATCAACAAGCGCTCAGCATGGCCGATCATCAAGAAGTATCTCCAGCCCGAGGAAATTGAAAAATCCTTTCAGGATTTGCGCGAGTACTGGGACAGGCTGTTAAACAAGTTTCAAGTGGCCACACCGGATGCGCATACAAATCGCATGGTCAATATCTGGAATGCCTACCAGGTGATGATTACCTTTAACATGTCGCGCTCAGCTTCATTTTTCGAGTCCGGAATCGGCCGCGGCATGGGCTTTCGCGACTCAAATCAGGATTTACTCGGCTTCATGCACCTGCTGCCGGAGCGAGCACGTGAGCGCATTCTTGATTTGGCAGCCACGCAATTGCCCAGTGGAGGGGCCTATCACCAGTACCAACCGCTGACAAAGCGCGGCAATAGCGACATAGGCACTAACTTCAATGATGACCCACTCTGGCTGGTGTTGTCTGTGGCAGCATATTTGAAGGAAACCGGTGATTGGGAGATTCTCAATGAGCCTGTTGTCTATGACAACCAGCCTGGCACCGAAGAACCACTTCTTGAGCATTTGGGTCGTTCGATCCAGTACACCCTTGATCGTCTCGGCCCGCATGGATTGCCGCTGATCGGCCGCGCGGATTGGAATGACTGCCTGAACTTGAATTGTTTCTCAGATTCACCGGGGCAATCTTTCCAAACCACAACCAACAAAGAAGGCCGGGTTGCGGAGAGTGTCTTTATCGCCGGGTTGTTCGTGCTGGCAGCCAAGGAATTAAAGGCAATAGCAAACCGACTTGGCAACGCTGAGCAGGCGGAAAAGTATTTAAAAGCCGCACAAAAGATGGAGGAGGCTGTCTGGTCCGCTGGCTGGGATGGCGAATGGTTCCGCCGGGCTTACGATGGCTATGGCCAGGTGCTTGGTTCACAGGAGAACGACGAAGGTCAGATTTTCATCGAACCGCAGGGCATCTGTGTGATGGCAGGCTTGGGCTTAGACGATGGCCGCGCGCTACAGGCATTGGATTCCGTGGCTGAACACCTGGCGACGCCGCACGGGATTGTACTGCATCAGCCTGCATTCAGCACGTATTACTTACATCTGGGTGAGATTTCCTCCTATCCACCTGGCTATAAAGAGAACGCCGGGGTTTTCTGTCACACCAACCCCTGGATCATGATCGCCGAGGCGATGGTCGGGCGTGGGGATAACGCCCACGATTATTACCTGCGCATCAATCCGTCGGCGCGCGAGCAGATCAGCGATATGCACAAGTGCGAACCCTATGTGTACGCCCAGATGATCGCGGGCAATGATGCTCCCACGCACGGCGAAGCCAAGAACTCCTGGCTGACTGGCACGGCCGCCTGGAACTATGTCGCCATCACGCAGTGGATCTTAGGCATCCGCCCCAGCCACGCGGGTTTGCAGATCGCACCGGTCATCCCATCCACCTGGGACGGCTTCGAAGCGACACGCATTTTCCGGGGAGTCCGATACGAGATCAAGGTCGAGAGGCGTGGATCCGGTAACAGCGTCCGGCTTGAGGTTAATGGAAGCCCCATTACCGGAAACATTGTTCCAATACCCAAAGATGCGGTCGATACAGTGGACGTTTTTATTATTCTGGAATGAAGTTCGCTTTTAAGATCGAATAGAGGCCTTATGCGCCGTCCCATTATGATCTTCCTAGTTTTCATTTTTTCGCTAACGGCTTGTGGGCCGTCTGCTCCTCCGACCATCAGACCCGCCCTGATCTCCGAACAGCCGATTTCCATACGCGTTGCCGAATTGCTCGAGCAGATGACCTTGGACGAAAAAATTGGTCAGATGACCCAGGTTGAAAAAGACAGCATCCAGCCAGGCGATATTCATGCATATTTCATCGGCTCGATTTTGAGTGGCGGCGGTGGCTCGCCACCCAAGAATACGGTTGAAGCCTGGACAGAGATGATCGACGCTTTTCAGGCGGAGGCCGTCACGACCCGTCTGGGGATCCCGATCCTATACGGGGTCGATGCTATTCACGGTCACGGCAACCTGTTCGGCGCAACAATTTTCCCGCAGGAAATCGGCCTGGGCGCCACCCGTAATTCCGACCTAGTCCGCCAAATTGGGCAGGCCACAGCCGAGGAGATGCTGGCAACGGGTGCCCAATGGAATTTCGCCCCGGTGGTCGCTGTCCCACAGGACATTCGTTGGGGCCGAACGTACGAAGCCTACGGTGAAGATACCGATTTGGTAAGTGAACTGGGAAGCGCCTACATTCAGGGATTGCAATCCCTACCAGATGGATATGATCCCGCTACGGGTCAGGACCTGTACCTGCTTGCCACACCCAAACATTTTCTTGGCGATGGCGGCACGACCTTTGGTACTTCTACCCAGGTCATCATTAAACCCTATCTGCTCGATCAAGGCGACATGCGGTTTGATGAGGCCACGATACGGGACTTATTCCTGCCCCCTTACCAGGCTGCTGTGGACAGCGGAGCAAGCTGCACAATGATTTCCTTTAGCAGTTGGAATGAGACCAAGATGCACGCTCAAAAATACTGGATCATGGATGTGCTTAAGGGCGAGCTCGGTTTCGAGGGTTTTGTCGTCTCCGACTGGGGTGGCATGGACCAGATCGACGACGACTACTACACGTCAATTGTCACGGGTATCAACGCTGGCATAGACATGAATATGGTCCCTTATGATTACATCCGTTTCATCGCCACGATGAAACAGGCTGTCCAGAAAGGTGATATCCCTGAAGAACGCATTGATGATGCAGTGCGTCGTATCTTGGCTGTCAAATTTGAACTTGGTTTGTTCGATCATCCCTACGCCGATCCAACCCTGCTTGAGACTGTCGGCTCGGATGCACATCGTGATCTGGCGCACCAAGCCGTGCGCGAGTCGCTCGTTTTGCTAAAGAACAATAACGCCGCTCTCCCGATTGCCAAAAATGCGTCCCTGATCTATGTTGCCGGGCAGGGCGCGGATGATATCGGAATGCAGTGCGGTGGTTGGACCATCGAGTGGCAGGGCAAATCCGGGGATATTCAGCCCGGCACAACCATCTTACAGGGCATTCAAGCGGCAGTCTCGTTGGACTCGCAGGTTGATTTCAACCTCAGTGGTGAGTTCGATGGCATGGCTGATGTCGGTATTGCCGTAGTTGGCGAACAACCTTATGCCGAGGGGGTTGGTGACGTACGCGACCTGAATCTCTCGCAAGCAGACGTACAGGCGATTACAAACCTGCGCACCCACAGCAATCAACTGATCGTCATCATTCTCTCCGGACGCCCTCTGATCATCACTGAGCAATTTCAAATGGCGGATGCATGGGTGGCAGCCTGGCTCCCAGGTACGGAAGGCGCGGGAGTGGTTGACGTTCTGTTCGGTGATTACCCCTTCACCGGGAAACTTCCCTATACCTGGCCGCGCGCCAATAATCAGTTGCCCATCAATATAAATAACTCAACCAACTTGACCGGCTGCACCGCTCCACTGTTTCCCTATGGTTACGGATTGGGTGAGGCTGGCAGCCAACCCATCGAATGGTTGGACTGTCCGTAAAATCGGACCACAAATAATTATCCGAGAGTGTTATGTGAGCGAGAAAAAACTTGTTTTTCCGAGAGACTTTATTTGGGGGGCGGCAACGGCATCCTATCAAATTGAAGGCGCATGGGATCAGGATGGCAAAGGGGAAAGCATCTGGGACCGCTTCAGCCATACCCCTGACAAAGTATTCAATGGCGATACGGGCGATGTAGCCTGCGACCATTACCATCGCTGGCGTGACGATGTGGCTCTGATGAAGGAACTAAGTTTGAAAGCCTATCGTTTCTCCATCGCCTGGCCGCGCATCTTGCCGTTGGGTTCTGGGGATGTTAACCAGGCCGGGATCGATTTTTACAGTCAACTCGTGGACGCGCTACTGGAAGCGGGAATTGTGCCATACGTGACCTTGTATCACTGGGATTTGCCCCAGGCTTTGCAAGATCAGGGCGGCTGGCCGGCGCGCAGGATCGTGGATGCTTTCACCGAGTATGCAGATATCGCCAGCCGCGCACTTGGCGACCGGGTCAAGAATTGGATCACGTTAAACGAGCCCTGGGTCAGCGCGTTTGTCGGCTACCGGTACGGACGTCATGCCCCTGGACACACCGATCTAAGCGAGGCCATAGCTGCTTCTCACCATCTGCTGCTCTCCCACGGACAGGCTGTGCCGGTCATTCGCAACAATTGCTTGGGCGCAAATGTGGGCATTGTGTTGAATTTTACGCCACAAGAACCGGCCTCCCCAAGCATTGCTGACAGGAAAGAATCTACATGGGTGGATGGTTATATAAACCGCTGGTTCATCGATCCATTGGTCGGTCGTGACTATCCACAGGATATGGTCAATGGCTTTGGCAATGCAATGGACTTTGTTCGATCTGGAGACATGGATACGATTGCCGTTCCTGTTGATTTTTTGGGGGTCAATTATTACACCCGTGGCATCGCGCGATCGAACGATATCAGCGATGAAGACAATGAGCCACGCACAGTGTTCCGCAGCGATGAAATCACCGAAATGGACTGGGAAGTTTACCCGAAAGGCATCTACAACATTCTGGGGCGCCTACATTTTGAATACGCTTTCCCAGCAATCTATATCACTGAAAATGGGGCTGCTTTTCCGGATAAAGTTAGCCCTGACGGACTTGTGAAAGATCCTGCCCGTCTATCTTACATCAAGCGCCATTTAGAAATGGTGAACCAAGCCATCCACATCGGTGTTCCAGTAAAAGGTTACTTTGTGTGGTCTTTGCTGGATAACTTTGAATGGGGCTTTGGGTATTCCAAACGATTCGGGATCATTTATGTCGATTTCCGGACACAGCGACGCATTTCAAAGTCCAGTGCGAAATGGTACCGGCAAGTGATCTATGAAAATAGCCCGGACGTGGCTGCTTAGTACGCTTTTTTACGGTGGTGTTACTTTCTCTGCTTGTCGGTTGCGGTCAGCAGACTTCATCCAGCCCGCCGACCGTCCAAACCACTGAGATGAGTCCAACGATGTCTATGAGCGAATCCTTGCCAAAACACAAATTCTTGCCCCCGCCTGGTCGTACCCTGTTCATACTTGGACAGGCCAACGATCTGATCCGGGAGCGCTGGCTCGCAGAGCTTGACCAGGATTTCTGGCTCATAGCAGGCCCTGAATTGCGTTCCACACTTGGATATTCAAACTATGAATAAGAGTTTTAGTAGAGGGACTTCATGACTTCGAATAAGCAACGTATTGACACACTGCTTTCGCAAATGACCCTGGATGAAAAACTCGCCCAGCTTGGTTCCTGCTGGATGTTTGAACTGCAAACGGATGGAAAATTAGATCCGGTAAAAATACAGGCAAATTTAAGCCTCGGCATTGGACAGATCACTCGTGTTGCTGGCGCATCGACCCTTGACCCGGTTGCTGCAGCAAGAGCTGGAAACCAATTGCAAAAATTCCTGATCGAAGAGACTCGGCTGGGAATTCCGGCCATTCTGCACGAGGAAAGTTGCTGCGGCGCTGTTCTGCTCGGCGGCACGGCGTACCCGCAAATAATCGGTCTTGCCAGTACCTTCCAGCCAGAACTAGCCGAGAAGATGACCCGTGCGATCCGAAAGCAATTACTGGCAATCGGTGCACGTCAGTCGCTGGCCCCAGTACTGGATGTATCGCGTGACCCGCGCTGGGGTCGCACAGAAGAGACCTTCGGTGAAGATCCCATGCTGGTCAGTCACTTCGGCATGGCTTATGTGCGGGGTTTGCAAGGTGAAAATCTTGCGAATGGCGTGATGGCGACAGGCAAGCATTTTATCGGTCACAGCCTTTCACAGGGTGGACAGAATTGTGCACCCGTCCATGTAGGTATGCGCGAACTCTACGAGGTCTTCCTCGCCCCATTCCAGGCTGCAATACGGGATGCAGGCCTGGCGGCCATCATGAATTCCTATCCTGAATTGGATGGGGAAGTGGTAGCTGTTTCACGCCGCATCTTGACCGACCTGCTGCGGAACGAACTAGGCTTCAACGGCTTGGTCGTCTCGGACTACGAAGCCATCGTTATGATCCACAACTTTCATAACGTCGCTGTGGACAAATCCACGGCGGGACGCTTGGCGCTCAACGCAGGTATTGACGTGGAACTGCCGACTGTGGTGTGCTATGGCGATCCGCTCAAGGCTGTTCTTGAAGCAGGTGATCTTGATATCGAAACCGTTAATACGGCAGTGTGCCGTCACCTGCAAAAGAAATTCGAACTTGGGCTGTTTGACAATCCCTACGTAGATGAAGAGCGTGTGCTTGAAGTGTTCAAAACGCCCGAGCAGCGCAATCTGGCGCGAGAGATCGCCCGCCGGAGCATGGTTTTGCTCAAGAATGACGGCCTGTTGCCACTCAAGAAAAATATCGGCACGCTGGCGGTCATTGGCCCCAATGCTGATCATGCACGTAGCCTGCTTGGCGATTATTCCTATGCGGCTACCAAAGAATTAATGATCTTCAAGTCTCCACTTGATTCTGCTTTTGTAAATGTCGATGCCGATGCGATTGCCTCACATGAAGTGCAAGTGGTCTCAGTGCTTGAAGGCATCAAGGCGGCCGTCTCCCCGAAGACAAGAGTGCTTTACGCCAGAGGTTGCCATAATCTGGATGCAGATACCAGCGGATTTAATGAAGCGCTCGAAGCTGCTGAGCAGGCTGATGCCGTGATACTTGTCCTTGGTGATCGTTCTGGGTTGACGCCAGACTGCACCACGGGAGAATTCCGTGACAGCGCCGACCTGCGCCTGCCTGGCGTGCAGGAAGAATTGGCAAAGGCCATCCTTGCAGCGGGCAAAGCGGTCGCTGCGGTGCTGATCAATGGGCGTCCCTACGCCATCCCTTGGCTTGACGAGAGCGCGGAAGCCATTCTCGAGGCCTGGATTCCTGGCGAAGAAGGAGGGGCAGCGGTCGCGGATGTTCTTTTTGGTGATACCAATCCTGGCGGCAAGCTTCCGGTTACCTTCCCGCGCCACGTTGGACAACTGCCGATTTTCTACTATCACAAACCCTCAGGTATGAAGTCGCACTGGTATGGCGATTACGTCTCCGAGAAGGCTACGCCGCTATATCCGTTTGGGCACGGGCTTAGCTACACCACCTTCGAGTATAGCGACCTGTCCATTAAACAGACGCAGGCTACACATGGTGAGACTGTGGACATCTCGCTGAAAATCGCCAATTCAGGCGACATCCGGGGCGACGAAGTCATCCAGCTTTACATCCGTGATGAGTTTGCCAGCGTGCCGCGGCCGATGAAGGAACTAAAGGGGTACGTGCGAGCGGCTTTGCGGCCAGGCGAGAGCAGGAAAGTCACCTTCCACCTGCCCGTTGATCAATTAGCGTTTTATGATCAAGACCTCAACCTTGTCATCGAGCCCGGAAGGATTCTCGTAATGCTCGGCAGTTCCAGCGAGGATATCCGCCTGATGGGCGAGTTTGAAATTGTTGGAGAGGGCAAGATGCCCATCAGAGAGCGGGTTTTCGTTTGCCCTTTGGAAGTTCGATAGATGAGGTTATGACTTTTACACGCAAACTTGGGCACTCTGGCATCGAGGTAAGCGCGCTGGGCATGGGCTGCTGGGCGATCGGCGGTCCTTGCTGGGAAAATGGTATACCACTCGGTTGGGGCGAAGTAGATGACGGCGAATCCATACGCGCCCTTCAACACGCCCTGGATCTGGACGTAAATTTCTTCGATACGGCAGACGTCTACGGCGCCGGGCATAGCGAACGCATCTTGGGGAAAGCTTTTTTAGGTCGACGCCATGAGGTTGTGATCACCACAAAGTTCAACAGCACCTTTGATGAAATCACGCGTGAGGTGACCGGCTGGGATTGCTCCCCGTCCCACATCCGTGCGGCATGCGAAGCATCTCTACGCCGCTTGAATACAGATTACATCGACCTGTACCAGTTCCACAACAATCACTACCCCGTTGAAGAGGCCGGCGAGGTCCGTGATACGCTCGAAGCGTTGGTCCAGGATGGAAAAATCCGCGCGTATGGCTGGAGCACCGATTTCGCGGACCGTGCTAAATTCTTCGCCGCGGGGAGCAACTGCACCGCCATCCAGTTCCAAATCAATGTTTTAGACGATAACCCGGCAGCCATTGAGGTCTGCGAGAGCAACAATCTAGCAGCGATCTGCCGCGGCCCGCTGGCAATGGTTTTGCTGACGGGCAAATACACCATCGACACCCGACCGTCTAGCGACGATGTGCGCGGTGAGAAAAGCCCGGATTGGATGGAGTATTTCAAAGACGGCAAGCCCAGCCCCGAGTGGCTCAAGAAAATGGAGGCCGTGCGCGAGATCCTGACCAGCGACGGTCGGACCCTTGCGCAGGGAGCGCTGGCCTGGTTATGGGCCCGCAGTGAATGGACGCTTCCTATCCCCGGTTTCCGCACGGTCCTGCAAGTGGGTGAAAACTGTAGCGCAATGCACTTCGGCCCACTAGTACAGGAACAAATGCAGGATATCGAGACACTCCTGGAGAGATGAGGATCTTGGATTTTCGCCCGATCAGCTTGGATGTATCGACCGGGCGAAGCGGCAATACGATCATGACATCGCACTCTGATAATCCTAGCAAAGACAAATCGATCATCAATCCAACCTTTAACAACGCATATAAGCTGGAGGTACCCCATGACAGATTTCACACCCAAACCTGAACACAAATTCACTTTCGGTCTTTGGACCGTTGGCTCGATTGGGCGCGACCCCTTCGGCGCTCCCGTCCGGGAACCGAAATCCCCGGCCGAGCTGGTCCATCTACTCGCTGAGGTCGGCGCGTATGGCGTCAACTTCCATGACAATGATCTGATCCCGATCGACGCCTCCCCTGCTGAAGCCGATGCGATCAAGGTCGAGTTCCGCAAAGCCCTCGACGAGACCGGACTGGTCGTACCGATGGCAACCACCAACCTGTTCGGCGATCCGGTTTTCAAGGACGGCGCCTTCACATCCAATGATCCCAACGTGCGCGCCTACGCCCTCCAGAAAACCATGAACGCCATCGATCTGGGGGTGGAATTCGGTGCCAAGATCTATGTCTTCTGGGGTGGACGCGAGGGTACGGAGACGGATGCCTCCAAAGATCCCATTACAGCAATCAAACGCTCACGCGAAGCGATGAATTTCCTGTGCGAGTATGTCCTCGATCAGGATTACAAACTGAAATTTGCGCTGGAAGCCAAGCCCAACGAACCGCGTGGCGATATCTATAACGCCACCACCGGCCACATGCTGGCCTTCATCGAATCGCTGGACCATCCAGAAATGGTCGGCGTCAACCCCGAGGTAGCCCACGAACATATGGCCGGCCTGAATTTCACCCACGCCGTGGCGCAAGCGCTGGAAGCGGGCAAACTATTCCATATCGACCTCAACGACCAGGCTTTCGGCCGCTACGATCAGGATTTCCGTTTCGGCATGGTGAACATCAAGAGCGCATTCTTCCTGGTGAAACTCCTTGAAGATTACAAGTATGCGGGCAGCCGCCATTTCGACGCCCACGCTTTCCGCACCGAAGACTATGATGGGGTCAAGGATTTCGCACGCGGCTGCATGCGCACCTACCTGATTCTTAAGAGCAAAGCTCAGCAGTGGAACAACGACCCCGACATCCAGGCATTGCTGGCGGAAATCCATGCCGACGATGGGAGCACCGAAGCATTCAAAGGGACATACAACGCTGAGAAAGCCGCCGCCCTGAAGGGGGCTTCGTTCGATCGGGAAGCTCTGGCGAAGCGCGGTATGGCCTACGAGCGCCTGGATCAGTTGACGGTGGAATTGCTGCTGGGTGTGCGCTGATATGCTGCAACGCGAGGAGACACAATTCGCAGCGTACGACTGCCTAAAATTGGCGAATGATGCCCTAGCCCTGTGGGTGACGCGCACTCTCGGGCCACGCATCATCGGCCTTGCGTTGCATGGCGGTGAGAACTTGTTCGCCGAGCTACCGGATGCAACCCTCGATTATCCCGGCACAGGGAACTTCTACCTCCGAGGCGGCCATCGCCTATGGCATGCTCCCGAAGATCCGCAGCGAACCTATATCCCGGACAATGATCCGGTCACTGTTGACGACGTCCCAGGCGGGGTGCATATCATCCAGCCCGTAGAGGCGCAGACTGGGATCCGCAAATCGATCACTATCACACTTCCAGATGAGGACGCGCACATCCTTGTGCATCACAGCCTAGAGAACCTGGGCCTAAGGCCGATTGAACTGGCGCCTTGGGCGATAACGCAGTTCAAGCCGGGTGGCGTAGCGATCCTCCCACAGACAAGCGCATCTGTGGATGAAGCTGGTGTGTTACCCAACCGCCTCATTGCACTGTGGCCTTACACCTCAATAACCTCACCGCACATCACCTGGGGGGATCGATTCATCCTCATTGATGCCAACCTCCAGCAGGATGCCTTGAAGCTCGGCTTCCCCAATCGCGATGGCTGGTTAGGATACATTCTTGAGGACACATTATTTGTTAAACATGCCGAATACCAACCCGGCGCATCTTATTACGACAATGGCAGCTCGAGCGAGTGTTATTGCAATCCTCAATTCCTCGAGTTGGAGACCCTGGGTCCGAGGACGACTCTATCGCCTGGAGACTCGGTTTCTTATCGAGAGCGCTGGCGTATCTATCCGCAAGTGGCGTTCTCTCCGGATGAGGACGCTTTGCAAGCGCTTGTTGAATCACTGAAACTATAGGCACCGTCAGCAAATCGAGCGCACGCGAAGAGGAAGCATATCATGGGCTATTTCCTGGGAATCGACACATCAACGACCGCCACCAAGGCCTTACTGGTCGAAGACAACGGTCGCGTTATGAGCGTGTCCTCGACCGAATACCCTTTTGAAACACCCCGACCGCTATGGACCGAACAACATCCGGACCTATGGTGGGAGGCTGCAATTGAAAGTATCCGGCAAGTCTTAGCCCAGGCGGAGATCCAAGGCGCGGATGTGGCTGGCGTAGGACTTACTGGTCAGATGCACGGGCTGGTGCTCTTAGGGGCGGAGGGGGATGTGCTCCGCCCTGCTATCCTGTGGAACGATCAGCGAACAGGGGCTGAGTGCGACGAAATACGGGAACGCCTGGGAAAGACAAACTTTATCCGCATCACGGGGAACGACGCCCTGACGGGTTTTACGGCTCCGAAGATCCTGTGGGTAAAGAACAACGAACCGTCCATCTACAGCCACATCCGCCAGATCCTGCTTCCCAAGGACTTTCTCCGCTACAAACTCACCGGCCTGTATGCAACCGACCGCGCCGGCGGCTCAGGTACGGCTTTATTCGATCTTGAACATCGAGATTGGTCGACCGAGGTGGTCGACGTCCTCGGGATCGAACGCAACTGGCTTCCCAAGACCTATGAAGGTCCGGAAGTCACCGGTACGATCACCGACGCCGCTGCCCGGGCGACCGGTTTGGCGCCCGACATACCTGTTGTGGCAGGGGGAGGCGATCAATCGGCACAGGCTGTGGGTGTGGGCGCTGTGCAACCCGGCATCGTCGCCCTGACGCTGGGCACATCAGGCGTCGTATTCGCCAGTGCCGACGAGCCGATCATAGAGCCGGAGGGACGCCTGCATGCCTTCTGCCATGCAGTGCCCGGGAAGTGGCATCTCATGGGCGTGATGCTGTCTGCCGCCGGCAGCCTGCGTTGGTTCCGCGACACGCTTGCCAAGGATCTCGATTTTGGGGCTCTCACCGACCAGACTTCAGCCATCCCGGCGGGGAGCGAGGGCTTGCTCTTCCTGCCTTATCTGACGGGTGAGCGCACCCCCCACCCCGACCCGCTGGCGCGCGGCGCGTTTGTAGGTCTGACCATTCGCCACACACGCGAACATATGACACGTGCCGTCCTGGAGGGTGTGGCCTTTGGCCTGCTGGATAGTTTCGAGCTGATGAAGAATGTGGGTTTGCCAAGCATCAATCAGGTGCGTATCTCCGGCGGCGGGGCGAAGAGTGCCATATGGCGGCAAATTCTCGCCGATGTCTTCGGGGTTGATTTAGTCACCGTGAACACCACCGAGGGCGCAGCCTACGGCGCAGCACTGTTGGCAGCCGTAGGTACCGGCGCTTATCCCGACGTCGAATCCGCCTGTGAATCCACCATCCATATCACAGGAAAAACCACACCCGGCGGCGACCAGGAAGCTTACCGAGAAATCTATCCCCTGTACCGGGATCTCTATCCGGCGCTGCGGCAGACATTCAACAAGACAGCTCTGCTCGTCGAGTCGCTCGGTGATCCGCACGACAGCCGTGCCGATTAAGGGAACGTGGTCAACCACCGGTTTCACTGAGAGGTGCCAAAGCCTTCGACGGCATCGCCAATACCATGCCGCATTAACCCCCACACTCTTCGAATAGACATCCCTCCCGATCGTGATTGGTCGGGAGGGATGTGCATTCTACTGGCTTTCACACGCAAAGTCGGTTTCACACTCGCTTCACACATTCGCAGGTCGAGGGAAGCCCGCTGTGTGAATGGTTCGGAGATCTTTCGTCACCAGCATTGCTTTGCAGTCCTTGTAAGCCTGGATGAATGCCGTCCCCGCCTCCATGCCTAAAACCATCAGCGTTGTTGCCGGTGTGTCCGCCGTAGCGACACACGGCGCCATCACACTGACGCTCGCCAGAGTTGGGTTGGAGTATCCCGTGCGTGGATCGAGAATATGATGATGCGGCAGATCGGTGGAGTAAGCCTGCAGGTAATCGCCGGAGGTGGCCACCTCCTGGTCTTGCACACTGAGCTGCGCTACTGGACCGGGGCTTGCTGCACGCGGCGATTGAATGCCTATCCGCCACGCATCGCCAATCGGATCAAAACCCAATACTAAAGCCTTGAGACGGTGGCTTCGACCATTTCTGGACCACCCATCAAAGAGAAAGAAATAGAATAATTCAACTGTTGAGAGCCCGCCGTTCGAACCGCCCTGCCCCACCAGGCAGATTACCAACTTGGTTGGTGGTGCGAGTCTTGTTGAAAGAAGCAGGCTGGCATACAATGCCTACCAGAATAGGACGCCATGTTTATCGCAGAACCCGCTTTTCCAGCATACCCTCCATCCAGGCCTATCATGGGCCCGGATAGATGGCGTGGTTTCTGTCGGCGTTCGCCCTCTGTGTTTGTTACAATTAACAATGATCGATTCGTGCGGTGGTCCATACGATGATGATGAGGTGTGTTCATGTTTGATCTTGAACGATTGAGGATCTTTATTTATGCAGCAGAGAACATGAGTTTTTCGGCGGCTGCCAAGGAGCTGCATCTCACTCAACCCACGGTGAGCCACCATATCAAGACCCTGGAGAAAGAGGTCGGCCAGATGTTATTCGATCGGAGCGCAGGCTCACTTCATCTGACAGAAGCCGGCAAGCTCCTGCTCCCATGGTCACGCAAACTAATCCGTGAGTCCTATGAACTCCAGAAGATGATGGATTCAATCGAAGAAAACATCATAGGGCACTTGCGCATTGCCTGCAGCACGACAACCGGGAAGTACATCCTGCCGCAGTTCGCGGCACGCTTCCATAAACGACACCCGGGCGTGCGGGTGACCATCGCGCGCTGCGATTCCGAAGGCGCAGTTTCCCGCATCATCGAAGAGGAGAGCGACCTTGG
Source organism: uncultured Anaerolineaceae bacterium (assembly GCA_964385305.1). GTDB lineage: Bacteria > Chloroflexota > Anaerolineae > Anaerolineales > E44-bin32 > CAYLOP01. The sequence goes on along the minus strand of CAYLOP010000011.1, from coordinate 28,846 downwards.
CGTTGTAAGCTATGATGCTTGCGGAGGCAAGCTTGAATGTCAGGAATTTTTCTCGGACCATATTATCCTCATTGCGCCGCGCGACCATCCATGGGCATCTGAAGGTACTATCGAAACCTCGCGATTGCTCAGTGAATCCATCATCCTACGCGAACCCTCTTCGGGGACACGGAAAGTCATGCTCGCCGGCTTAGGAAAGCATGATATCTCGATTGATGATTTAGATGTCTTCCTGGAAGTCGGCAACGCAGAGGCGATCGTAAAAGCTGTTGAAGCGAACTTTGGAGTTTCATTTATCTCCCGTCTGTCTGCTGAGTGGGCTTTGCGCGATGGCAGCGTGGTCGAGGTGCCCGTCTCCGGCCTGGACCTACGCCGCAAGATCTACATGGTCCGCAAGGAGATCCAGGTTCCGGCGCGCCCGATGGAAGCATTTTGGGGCTTCGTCCACGACCCATCCAACGCCGACCTCCTCCAGATGGCGGAAATATAACAGCACTCAGAAACGAACCGCCTTCCAATAGGCATTGAACCGACCTCGAAAAATCAACAGACCCCCACATATCACCTCCCCTAGGTATCCAAAAAAGAGAACGCCACTCCTTGTCCAGAAGTGGCGTTCATACGTTGGAATAACTTCGATGCCGAAGAAGATCTTAGAAGGTCAGAGTTAGGCCAGCGCCCTCTACGTCCATGAGGAAGGAGGTGGCATTCATGATCTCGATTCGTTCATCGCGCAGATCTTCTACCTTGATGTCCTTGTTCTCCAACGCTAACTCACAGAGAATAATCCTTCCACCCTCGTCGAGGATGGTATTGAAGAGCTCAATGGGATCGGGCAAGCCCTTCTTGCCCTGGAACTTCTCCAGTTCGCCCTTCAAGAATGCGTTCGAGCCGCCCGGGGTGATGAAGATCATCACATCTTCACCGATCCCGATGCCCGAGGCACCCATGATAAGTGTGGGGAAAACCCCAGCTGGATCGTTGTTGCAGATGATAACCATTGGTGCATTCTCTTCAGCCATTTTATGTCTCCTATTTTGGTTTGTAAAACGTTACGCTCAACTCGTGATCAGTCAGCTCCGGCTGGAGCCAGATCAGGCGACGGCTCCCGTAATGCTCTTTCCTTGACCTTCTCAAAATACATGGCAAGCGGTCGGTAGTAGAGATGAGACCACTTCCCGAAGGGCACTTCCAGTATGAGCATAGGTGCAGCAAAAGCAAGGTGGACAACATAGGTATAGTACGTGGGCAAGCCCAATCCAAGATATCGAAAGGCGTGTTGCAGGATGCCGGTCGCGGTTACTACGAGGAGCAAAATGGGGAAAATCCAATCGCTCAAGTGGGAAAAGCGATGGAGTTCGGAATCCTTTTTGATTCGACCCCAAATAGCCTTTCCTGCACCGAAGAAAAGCACCACGGTGGCATAGTAACCTAACCAGCGCTGCGGATGGTAAAAGGGATAGATATTATCCGTCTGGAACCAGGGCAGGAAAACCACCACCAAAACAAGCATTAAACCATACCCACTTACAAGAAGCAGGTGGCTTATCCAAGACAGGATATTGGCATTCCGTTTACCCCTATCCGCTTCGTCATCGGCGCACCTCACCCACTGCGCTTGAGTTAGCGCGTGGTAAACGATGTGCCAAGATTCCGACAGGTATAGATGAAGTGGGATTTTGAGCCGGGTGTCGCTGCGCATGATGGAAGAATGCATGCGCAAGGTGTTCGTCCCGATAAAGAACAGTAAGCCTGCGGCCATGATCCAATCCGCATAGTGGACGATCTTAATAGGTGCAAAGGCATTGAGTTCCACGTTCTCCGTAATGATGGGCCCGTGCAAGAGAAGTGCCAACAGCACAACAGCCAGTCCAACAAACACCATAGAACCGATCTCCCAAAGATGGGAGGTGTAAAACTTACGCGCCAATCCTGTCCAATCATATTGCGCTGTAAGCCACCGGCGCATGGCCATCATGGTCTCGCCAGGCTCCGCTTCCCGCGGACATGTCGCAGAGCACTCCCCACAGTAGTAACATAGCCAGGGATCGGAGTTCTGCAGCAAGCGATCCTTAAGTCCCATCTGTATCGCCCTAATGGTATTCCGCGGGAACATATGGTTGTCATCTGTGAGGGGGCATACAGCTGTGCAGTTACCACAGTTGAAACAGGCTTCAACATTGACGGCGCCATATTCCTTGAGCTCAGACAACAAAGCTGGATCTACACGATAGCTCATTTCTTCTTCTCCTGCGCCAGTTGATATTGATAGTATTCCCCTTCCATGCCTACTTCCACGATGAGGTCGTATTTCTTCATCGCCGTCATGTGCCACAGGACCTGTGTGGAGGGAAGCTTGGTGGCCTCAGCCACTTCAGGCACGGTCTTTGGCTCCTCACCCATTGCCTGCTTGATCTGTTTTCGAATCGCCTGGTATTCCTTTAAAACCGCCTGGGTTCGCTCGACGGTATCCGCGTGCTCTTCGCGCAAGCGTTTTAAGGTGGCTGTTCGCTGCTTGGCATCATCTTTATCGTTCACTTTCCACCTCCACGCTTGGCAGCTCCGCTGTCAGAGCATCGATCATGGCATCATACTGCTTTAACGTCCAACCCTGAAGATCAATTGCCAGGTTGGGGCACGCACTCACGCATGCACCACAGCCAACGCAGTTGGCAGGCATAACAACCGCTCGTTCTACCTGTTGGCCATCAACCGTCATACTTTGCAGGCCAATGGCATCTTCATAGGCGCAGACTTCCACACATTCACCGCTGCCTGTGCAGCGTGACAGGTCAATTCGCGCCACGAAGGGCTCAAGCTTTACCGTGCCATGCACGAGGAGCCCCGCGACCTTCGAGGCCGCCGCCGAAGCCGCGGCTGAGCTCTCTTGGATGTTCATGGGACCTTGTGCCGTACCCGCAAGCACGACGCCGGTAACCGCTGTCTCCACAGGACGCAGCTTGGGATGCACTTCCAGGAGGAAGCGATCCGTCCCCGGCGAGACCTTGAGCAGCTGGATCAAGTCTTGGACCGGTGTGGGCATCATACCTACTGCCAGGATGACTAAGTCTGCCGGGATCTCGATCTCTTCTCCATATGTCAGGTAATCTTTGACCTTGATGAGCAAGGGGCTCGCTTCGCCCTCGGGTGCGGGAACGACCTCAGGTGGTTCCTGTCCGTGGAAGCGTGAGAAGAGAACGCGGTTCTTCGATGCTTCTGTGTAGTATTCTTCATGACCGCGCCCATAGGTGCGGATGTCCTCATAAACGTCGAAGAGGTTCAGCCCTGGGAAGCGCTCATGCAAATCGTTGATCATATGCAACAATGCCGTGCAGCACACACGCGAACAGTAGTTGTTGACCTGGCCGTCCTCTTGAGGTTCATGGATCCCATCGATCTGCCGGCTACCCACGCAGTGCACAAAAGCCACATTGCGGACAGCATGACCGTTCACCCGCAAATCCTCCCCTTCAGGGAGTAAAGCCAGCGTACGAATGAGTTCGGGGAGCGTCAGAACCTCCGGATATTCCCCATATCCGTATTCGCCTTTCCGGGGTGAGTAAGGCGTAAAGCCTGTCGCGATGACCACCGCACCGACATTGATCTCGAAGGTCTTTGGCGAATTCTCGATGCGGACTTTCTTTCTATCGATTTCCAGTTCGAGATAGCCGTCGGGGCAGTTCGCCCAATCGACCGCCGGCGTGGATGGATAGCAGCCCGGATACGCCCGGTAAACCACCTTGCGTTGGGTCAGGCCGTAATTGTATTCATCCGGCGTCTCAATCGAGCAGGCCTCGATCGCGGCATCACCGATGGCATCGTCGACGCCGCGCGACTGCTGGGTGACCTGGATGTGGAAATCACCGACATAGCCACGAACGCCCGTGATCTCCGCGTTGGTATGGATGGTGATCTTCGGATTCCCAACGACCTTCTCGATGAGTGGATGCAAGATATCGCGTGCGTCCTCACCCGTTGGGAAAACCTCTTCCAGTTGAGCCATACGGCCGCCGAGGAAAGGTGTTTTCTCGATAAGGGTGACATTTAACCCTCGTCTGGCCAGATCCCAGGCAGACCGCAACCCTGCGACCCCGCCGCCGATCACAAGTGCGTGTCCTTCGGCGGGAAGGATAATCGGCTCGAGTGGTTCCAGAAGACGTGCCTTGGCTAATCCTGCACTCATCAAGCGGATAGCCTTCTTCGTGGCTTTCTCAGGCTCATCGTGATGCACCCAACTATCCTGCTCCCTTAATCCGACATGATGGTAGAAATAAGGGTTGAGGCCCGCCCGGCTCACCGTTCCGCGGAAAGTCTGCTCGTGCAAGGACGGTGCACATGCGCCGATCACGACCCTGTTGACTCCATGCTCACGTATGTCCTTCTCGACCATGGCCTGGCCGGCATCGGAGCACATAGACATATCTGTGCGGGAAACAACGACGTTGGGCAGCTCTGCCAAAGTCTTGGCTACTCCTTCACAATCGACCACATCACTGATGTTGCCGCCGCAATAGCATGTGTATACGCCAATGCGCACTTCATCCTGTTCGGGGGTTTCTTTCGGATTCTCTTGGACTTGGGGATTGGATGTTTCAGGCATGTGCGCGCTCCTTCTCATCGTGCATCCCTGCATTCATGCCTCCCACCGCTGCCCGTCCTCCGTTTTCCTCGAGATAAGCAGCCGCCTCTGCAGCAGCAGCCCCCGCCAGAACGATGCTATCTACGATATCCATTGGACCCGCTGCAGTGCCAGAAGCGAAGATGCCAGGATGGGATGTTACGCAAGGGGAGATATTAATAGAGGGCGCCTGGATAAAACCGTCCTCAGCGGCAGGCACCTGGTAAACTGGCTGGGCATCGTAGCTGGGCAGCATGCCCACCGAGAGAACGACCAAGTCGTGCTCCCGCTCCAGAATCCGGCCATCATCAATCATCTCCACACGTACAGTGAGGTTGGTATTCTCGCCCTCGCTGATCTTCGCAACCTTACCTTTGACGAATTCGATGCCCATCGCCTCTGCGTTCTGGTAGAACTGGTCGTAGCCTTTCCCAAAGGTACGGATATCCATGTAGTAGATCGTGATATCCGCAAGGGGAAGCGCACCAGAGATCAGCATCGCCTGCTTGATGGCATACATACAGCAGACGCGCGAACAGTATTCCACACCAAGGGTTTTATCCCTCGAGCCGGCGCATTGGACGTAGGCGATCGAGTCCGGCTCTTTGCCATCCGCAGGCCGAAGGACATGCCCGTACGGCCCAGTCGGTGCAAGCAGCCGCTCCATGACCAATGCGTCAATGACATTCGGGAAACGACCACCGCCATATTCCTCTTTTGCGTCCGGGGGGGTAATCTCAAAACCGGTCGCCAAGACAATCGTTTCCGCTTCAAGGCCAAAGGTCTCCGGCACTTGTGTAAAGTCAATGCAATCGACCGGGCAGACTCTCTGACATTTACCGCATAGGATACAATGCTCGAGGTCGATGAGCGCTTTTTGGGGTACCGCCGTGGAGAAAGGCACATAAGCGGCGCGGTGTGCACCAAGATAGCGGTCAAAGGGGTGTGGCACATCAATCGGACAAGCGTATTCACATTGGCGACACCCGGTGCAACTTTCAATGTCCACATAACGTGGCTTCTGAAGCACTTCTGCGATGAAACCCCGCCCGCCTTCACGAACCGATTGCACCTCACAATACGTAAAGAGTTGAATGTTATCGTGATGTGCAACAGCGGACATCTTAGGTGTCGTTATACAACTACAACAGTCCAGCGTTGGGAAAACCTTACTCAGCTGGATCATTTTCCCGCCTATGCTGGGCTCCCGCTCCACCAGTGCCACCTGGTAGCCCTGGTCCGCTAAATCGAGCGCCGACTGCATCCCAGCGATCCCGCCACCGACGACAAGAGCGTCGACGTGAATCTTTTCTGAAGCCATAACTTACAAGCCTCCCATGCTACGCACTACGATGTTTGTTGTGCTGCAGCAGCCAATTCATTCTTAACCGGCCCGATCTCCTGCAGCAACGCTTCCAATTGGTTGACTTCCTTGAGGAAGGGCTTTGTACACACCGTGCAAATCGCCAGTAGGCGAAGACGCCGGGTATCGATGCCCCGCTCTTTCATGATCGGGTAAACCGTATTGATGATCTCTGCCGTGCGTTCCGCGCCACCTTTATACGGGCAGTCGGTGCCGCTGTACATCACAGCAATGGCATCGATGCCTTTCTCGAAGGTGCGTAGATAGAATTCCTTCGGGAACATGGCGGGACAGACGACCGGGAGAACGTGGACGTTTGTGGAATAATCCGCGTGTAATTGACCGACCGAGTCGGCCCCGGCATAACCGCCGGACAATGTCGCGAGGACGAGAATCCTCGGATCCTCCGTTTGCAGCTCTGCTCCCATGGTTTCTTTCCTATTTACTTCGTCGGATGAAGATCCGATCGTAGCCTTCTGCCTCTAGGAATCCTAGAAACTCATGTCCTACTTTCTGGGACCACCTTGGAATATCTTCCTTGGTCTTCGCATCCGCAGACCAAATCTCTAAAACCTCTCCCACGCCGATCGCACCAATCCCTTTTTTGGCTTCCAACAACGGGCCCGGGCATGCACTTCCACGTGCATCGACAACCTTTGCGGCCTCCATGGTAGATAGTTCTTCAGCAGACATCGGTCATTCTCCTTTTCTGTTTAGGACTTAGGTCAGTCCGAAAATGGGTTGATCGCCCCTAACGAAATTGTTCGCCTCGTGCGGGCGCGGTTGACAATAACCGTTGAACGAGATCGGGTCGCGCGATCTGATAGTAGACTTGCTTGCCAGCGCGGTGCGACCGTAAGATACCCTTGTCACGCATAAAACGAAGGTGATGGGATGTGTTAGGCAAGGATGCGTTCACCTCTTCCGCAATTTCTCCCACCGAAAGATCGCGATTCGCGAGCACCCAAATAATCTGAATGCGGGTCGCGTTCGCAAAAATCCGGCAGATTTCTGCTTGGCGTTCAGCCAAGTATCCTAAGCGGTTATCCATTATCTATCTATTGGTTTGTACAATTCTAGAAACGCTTGATTGTTACGATTAGAACAATAAAACAGGATCAGCCAAGCGGACAGTGACCAAAATCATAAGAGGTATTGAAAAATTCAATCAAGACATATAGGTAATCTGCATACCCATGTCGACACACCCAGTAAGATGTAAAAACGCCCAATTTCAGGAGAGTCCTGCGTTCGAGGTAGCCATGATGTGGGCAGGCATGAAACCCGGTCAAACGGATACTACCCCCACCAAAATGCGAAACCGACATTGGGTTGGCCAATACTCCCGATAAAAATAGCCCGATGGCCATCCGGACCGCCGGGCTTTCCTACATATACAGGTTCTGTAAGGGTTATCCTGACTGCAGCTATCTACCGAGCGTGCAACATCTAACTTTACGCGGTGACATATTCGACCCGTGCACCCCACTCGACAGGCACGCGCATCTGCCAGTATTCTTTTCCCAGCCTGTATTGCTCCGTCGAGACGCCGTAGAACACCGCCATCGCCTGTGGGTCGTCGATCTGCACATGCAAGATCTGCGCGTCGTTCAGGTCACCTTCAAGGCTGTAGCGCCCATCGTAGACACTGCCATCCGGCATTCTTGCCCCGCGAAGTCTGGAGGCTTTCGCCAATTGATACTCGGACAGATCCCACACGCCCAGCAGCTTGGCTTTGGTTAAGCGCGCACCTCGCAAGTCGGCCCCGCACATACTCGAACCACTGAGATCTGCCCCACTGAGGCAGGCCTCTTGCAGATTAGCATCCGAGAGAATTGCGCCGCTCAATTGGGCCTTGGTCAGGTCTGCCCTTCGCATCTGCGCGTCATGGATATCAGCGCCGGGAAGATTAATGTAGCGCAGATAGGCTCTCTCGAGAGAGCCATCCTTCAAATGTCCACGTTCGGTCAACACCTCAAAGCTGGACAAAGCGACATCTGGTGATGGATCTCGAAGCGTTCGTATGAGTTCCTCTCGTGTTTTCCCCAACATGATCGGCTCCTTTCTGATGGCTCGCTTCCATTGTTCTTTACCCTCGTACCTAGAAGCTAGCCCTACCTTACTTTCTTCACCAATGATTTCCAATGATCTCGGCTGTTCTACGTTCAATCTAATCGGCCAGAGTAACAAGCGTGGTCTTTAGCGAGTAACAGCCGTGTAACAGGTTCGAAAACGCATAATCGAGCCGCAAAGCAAGAGTTTGCACACGTTGTTGCATCCCAGATGCTCATTCACCAGGCGTATTTTTCAAGGAATAAACGGATCCGTAAAATAAATCGGCCAATTCTACGATTGAAAACCCCAATTCGGCCTTGGTTGCATTGATTTTTTCATCTTTTAAAAAGATACTTCACTTCTTTCATATTTCATTTATAATAAAGTATATTAAAATTATACTCTTTATGAGATGGCATGACGCTTTTTATACGAAGGTGTCCACACGGTCGATCCGTCCCAAGCTGACAGACGTCGATTGGAAACCGAGGCGTGCGGCGCATCGATGGGATGAACGCCGCATGATTGAAAAACAATGCAAGGTGGGCTATGGATTTTAATAACGCTGCTACGTTGGGGATGTGTTTATCGAAGAGCTACGCGAGAGACTTCTTCGAACTCCTGGTAACCTACAAGGACATCTCGGCTTCGGAGGCGGCTTCACGGCTCAACGTGCATATCCAGACTGCCCAGGATTTTCTGGAATCCCTCGCCTCCCTCGGAATTCTCAGCAAGGTGGAGGTCTTTGAGAACAAACGACCTTACTTTCGCTACACGTTGGAGAAAGAGCGCATTCAGGTGGAGTTGGACCTTACGACCTTGAAACGGGCAAAACCGATCAGCGTATTACCCCGCCGCATCCGAGAGAGACAAGACGCCGGCGCCCGCTTCTCAACAGCCCGGAACGAGAACGCTATATCCAGCATTGTTATATGGACGGGTGAGGGGCGCGATCTTAAGGAGAGAAAGATCAACCTCACCCCCCCGCAGGGGAAGTTCCTTTACCACCTCCCCTTTCCGAACGCCGAACCCATGAGCGTGCAGGACTTGATGCGAATGGCAAGGTTAGAAGAAGCGCTCGCACCTGAAATCGTGGATATGGTCAACATGCTGAAGGATCTGGGGGTGATCGAGATGATGTGAGGGTGATCCTTCGTACTGGTTTAAACTCGAGATCGAATGATAAGCGCCCTCCCGGGCGCTCACTCTGTAGGAGAAAAGCCGCATTGGATTCTCAGGAACTATCTTCCCGCATTATGTGCGCCCTCATCCTGTTCCCCCTTGGGGGGACGGGGACGAGCTTGCATGTCGTTTGGACTTCCCTCGTGTTGGCGACTCACCATCTCCGGCCTCGCGAGCTTGAGTGATCGAAAGGCAGAACGCAAACGTCCCTGATTGACAGCCATGAGGCTTGCGATAAAAGTCGAGATCGGCGCAGCCGCGATCAAACCCAGGGAGCCCGCCAGCGTCCGGACCACTTCCTCCGCGACGAATTCCAGATTGATCAAGTCCAGAAAACCCTGACCCGAAAGCGAGAACAACACCAACGTTGGCAGCGCCGCCCCGGCATAGGCCATGAAGAGCGTGTTGATCATCGCCGAAACGTGATCCCGCCCCACCCGAATGGCCCGCTGATACAGACTGCGGAAATTCACACCAGGATCGGCATCAAAAAGCTCTAAGACGACAGAGGCTTGCGTGATCACCAGGTCGTCGAGGGCGCCCATGGCGCCGATCATCATACCGGCCAACACCAACCCGCGCATGTCGATGCGGATATCCGATTGCTGAATGACAAAGAGTGCGTCCTCATTGCCGTACCCTGTAAGGCGCGTCAGGTTGATGAAGAAGCTCACCACGATCCCCGCAAATACCAAGGTGCAGAGCAAACCCAGAACGGCGGCGTGAGTCTTGAGCGACCAGCCATAGATCAGATACAAAGTGACTCCCAGCAGCACGAATCCACCAAGCACGCTGACGACGGTGGGATCCTTACCCTGGAGGATGCTGGGAATGATGAAACCCAAGATCGCCACTAGGCTAATTAGCAAGCCGAGCAGCCCTCGCGCCCCCTGCCAGCCGCTGATCAAAACACTCAGCAGGACGAAAGCGAGCAAGAGCCAGAGAAGCGAGCGTGTGCGAACATAGTCGACAAAAAACGCATACAAAGATCCATCCGGGCCCTGGTCGATGTTGAGAAGCAAACGATCACCCAGCCCCAGGGTCAAACCCTCCGGTCGGATCTGGCGCTTGCCGTAGTCAATTTCCAGAATCTGTCCTTTCCAAGGGCCCTCCAACACCTCAACGCGTAGAATCTGGTAGCGCTGCGTGCGATCCCCCAGCTCAACCGTCCCCTCCTCAACAACCGCCAAGACTTCGGCCTTGAACATGTTTTCGCTGATGCCGATGCGATCACCCTCCCCTCCAGAACGAGAGAACCAAGCATCCAATCGCGGGACAATCAGGAGGATCAACGAGGAGATTGCCGCCAACATTAAAATAGACAGAAGTAGAAATTTACGCATCTCTTTCTTCACGATGTTCTTTCCACATCTCTAACGCGCCAAAGCCTATGTGGGTTGGCGCTGTCTGAACACAGGTGCCCCCGCCATTAAGAAGTAGGCGGATCATAATTCCCCTCCTTTGGTAGGTCAAACGCCTCTTTGCCGAACTTCTCGTTTCTGTTTTTTATGATGAAAACTAAAAACGCTGTCGCGAATATCAACCCAACTTATAACCTCTTGCACCCGTCACAACAACGCACAAAATAAGGTTTGTTATCAATGTCAGAACCGGTGATAGACTCCCCTCCAGCGGTTGACGGCCCCGTCATGCCGAACAACCATCCCCAAAGCAGAGAGAGGAAGAGGAAGCCAATCGGCATTTAGAAAAATCGGCAGGGGCTCTCCCAGCATCGGCAGCGGATGACGGACATAGAGATCCCACCAAGCTTGCCATAACGCCGGAATCTCCCGAACCCAATACCATCGAATATGAATGTACGGCATGCGGTCGGCGACGTAACCAATCGCATCCAGATTCAACCCCTCACAGGTGGCCAGCGCGCGCGGCAGGTGATAGCGCTGCGTAACCAGAATCACATCGGTGACCTGGAAGATTTCCCGCGCCCGATAGCAGGTGTCATAGGTCCGTCTGCCGGCGTAATCCAGCACGATGGCTTCGTCGGGGATCCCCTGGGACAGCGCATACTCCCGCATCAACGCTGGCTCATTGTATTCAACCACACGGTTATCGCCGCTGAACAGAAGCACTTCGACCCGTCCAGCCTGATAGAGTTCGATCGCCGCATCTAGCCGATCTCGCAAGATATCGCTCAGCCTCCCACTTGGCCAGTAACCTGCGCCAAATACGATCGCAGCCTGCCGCTTGGGGAGTTCCTCCAAGACTTCATGGGTAACCATTCGATTCTCGTAGCGCACCGTCAGCGTCCATGCGGTCCAGCCAAGCAACAGCAGGATGCTTGCCGCAGCACAGATGAGTATCCTGCTCCCGCGGCCTTTCCATAAAGGTTTGCTCATGATCTCCTTCGAAACGTATGCGTGGCTCTTTGGGAGGGTTCGATGGCCTTGCCGAACTTTTATGCCCGCTTTCACTCAACGCTCATCGTCGCGTGTAGGAAGACCTGGCTCGCCGCAAACACTAAACGCGATTATACGGCGTATTTTTTGATCGAATACCTTCCGGTCAACGATCGCAGGCAAAGCGCAGCGGAACGGTCGACGGATCGGACAGTTGCGCTCGTGGATGATGGGTCAAAACCAGTGGCGATCTTTGCCACGATATGGCGTGGATGACTCCCGCGATCCTAGCATCATGTAGATCCACATGAACCTTCGCTCCTGGCCGCTCTCCGGTATAATCTCAACAGAGCAGCCTTTGCAAGGGGGTAACGCTATGGAACAACCTGTGGTCGTGATCGGGATTGGGGAGCTGGGGGCTGTTTTCGCACGTGGCTTTCTGCGCACCGGTCATCCCGTCTACCCCATCACGCGGGGGATGCATCCCGCCCAGGAAGCGAAGAACCTTCCCGAACCAGCACTGGTTCTGGTGGCGGTGGGTGAGGCCGATCTCCATACCGTGCTTCGATCTCTGCCCACGAAGTGGCACGACAGGCTGGCCTTGCTCCAGAACGAACTGCTTCCCCGCGATTGGCAGGTTCACCACCTGCCCCAACCAACCGTGGTCGTGTTGTGGATCACGAAAAAACGTGGCATCGACGTGCAGGTGGCTATGCCATCTCCGGTCCACGGCCCGCATGCCGAGTTGATTGAGTTGGCGTTGGGCAGGCTGGACATCCCCACCCAGCGGGTGGACGAACCGGAGGAGATGTTGCTGGAGATGGTTTACAAGAATCTGCACATCCTGACCATGAACCTGACGGGTTTAGCGACCGGGGCAACGCTTGGCGAGTTAGCTGTCGAACACCGGGAGCTGACCACCGCGGTGGCAAACGAGGTACTCGACCTGCAAGCATGGCTCACAGATGTCCCCTTGCCGCGCGCCCTTTTGCTCGACCGATTGTGGGATGGTTTCCGCCGCTATTCGGACCTCCAAGGTATGGGGCGCAGCGCACCTGCCCGTCTTGCACGAGCCATAGGGCTAGCCGATGAAGCCGGGTTGGTCGTGCCCCGTTTGCGCGCAATTATGGACAAAGCGCAAGCATCTTGATTGGCGTTCAATCCACTCCTACGCTGCAATCCGTGCTGCACGTCTTGGTGATCTTATGGTGTCACGGTCACACCTCGGTATTCCCCCAGGACGAAATCTTGTAAGATAATCCAAAGACAGTGAACGCTGCCGTTCATGCTCATCTTCATGGGGACTAAAGAAGCCCTCCTGTCTGATTTGGTCTGATCACGACGATGGTACGTTATCGGAGGGGAATGATGGTTAAGAAATTTCTATTGCGCGCGATTGTGGTCGTTATACTAGTTGCTGGATGCAATTTTCCAAAACCCTCATCGACCATTGAACCCTCAGCTACACCCGAACCCTCAACTACACCCATTGCCACCGAAGAGATAGAGCCGGCAGAAACTGAAGAGCCACTTCTCTCCGTTACCTTCGACCCGGACAACCCTGAGAATGGGCTCACGCTGGATTCCGGGGGCGATGTGGACACCGAACTTGTATCCGTAGGCAGCCCTGCCGATCAGGCTTTGCGCACCGGCAATGGAGGCGTGCTCCCCTCGATAGATGGCAATAGTGTAGAAGATTACTACATGCAGTTTCGGGTCGATGACACGTTCATCTACCGCGGTTCGCCGACCTCACGGATCCGGATCGATATCGAATACCTCGATGAGGGCACCGACACATTCAGCATTCAGTATGATGCCGTGAGCGGCGGCTTCAATGAAGATGGCCGTTTCAAGGATACGGGCGTCGTCGTCAAGACGGACAGCGGAGAATTCAGGACCGCTTCCCTCCCGCTTTGCGACGCCTTCTTCGCCAATCGCGACAACGGCGCCGACTTCCGCATCGCCGATAGCGCCGATGGCTCGGAGACGATCCGACGTGTGTCCATCACGCTGATCGCCCCCTCCTTAGGCCCCGCCACCATCCACGTCGATTCATGCGGGGCAGACCCCTTCGACGGCGAGCCGGACAGCGACGCGATCCAAGTCTGCATCGATCAGACCTGCAGCGGAGACACCGTGCTGTTCACCTCCGGCGTCAACCAACCTGATTATCAGGGCTACATCATCGACAAGACGGTTTTCCTGGTAAGGATCTCTACAAAGAGTGACCTCACCTTCAGTTCCACTGACCCGGAGAACCACGCCCTATTGAAAGCCACACCAGATTTGCTCGGTTTCGTGGTGCGGCTCTTTGCTCGCTCAGGCATCGGAGATGCTGGCAATATCGATAACATCACCATCAGCCACCTGGACATCGATGGCAATCGCGCCGAACGTAAGTGTTATGGATCTGACGTCATTGGAAACGGCACCGATGATAATTGGGGATCCTGGCTGCCGGAGTGCGATGTGTTCGATGACCCCTGGTGCAGCCCAGGCACCTTGGCAATGGCAGGCCACCTTGATGACACCGACCCCGAACAGGATTATCTTGGCAACCCGGAACGTTGGAGCACCGGCTTGGTGGTGCGGGACGTGACCTCGGCCAACACCGAATGTGGCACGGCTCTGGCGTTCCAGGGTGCCGACAGCGTGATCGACTCGGTCATAATCGACACAGCCGGAGATCACGTCCACGCTTCAGGCTGCGAACCTACCGATCCCGATGAAGCCCTCACTGCCTGGTCGGACGGCATAACCTTCACCGGTCCCGCGATCCTCATAACCAACAGCCTCATCATGGACGCGTCGGATATCGGAATCGTCACGTTTGGGGGCAGGGAGACGGTCATCTCGAACAACACTATTATGGCACGACCAGGCAACAATGGCATGTTCGCCGGCATCGCCGTACATCCCTATGGCTATGGGCTTCTATCAGGCTTTCAGGTGATCGGCAACCAGGTCATCAACCAGGCCGATCCCACCTGCGGCGGCATTCACGCCGGGATCGACATCGGCGCGCACATGTGGGGCGCGGGATGTACTACCTATCCGGGACCGTCCCAGGTGGGCACTACCGGTCCCTGCTCATCGCTTTCACCGCCGCCGGGGTGGACGCTCTGTGAACTTGGCCAGACCTGCCGCGTGTGGGGATATATCCCCGACGGGACGACCTTCACATTGGCTGACAACACCGTCACCGGTGCGCAGGTCAATTTCCTGGTCGAGGGGTTGGAGGTTGTAGGCGAATTGATCGTCTCAGGGAACGTGAGCAACGCACCCCAATTGACGGATTGGGCCGGCGACCGTAACTGCACCTGGGATGGCATCACAGATAGCTGGGGGGCGCTTGACTTCGTCGCCCACGACCCCACCATCGAGGGCTGGACCGACCAGCGCATCTACTGCGAACGTTGATGCAGCTAGAACATCGTTATTGCGTTACATAAATCCCCTGCATTCTCCTCACGGCGTGCAGGGGGCATCCTTTTTAATGTCGACCGGGCTTTCGAGGACGCCCGCACAATAAGAAGCGTGGAACCATGCACCCACTTCATTATCTTTAGTTGCTAAACACAAAGAAGAGGATCATCGTCCCAAAAACCGCCAGCAGTAACGCAACAGAAATGATGACGGCAATCATCTCTGCGTTTGTTTCGATTCCACCTTTGGATCCCTCGATGCAGCCTTATCGACCTCGCCAGCTCTGGTAACGGCAAACTTGACCATAATTGGTCCAGCAATTTGTACAACGAATGTGGTAGCCGTAATCACGTTGATAACTGTACTCCCTAGATAAATACCTGCCTCTCCGTAAGCGTCAAATCTCCCGGCGATGGACAATGCCAACCCGATGGCTACCCCCGCTTGAGACAGTAAACCGAATCCCAGGTTGTCGCGAACTTGAGGCTCTGCTCCCCCCAACCAACCCCCTAACCAAGCCCCGCCGAACTTGCCTATACTGCGCAGCAATAGATAAACAATGCCCAACAACCCCATTTGTGGCAGGAGAGAGATTTGTAAATGCGCGCCCACCATGACGAAGAAGAGAATATAGGCCAGAGGGCCGACGCGTTCCACCGCACATTGGATGTATTCGCTGTTGTCGACTACCAGATTGGTAACTACGATGCCTAGCGTCATTGTGGCCAAGATCAGGGATGCCCCAAATGAATTTGCCAGTCCTGCCACCATAAGCACTGTGCCGATGATGAAAGCGCACATCGCGTGTGTGCGCCTCTTAAGGCGTTCCAACGCCCATTGAAAAGGCAAACCAACACCAATCCCTATCAAAAGAGCCCCGCCAATTTCCCGTAAGGGTAGTTCAACCATCTGCGCCAGCGATATCCCGCCAGTATGGGAGAGTATCACCTCCGCAACTGCTGAGGCGATGCTAAACAAGAGTAAGGCCAGGGCATCGTCCAATCCCACAACAGCCAGGAGGGTTGTTGTAAGGGGGCCTTCAGTGCGGTATTCGGCCAGCACGTCCACCGTCGCAGCTGGTGCAGTTGCTGCGGCTAAAGCACCGAAGATAAGCGCTGTGTAATTCGAGCCTGTCAGCATGTAGACGCCGGCCGCCACCAGTATAAAAGCCCCGAAAGCCTCGAAGGCTAAAATAAAGAAGATCGTGCGTCCGAGGCGGCGCAGCTCACCCAGACGTAAGTGAGAACCCATTTCGAAACCGATCAACCCCAAGGCAATCTCGCTGATAAAACTCAGTTCACCAACGAGTGGCAGCGGCACAATGTTGAGAAATGAGGAACCCAGCAGCACACCGACAAGGATGTAACCCACGACTTGAGGTGTGCCCAGAAGCTGCAAACCTTTACTACCAAGGTAAGCCAAAATAATAACGACACCGATGATTGTGAGGATGTCGAATTTCATAGCCCTCCTTCTGTGTTATAGAAGTACTGATCATTCCCCATCTAAAAACCCTCTTGGGTTTCTTCCAGTGCTCTAAACGACTGGACAACATTACGGAGGGTGAAAATGGTTAACTCGCTACAGACCAGGGAGTCGAGCAATTCGTAGTTCGATCGAAAACACATGCTGCTTGGGTACATTACACAACGCTACCTGCCCCTAAAGGTCAAATGTCGCAAATCCCTACCCGTATCGACGCTATCAACCCAGAGCAATACCTTTAAGCTGCCACGGCCATTGGGTGTCCTGTCGTAGGAAACCGAGGCTGAACCACGGCATCATCGCACATCTTTCGAAATTCTCTCACCTTCGTATGGCCAGCCATCCCCCGTTGTGTATTCAGCCGCTGCGAGAAGCGTAAAAGATTGCGTGAGAAGTTCCGGGCTAAAAGACTTACTTATCTCCACCATCCTCATCACCTTCGAGGATAATGGTTCCATGTACTAAATCAACGCTTTTGATCCTGGCATGCGATACTTGCCTCTCTCCAAGGAAACTGATCATCACAACGCCCTGACTCTCGGCTCCTATCCAGGCCACATCTCGCATCATTTCTTCTTTGTGATCTTCGCTTTCAACATAGGCTGTAGCTAAGCACATTCTCGCCTCCTGTCCTGTGCATTTGTTGTCCAAGGCGCCTTCGAAAAGGATGAGATAATCTCATCACGTAAAATCCCAGAGAGGTGGTTCCCTCTAGGTCCGTTATGCATCCCCCAACAAAGCATCCACGATATTTACCATGCCTTCCGCCGCTCTCTCCCCAGTTAGCGCTCGCCCCTCCAAGCCGGCTTGAAAAATGTTCGGGTCGTAGCCAATGGACCCAATCACAGATATGCCTTTTTCCTCCAACGCCTCCCCTAATTTCAGAGCGATCTCTTCGGATGTGACCCTGTTGAGGATCGTCCAGACGTTAGCCATTCCGACTTCCGTGGCGAGCGCATTGATCTTGTCAGCAAGTTCCAGCGATGCAAAAGAGGGATCAACCACGATGAGCACGCTGTCTATGCTCGTCTCAACCCCTCTGCCGAAGTGCTCGATGCCGGCCTCCATATCAACAATCGCCACCTCATCCTCCTGCAGGCGGAGCCTCCCGAGAAACTCACGGCTCAGCACTCCCATTGGACATGCACAACCTTCAAGGGACTGAAGAATCTTTCCGATACAAACCAGCCTGAGGCCATCCGCCTCGACGACGTATTGGGGAGGGAGATCCGCGATTCGTATTTCCTCCTGCACCAAGATACTGCTGGAAAGTTCCGACTCCTCTGAGAATGTCCGAAAGACGTTCTTCTTTCCCCCAACGAGCCCCAGAAGAGGCTCGGGCCTCTTCTCGAAGCCAAGCATTCGGGAAAGCCCCGTATTTGACTCGTCCGAGTCAACGACCAACACCCGATACCCCCTCGCCCTCATCTCATTTGCCAGGAGGATGACAACTGAGCTTTTCCCACTACCGCCTTTTCCGCAGACGGATATCTTTTTCATATTCATCTCCTTCTTACTCTCATCGTATCCGTTAAATGTCTGGGCACGTATATTTTTCCCATGCCGGGCCAGATCGCCTCCATGCGTAATTTGTCTGACCTTATTTATTGCCCTAAAAAGTCACGCTTCTTTTCGTAGATGCAATGTCTCTCGAGTCATCGCAAGGAGCGGCAAACGCAGGAACACATCGATCGCGATGGCCGCAAAGAACACATATTGCGGTCCAATGCGCTCCCAGATCAGCCCCCCTACTAACGGGGCCGGAATGCTTAGCAATCCTCGAAAGAGACTGACGATGCCAATCCAGCGCCCCATCTGCTTCTGGGGCATGATCTCGGCCGTCATGGAGGAGGCCAAGGCCATACCAATGCTGTTAAAGCCGAAGAGCACGCCATAGAGCACCAGAGCAATCCAAGATCCCATGCCTGACACAGGCGCAAAGATCAAGCAGAGATTAGCTGCGTAGGTGAGAGGCGCTATGGCAAAAAGGAACTTCTTCCGGCCCTGCCGATCGGCTAAACGACCCAGGGGAATCGAGACCAGCATAGGAACAAGGGCTCTTGCCACGGCGATCGCCCCAAGCAAGAATTCATCGGCGCCCTTGAACTCGTGTGCGTACAATGGCATAAAAGGCCCCGCTATTGTCCAGGGCAATTCCATCAGTCCCATCACAAGCATTATGCGCACCACATCTGGGCCTTGCTTAAAGACCTCGATAAAGCTTGGCAAAAGCCGGTGAACGTCGTGAGATGCGTCATGGCCGTGGGTGCTGGATAAGTGGGTCAAGAGCAGTATAAAAATCACGATGAAGATCAAGGTCTGGACAGCGTATAGAGGCCGGATTCCCTCAACCTGAAGTCCACCAAACTGCGAGATGAGCCAAGCCGCAATCAGAGGCGTGATGACGACTACAGGTGAAGCAATCGCCTGGCAGAACCCTCGTCCCGTCGCTCGTTGCTCATTGGGGAGCTCCTCCGCGCATGTAACCGTGCAGGCGGTGCACGTAATACGCGAACCCAGATAGTACAGAATAATGGCCACATAGAGCCATGTCCAATGAGGGGCTACAAGATAAAAGATACGGGAAGCCACCAGTACGATTGTGCCCAGGAGGAAGATCTTCTTCAGACTATAGTAATCAATGAACCAACCTGCCGGTAATCCAGCCAGTGCACCCACAGCGTTGCCTGCGCTCTGCAACAATCCTATCTGCAGCGAATTGGCCCCCAATAACGCAGCGAATATCGAATCGTATTGGGTGGACAGACTGGTTGCCAACCCATGTAAGGTTCGACGCCCCAGCATAAGCTTGAAATCATGTGTCTGGCGCCGTACAAAATTCAGACCTCGTTGAGCGAGCATGTGCAGATGCATGGAATGATTCACCCGGATCACGTGGCAGATCACACGCAATTCATGGAATGGCGATAATAGATATTCAAACCTTCTTTACACAGCAGTGCTTTTCGTGTCGGTTTCGGACAGAGCGTCTCGCAGCAACCCTTTGAAACGATCGAGCGTGATCGGGTGAAATTCAACCATCAGGCCGGTCCAATCAAACAGCTCTAAAATGTCCTCAGCGTGCTCAGCCATATACGTATCACCTATGTCAAGGCTGTCCAAAACAATGATCTTGTCGTAGAAACCCGGGAAGTTGGCGTTGGCATCGGCTCTGTCCCATCCGAAATAGCGCTGGTAAACCGCTTTCCAGCTCCGTAGCCAGCCTGGTGT
This sequence comes from uncultured Anaerolineaceae bacterium, assembly GCA_964385305.1. Lineage (GTDB taxonomy): Bacteria > Chloroflexota > Anaerolineae > Anaerolineales > E44-bin32 > CAYLOP01. The sequence goes on along the minus strand of CAYLOP010000011.1, from coordinate 9,126 downwards.
GAACCACAAGATCTTATCCTGCCTCCCCTCACTGATCCGCTGCCGATCCTCCAGGCCTGCCAGCATATCGTACCCATATTCTCCCTGAACCCTGACCATCTCCTGACTTACTTCTTGCAGAATTGAATCGACACGCTTGAGAGGTTCATCGGTGCTCACGTAGCACTTTTTCCCATACACGACAATGATCTTATGGTTGGGACAACCTTCTCGAGCCACAGTAAGTTTTTTTAATAAATGCTTCTCGAGCCTGTCCGGCAGAGCGTGCAAACCCGGCGGCGTGAAAAAGATCTGGCGAGGATTTAAGAACCCGGTCTCCATCAGGTAGTTGATTTCCGGGTACAACATCCCACAACTTATCAGACAGCGATCGTCGAATATGGGCTGGGCTATGGCATTCATTGCTGCTTCCCTCCCGGATGATGTTCTCTCACGGACCAACATCGGTCGTTTACTACATCCCCCCTGTTAATAGAAATTTCCCGATCCAATCAAGTCAGCAACCATTAGGTATCTAAGTTGACCCACGCGAAGCTGTTTATTACCCATTAGGCGTCTGTTAGAAATCCGTGTTACTGCTCTTCGCCATCTTGATCCACCATGAGCCGCTCCCAATCATCAAGCTTCCTCCCAATTTCTTGACGGCAATCAGGACAGTGGGAAAGATGTCTGATAACCGATTCCTGCAGCCGCTGCGAATCTCCACTCTCCAAGATCCCGTCGACATAGTAGTCCATAACCCTTATACACTCATCGCAGGTAAGCTCCACCGCCTTCCCCCTCTGTGTTCCCAACACGAGCAGCTGCCATAGTGGACGCCCCATTATATCCCAGCCCTCTCTGACCATGAAGGTCATCACTTTGGAGATGCCCTGAGATTCTCAAACCCTGTTGCCTCCCGCTTTATTTTCCGCCATCAACGCAAGCTCCGAGCTTCCCTTTCGGCTCTCAGGACCTGTTCCAAATAGGCGGCCTCGGGCAGTGCGCCTTCGAACTCCACCGCATCGTTGACCACGACCTTGGGGACAGCTCCTACATCATATTGGTTCACAAGTTGAGGGAATTCCTGGGCCTCGATCATATCACCGCGGATAAGCTCACTCTCCATAGCCAATTGATGGGCTATACGCACAGCTCGCGGACAGTGCGGGCACATTAAGGTAATGAATACTTTGATATGAACGGGCTCTTCTAGTTTCTCAAGCGCAGACTTGGTCTCCGCACTTAAACCAGTTGACCCTTTGGAGACATCTAACATTGCTGCGATCAGTGAACTAAACTCGTGGCCGCCCGGCACACCGAAGTAGCGGATCCCATAGTCCTTATCATTGGCTACAACCAGGCCAGGGACCAGATCGATGCCATATTGTTCCGCTTTCGAACGCTTCTCCGTTATGTCATTGATCTCTAATACTACATTGTCCGAAAGATTGGCGAGCTCCGAGAGCAGTTCGCGAGTGGCATCGCAATAATCACACCCAACTTGCGACGTGAAGTAGATCAGCCTGACCGACCGATCCAATCCGTTGAAGATCTCCTTAAGGTATTCTTGATCCTCTTTCGATAAGTACGCCATCTTTGATATCCCTTCACACCCTCTCTCGAATCGATGAAAATACATACTGGTGCCCATACGAGGCTGCAACGGCGCCATCCCCGATGGCGGTGGCTACTTGCCGCAACGCAGTATCCCGAATGTCACCCGCAGCGAAAACGCCAGGGACTGAGGTTTGCATCCTCTCATCCGTGATAATGAAGTCACATTCGTTCAGAGCTACTTGGTTATGCAAATACTCCGTATTCGGTATCAATCCGATATAGATGAAAACACCCTCGACGGGAAACTCCTCAATCTCACCCGTGCCTCGATCTTTCACTGTTAGTGATGTGACCCAGTCCTTACCATTGATGGAAAGGGGTTCGTATTTAAACAGCCAGCGCACATTCTCGTGCGCCCTCATCCTCTCGTACAATATCTCCTCTGCCTGGACGGTTGGCAAGAACTCGACCATGGTTAGAGAGTTGACAAATTTGTGGATGAACAACCCCTCCTGCAAGCCAGAGTTCCCACAGCCGATAATGGCGATGTCCTTCCCAGTGAACATGGGGGCGTCACAGGTAGCGCAATAGGAGACGCCCCTCCCTTTGAACTCCCTCTCGCCAGGGATATCCAGAGTCTTCGGTGAAGTGCCCGAGGCGATGATGACAGATCGAGCTCGAACCCGCTGCTCCCTTAGAGTTATCGCCTTTGGTTCGGCGGTCAAGTCTAGATCTTCTGGCGAAGCCAGGATGATTTGTGCACCGAACCTCTCAGCCTGTGTTCGCATCCTTTCAACCAACTCAACACCACTGATACCGTCCGGGAATCCCGGGTAGTTCTCGACCATGCTTGTACTTGCCGCTTCACCACCGATGGTTTTTTTCTCCACTAAAAGCACCTTCATCCGAGCGCGTGAGGCATAGATAGCGGCCGTGAGCCCGGCTGGGCCTCCGCCCAGGATCACTACGTCGTATTCGCGCTGAAGCTCCTGCTCCTCTGCTGACCTCGTCACTTTGAAGGTGAGGCCTTCCATACTCATCGTCCGATCCTCCTCGATGCGCCGGTCAAGGTCACACCCAGCCTGTCGAACCAATCCCAAGCCTGCGCCACAGAGTCCTTCACCTAATTGGAACACAAGGCTCTATTATGCTGCGATAAGACGGTGAAGGGGCTCCTGCGATCCGAATTTACCTCGAATGTAAGCGGCTGGAGAGTTCATTTACGCAATGACGAAAACATTGCTGCAACGATATCTCCATCGGGCAATTTCATGCCCGCCCAGCCTCTACACAATCATCACAGAGCACACCCTTCAGAGTGCCGTCGGAGTAGACCGCGACCCATGCTCCCGCGCTTTCCGATTGGCCACAGCCCGGACAGCCCTCGTTCCCGTTGAGGTTGGAGATCCGGTCAATCCGGATATACCCTTGCAGCGATGGGGGGTTAAGCTCCTTATAGTAGCGGTTGATCGCCTCGAGGAGTGCCTGTGTCTGATTGTCGTCGTGCCTGCGTGTGGCGATTTCCTTCAACCGTTCGAGCTCATCTTCAGGAAAGCGAAATGAACGCATCTTGGTCATAATTCTCACCTATCTTTTTAAGTTCTTTCCTCTGTCTTTCTCGATTCCGCTCGGCACAGTTTAGATAAACTCCCATACGCTGGCTGGTGCCGCCTGTTCCAGCCAAAGGGCACTTCAAGAGCCCATATCCTTCCCCATGAAGGCTGCCGTGACCCTGCTTGGTGTAAAGAGCAATTACGTCACAAAAAAAACATACATACTTACCGCATCATATCTCCGTATTGCGCTTCGCTCAGGCCTACTCCGTACCGTCAGCTCCTTCAGGTAGTCGCTGCAAGATATGTCATACGTTTACTTACGTCTGCGCGCCTCCGTAAAAAATGTCCCGTGTCAAACGATCATGTCTTGACATTTCGACTTACATTCGTATATACTATACCAGTAGGATGGCCTTGTCAAGTGACGGAAGGCTAGCGATCTGAGCAAGGCTCCCATAACGCAGGATAGCCGACTTGGCTTCTGGATGCAGTGCATCCCACCCGATTTCGCCGAGTAACCCTCCATAGAGGGAGAGGTGGAGCTATGGATAACCCACAAGAAAAACGAATCAGGGATTTAATGACATCTGATCCTGTGACAGTCCCCAGCAGCATGACGCTGCCAGACGCCTATTGGCTCATGCTCGAAAACGACATCCGACGACTGCTCGTGGTCGACCATGACCAATTGGTGGGCATTGTGACGATGGAGGACTTGCGTAGTTCCTTCCGAACGGAAATCATCGCCATCAACCCCCTCAAAGTCAATGAAATCCTATCCAAGATGCCTGTTCGTGAGCTTATGTCGAAAGACCCCATCACAATAGGTCCGATGGCGAATGTAATCGAGGCCGCCCAAACCATGCTTGATCGAAAGATAAGCACTCTTCCGGTGGTCGAATCCGGAAAACCGGTAGGTATCATTACCGAAAGCGATTTGTTTCGCGTCCTGGTGGATATCTGCCGCAAGCTTGAGGCACAAGAGGGCGGGAAGGTGGAGAAGAAAGCACCCACGGTAAAGAGCAAATAGGCATGAGTGTCTTTGGCGTTGTTCTGCTGACCAGCACGCTGGCATGCGCGGTGACAACTATCGGCATCTACATCATCGGCAGATATGAGCTGTGGGCTAACCGGAATGCGGTGTATTTCATGAGCTTCGCCGCCGGCGTTCTGATATCCGTCTCCTTTGTCCACATCATCCCTAAATCATTTGATATGAATGATTCTGCCCCTGTCTTCTTGCTCCTTGGGTTCATGGGCCTCTACCTTTTCAACCGATTCCTGAATTTATTTGTATGCCATAAACAAGCATGCCCGGATCTAGCCATGGGAATTATTCCCACACTGGGCATCGGATTCCACTCTTTCCTGGATGGCGTGATTTACTCTGTAACCTTCAACGTAAGCATCTTCACAGGGATCGTGGCAGCCATTGGCATGGTATTGCACGAATTTCCAGAAGGCATCGTGACCTTCGTTCTCCTAGAACGGGGAGGCATCAAGAAGCGGAGAGCCGCTCTCTACGCTTTCCTCGCAGCAGGAATATCCACTCCGTTGGGCGCCTTGCTTTCCTATCCCTTCATCCAGAAGATCAGCAAGAACACCTTGGGAGGGTTCCTTGCCCTCTCCGCCGGCGCGCTGGTCTATGTCGGCGCCTCCCACCTCTTACCCGCGGTGGAGAGGGAAAACAGACGGTACAGCTTGATTTCGCTCGCCACGGGTATTCTTGTGGCCGCTGGGATCGTACTTGCCAAGCAATAGGATTGTCCGCTGGGTGGGCTCGGCCGGCTTGGAGGCGAGAGGGATATTTAACATTCGCATCCCTCAACCGCGAAAAACCTATGAGCCGAGAGCGGCAGTAACGATGCTGACGATACCCAGGTGCGCTGCCATGATGCTGATAATGATTTGACTGCAAAAAAATCGCATGGCATGTAAATCTCACCTTGGACTAGGAGGTCGTACGTGAACATCGCTTTTGGTCCGGTTCCATCGAGACGCCTGGGCCGCAGCCTGGGTATCAACAACATTCCTCCGAAGATATGCACATACGCTTGTGTCTATTGCCAACTAGGACGTACGCTAACGATGCGCGTAGACCGCCAGGCTTTCTACGATCAGGACGAAGTCATCCGGGCTGTGCAAGATAAGGTGGCTGATGCCCGAGCCCACGACGAGCCGATCGATTACCTGACCTTCGTCCCAGATGGCGAGCCCACCCTCGATCTCAATCTTGCTGCCGAGATCTCGGCGCTGTCCGAATTACACATACCGATCGCCGTGATCAGCAATGCATCCTTGATCTGGCGTGAGGATGTGCGCACTGACCTCCTGGGCGCTGATTGGGTATCCTTAAAGGTGGACGCCGTAAAGGTGCCCGCCTGGCGCTGGATCAATCGCCCTCATGGGAAACTTGACCTTTCCAAGATCTTGGATGGTATACGGTCTTTCGCCGGGATTTTCGAGGGCGAGCTGGCCACCGAGACGATGCTCGTCAAGGGGATCAACGATGACGAGGCCTCCCTTCGTGAGATCGCCTCTTTCCTCGGCGAGATCCGACCCGCGGGGGCGTACGTCGCGATCCCCACGCGACCCCCAGCAGAAGAATGGGTGAGTCCCGCGCAGGAGGACAGGATCCACCAGGCCTACCATCTTTTCAAGGAGCAGGTTGACCGGGTTGAGCTCCTTCTAGGCTATGAGGGCAACGCCTTCGCCTTCACAGGAGATGCCGAGGAGGATTTGCTGAGCATCACAGCCGTGCATCCTATGCGGAAGGATGCAGTCGGGCAGCTTCTGACAAAGGCCGGAGCAAACTGGGACCTCGTTGAGGGTCTTCTGCGACAGGATAAGCTCGTCGAGATTCAATATGATGGAAGATATTTCTACCTGAGACGAATCACGAATCCCGGGGCTCAGAAGAGCTAAGTGGGCTTTAAAGGCAATCACATCAAGACTCGCTCAGAATACGCATCTTTGCATTGTAGAGGATGCTGAAAAGAACCCTACATGAAAAGGATTCACATCGGGCAACCCTGGCTGGATCGACTGATTCCGGAAGGTTTTCCCACACATACCTCCACCCTGATCACAGGCCCTGGCGGCTCGGGTAAGCCGCTGATTGGGAATCTCATCGCAGCCGCCTGGCTGCGCCAGGGCGGCAGCGTGGTTTTTATGTCGCTGCAATACCCCACCCATGAGTTCATCGTGAGTGGGCTGAACAACGTCGCCCATCTGGAGCTTTCCATGTACCATGACCGTGTGGCTTTCATTGAACTAGATACAAGCTTGGAGGGCATGGAATCGGTGTCATCTGGCCACCTGAAAGCCAACCTGGTCATCCCGGATATCTGGGATAGCGTCTTAGAGGAAGCTTGTTCTTTAGTGCCCGATGAAGGGCCGGGGATTCTGGTCTTTGGCGCTGCGCTTAATCTGCTCCTGTTCTCGCCTACGTATGGAACGGCGACCCTGGAGCGGATGAAGAAGACTATACAAGATGATGAGAGGCGAACCTACCTCTTCTCGGTGAGCACCACAGCGAAGAAAGAACAGATCGCCGATTTGGAGGCAGTTGCAAACAACCTGATCATGACTCACAGCACCAAGCGGCCCTTCCAGCTTTTCATGCAAATCTTACGGATGAAGGATACTTATTTCACCCCCGAGGAAGTGGAGGTGCCGCTTACGCCAGAGACGCTGGCGGAGGTGAAAGAGATCGCCGATCACAGCCGTAAGCGAGTGATTCCACTCATCTCAAAGATCTAAGTTGAATGCCAATTGCCAGGATGAGCTCACTAGCCCTCGATGGAGAATATGGACGAAGAACAGACGAACTTAAATCCTTTTGATAACCCCTCGCTGGCTCAAGACTACGAGTCCTGGTACTCAAACCAAGGACGTCGCGCTGACCGCCTTGAGAAGGCGCTCATGAAATGGTTGCGTGGTAAGTTCCCTCAAGCGCACTCCGTATTGGAGGTGGGTTGTGGGACAGGGCACTTCACCCGATGGTTTGAAAAACAAGGGCTGAGAGCCGTGGGCTTGGATCTGTCTTCCATCATGCTAGGTGAAGCCGTGCAACAGGAGCCACAGGCTTATGTGAGGAGTGACGCTCAACAGCTCCCTTTCCCCGATCAATCGTTCGATATCGTTGCCTTGATCACCACGCTGGAGTTCCTGCAGGATGCGGCCGATGCGCTGCAAGAAGCCCATCGAGTAGCCTGTCGAGGACTGATCCTGGGCGCGATTAATCGCAAGAGTTGGATTGGAAGGGGGTATCGACGCCAGGGCGATCCTCCTTGGGAACACGCTCATTTCTTCACGCCAAGAGAACTGGTCCAGATGGTTCGACAGATAACGGCCAAGGAGTCCAGCCCCTTTTGGAGGACTACATTGTGGAGGTTTTGGCCTTGGGCTCTACCCTTACCCTGGGGTGGGTTTATCGGTATGGGGGTGCGTATTGAGTAAGACCATAATGACATATCCAATTCAACTCTTGCATCACGACCGCACAGCGAGTATAGGTGCAAGGGATACCATAGACCCCTCATTGTGGAGAGCGTTGAATATCGGAGGTGCGTGATGCCTACGGATCCAATTAGACTCCAGCAATACCCCTGCTTTCGCGAGCTCACAGAGGAACATCGGGAGGCCATCGCCCAATTAGCCAGTGAAGAATGCTACTATTCTGGGCATACCCTCTCTGAGGAGGGAAAGCCCGGCACTCACCTGTACTTGCTAGCCGCAGGTGAGGTCGAAGTCTTATATAGTATTGGTGAGGAGGAACCAACACGCGTAGATCGTGCTCATACAGGTGACATCATTGGATGTTCTACGCTTGTGGAACCATATACATACACGTCCACAACCCGCAGTCTGACGGAGATCGAGGTTCTGGTGATTGACGCCGAGGCGCTGCGTAAGTTGATGAATGAAGACTGCCCGCTGGGCATCTCAATTCAGAAAGAGATTATTAGCATGCTGATCGATCAAGTGATCGACCTCAGGTTGGGAGCCTAGTTGCAGCCTAGAGATCACTCTCACGCATGAGCATATGGCGAGAAACGTAATTAATCGGATACAGAGCAGCATGCTAATCCATAGCCATTTTTTTACTCCGAATCGCTCATTCCCAGAAAGACGCCCACTTCAAACCATCGGAACATGGATTTGATCACACCGATGCTGAACATAAAGCGTTTGTGCAATAGCACGATCAAAGGATTCCGTTCATGATCGATACCATGATCCTCAAGGCGGATATTTAGATAAATCAAGGTCAGGCCTAATCGCTGGTACCATGCAACATACCAACCGCGGTCATGACCGAGGCGGTCCAACCTAGAGAGCCTGGGGATTCGATCTGAGAGGGTTCGCGTCTCCCGACCCGACGATAGGAGCATGGTCAATGACGACTACGGGCAGTGAAAGGATAGAAGAACTTGAGAAGCAGCTCGCGGACCTTAAGGCGCGTTTGCCAGCCCATTCGATCCCGCCGACGATGATGGAGCAATTGGACGCGCTGGAGGGCGAGCTGAGCATGGAGCTACAGATTCGGAACCAGCGTGAGACGGTCGATAGCGCCACCATAAAAGAGGCCGCCTTATATGAGAAGTTGGCCGACAACCAGGTGCGCTGTAACTTGTGCGCACATCGATGCGTGATCGCGGAAGGCAAGAAAGGCGCTTGCAAGGTGCGGGAAAACCGTGGCGGGAGTCTCTATTCCCTGGTGTACGGCCGTACCATCAGCGAAAACGTCGATCCTATAGAGAAGAAACCGCTATTCCATTTCCACCCAGGCTCCCAAGCCTACTCCGTGGCTACACCAGGGTGCAACTTCCGCTGCCGCTGGTGCCAGAATTGGGAGATCTCTCAGATGCCGCGTGAAGAGCATCTCATCGCCGGTCGTGATGCGCCTCCCGCCCAGATTGTCACCGCAGCCCAGGATACCGCATCCCGCAGCATCGCTTACACCTACACCGAGCCGACGATCTTCTTCGAGTACGCCTACGACACGGCTCGACTGGCGCATACTGCT